>NZ_ALKG01000117.1 GCF_000286455.1 Selenomonas sp. FOBRC6
TTAAATAGGCATGGGTGCATGGGCACGGAGGGATCAACCAACACAGTGACAGCATCTTTGGACAGTTCCAAGAGACGTGGCATGGTTTTGTTGGCAAAGGTTGTCCCCGTCATAAAGGCAAAATCCTGCTGCGGCAAGAGAACCTCCGCCGCTTTTGCGGGATAGTCGCCCCACTCCGGCTGCATCTCGAGAATCGAGAGTTCACAGATGGATTCCCATTTCTTTTGGAAATTTGGGAAATGCCCGATGACGTCAACCTTCTTTCCGCGAATGCGCTCCGTATACATGGCGTATGCCTCGAGTTTTTTGCGCTCCTCGAGCGTTTCAGCAGAGGCATCACCTCCGTGAAATCCCTGCATTTCCTGTACCTTGCTCGGTTGATTGTAATATACATTGATCGCTGCGGCGGAAATGGACGCCTCCTGTCCCTGCCAGAACCGCACATACTCCCCCGCTTCGCGCAGGGAGCAGCCGAGAAAGCTCTCCTTGCGCAGACGTGGGCGCGTGTACGCCGGAATCGTCATGCAAATACCCACTAGTCCCCCTACACGCACATACGTCCATGGTCGTCCGACAGCATAGTCATCAATCCGAACATCGTTGGGTAGTCCGACAATGATTTCATCATACAGATTCCAATGGTTCAAGAAAAAACCTCCGTATCCTACATTTTTACCTCTATGCCCGTATCGAGCAGGAAGAGATAGCGTTCCTTGACCGCCTTGTGCAGGATGGTCTCCACGGCGTCACAGTAGAGGTCTATCTGGAACTGGTAGCGCTTGCGCGCAGTGGCAGCAGGAATCCCGCGATCCGTCTTGTAGTCGAGCAGGATGTAGTCGCCGTGTTCGTCCTCGAAGAGTACGTCGATGATGCCTTGCAGGAAGATCCGATCGGATGTATCTGTCGCCTCCTCATAGTAGCGCTGCGCAGGGAGCAGCCGCCCAAACGGCAGCTCACGGTAGACCGCCTTTGCCGTGCGCATACGCCGCCCAAGGGACGACGATGCAAATTTCCAGATCTTCGTGACATCGATGCTCCTGCGCTCCGCCTCCGTGAGAATGCCCTTCGTCAGGAGTTCATCTGCCTGCGCCGCGATGGCAGCGATATTCTCCGCATGATCGAGATCGAGCTGCTGCATGACGGTGTGCATTGCTGTGCCGCGCTCCATCGGTGTCAGCTGCTCCCTCTCCGCCGCGCGCAGGAAACGCGGCATTTCCCACTCCGGCTGCACTTCGGCAGCGCCGACGGCGGGCAGGAACGGTGCAGGCAGTTCTTCCTCTGCCGTCTGCTGCCGCTTCAGCTCGGTCACACTGGTCTTGGCGTGGATATGCGCTGTGCCGCGCAGGTCGTATGTCCAGTCCAGCACGGCTGCAACGCGCTCTGCCTCTCCGCCGCTCGGCAGCGGCTTATCCGCACGGACTGCGGAGAGGATGTCATCCGTCGCCTCCTGCGCCTCTGTCTGAGCGACACGGACACTCTCGTCCAGAATCCTCACATGGAAGCGTGCCTGCGGATGTGACGGCTGACGATGGACAATTTCGTCCTCATCTTCGAACAGCGGCGTGCCGTCGGGGTGACGCATAAGTGCGAGTGCAATCCAGTCGAGATAGCATTTCGCTGAGAGGACGGCAGATGCGGGAAACTGCTGCTCCTGCGTCTGTGCGTATCTCAGACAGAAGGTGCGCAGCTGCTCCAGTGCATCCCTGCCCGTGCGCGTGATGCTGAGCGTTCCCGTCAAGATTAGCTTTTCCTGTGCGCGCGTCATAGCGACGTAGAGGATGCGCATTTCCTCCGCGATGGACTCACGCTGAATGATGTTCCTGACCTTCCTCCTTGCCAAGGTATCGTATTTCTGTCGCCCTGCTGCCGTATTCTCAGAGACGCGCAGTCCGATTCCCTCATGTGCGTGATAGAGGAGGTCGCCCTTCGTGTCCTGTGTGTTGAATGTGCCCGCAATATTGGCGAGGAAGACAACGGGGAACTCCAGCCCCTTGCTCCTGTGGATCGTCATGATGCGCACGACATCCTCACTCTCGCCGAGGGTTCGGGCAACGGAGAGGTCCGTGCTGCGGCGTTTCAGTGCGTCGATGTAGCGCAGGAAGCGGAACAATCCGCGCTCGTTCGTCCGCTCGAAGTCGGCGGCGCGGTCGATGAGCATACGCAGATTCGCCTGACGCAGCGTGCCGCCGGGGAGCGTGCCGACATAGTCATAGTATCCCGTCTCGCGGTAGAGCGCCCAGAGCAGTTCGGGAACGCTGTGGGTCAGCGCATGGCGGCGCCAGCGGCGAATGCGCTCCAATGCGTTCTCGGCCGCTTCATCCCCCGCCGCGCCCGTGAGCATATCGTAGATGCTGCCGCTCGGCGTGCGCACGCGCAGCTCCGCCATCTGCGCCATCGTGAGACCGATCATCGGCGAGGTGAGCACAGCGGCGAGCGGGGTGTCCTGACGCGCATTGTCGAGGACGGCGAGGAGGGAGAAGATCATGCGAATCTCGCTCGCCTCGAAGTAGCCCGCTGTATCATCCGCATAGGCGGGGATGTTCCGCTCGCGCAAGGCGTCGAGCAAAAGCCCTGCGCGCCCCTTCGCCCCGCGCAGGAGGATCACGATGTCCCTGTTGCGCAGCGGCTCCCCGTTCTGCAGGACATAGCCCTCCGATTTCAGTTCGTCGATACGTCGCGCAATGACATGCGCCTCGACCTCGAATGCCTTGCGCTCCTCCTCTGCCTCCTCATCCTCCGAGGCGGAGTAATCGGCACGAAGGAGGTCGATTTCAAGCGGCTCCGCGAGTGATTTCCCCTGCGTCAGATCATCGAATGTCCGACCGGGATTCAGCCGCGCAGCCTCGTCATAGACGATGGAAACTGCCTCCTCGCTCATGATTTGGGAGAATATCTCGTTGATGGGTTCAAGCACCTCGGCACGGCTGCGGAAGTTCTCGGACATGGTGATGAGTGTCCCGTCCGCCCCATTCGTGCGATACTTCCGATAGGTCGCCTGAAAGAGGGCGGGATCGGCAAGGCGGAATCGGTAGATGCTCTGCTTCACATCGCCGACGATGAAGCGGTTCGCGTCTCGTGCGATCTGACTCAGGATGCCCTCCTGCAAGCCGTTCGTATCCTGATACTCGTCCACCATGATTGCGTCGTAATGTCTGCGCAGCTCCTCTGCAATCTCCGTCGGCATGGCGGTGGTCGGGTTCTCCTGCAGGAGCGCGGGCTGCGCGCAGAGGAGCGCAAGCGCTGTGTGTTCGAGGTCGCCGAAGTCAAGGATGCCGCGCTGCAGTTTTTCCTTTTGAAACGCCTTGTGAAAGGCTGTTGTCAGGCGTGCATATTGACGGATTGATGCATTCGCGCGGTTTTCCGTCTCACAGAGTTCATCCGCCGTTGCGGGAAGCTGTCCGATCGAGCCGTCCCACGCGCCGTGAATTTTCTCCGTCAGCTTTTTTAGACGCGCGCCGACTGCGGCATCGCAGTCTTCGACCGCCTTGCGCGGAATGCTTTTTCGCTGCTTCTTTGCTGCGGATGCCTCCGTCAGAAATGTTTCCCATGCGCCTTCATCCTCTGCGTGCAGGAAGTGATCGAGTGAGGAACGGAGCGCCTCGTAAATCTCCCGATTGCCCGCGAGCACATCGATACATTTCGCAGCCGCCGCACGCAAATTTGCATCCCCTGCACAGAGGAGCACCTCTGCCTCAGCATAGTCCGCGCACAGCTGCGAGAGAGCTTGCTTCAGCTCATCCGCAAGCATGGAAAAGCCGCTGCGCGCCCAATATGGCGTATCCGCACTCTCCTGCCCCTGTGCCCGCAGCCATGTCTCGGGTGAGGGCTGACTGAGCGAAAAGGCATGGAGGGCGAGAATGTCCCCTTGCAGCTGCTCGTCATCGCCCCTGAGCCCGCCATAGGCGTCGGAAAAGGCAAGAAATCCGTCCGCATCGCCGTTCTCGGCACGTTGATACTCCTCTTCGAGCAGATCTTCCACGACCTTGTTTTTCAGAAGGCTGATCTCCTGCTCGCTCGCAATGCGGAAGTTCGGCGGGATGTCGGTCGCGTCGATATGCGACTGAATCAGACGCTGACAGAAGGAATGAAAGGTCGAGATGTCCGCCCCTGTGAGCAGGACGCGCTGACGTTCGAGCGCGCCGATGCGCTGATGAAGGTCGGATGCGGAGACGCCGCCCGCAGCAAGTGCGGCAATCTCCTCGTTGAGCGCCGCCTCGATGCGCTCCCGCATCTCTGATGCCGCCGCCTTAGTAAAGGTGAGGACGAGGACGCGGTCAAGCGAGAGTGTGCCGCTGCGCACCTGAGAGATGATGCGCTCCACAAGGACGCGCGTCTTTCCGGAGCCTGCCGCTGCCGCCACGAGGATATTCTGTCCGTGGGTTTCAATCGCCTTTTTCTGATCTGCCGTAAATGTCATCTGTGCCATCGGATTTCACCTCCCCGCATACGATCTGTGCGATTTCCTCCATCGCCGCCTGCCCATTGTCTGCAATATCACGGTAGACATCGCCCCGCCCGAGTTCCGGCTCGAACGCGCAGACGGCGCGATAGGTACAGAAGGTACAGGCATTGCGCTCGTTGAAGCGATAGGGCGCAACCTGTATGTTCCCCCGCAGTATCTCCTCGGCTGTCTCACATACGAGCTTTGGCAGATATGCGAGAAGCTGCTCGAACTCCTCCTGTGAGTGAATGTGCTTCTCCGAGTTCTTGGAAAAGCTGCTGTCCTTGTTGAACGATATGCAGAGATGTTCGCCCATCGCGTCAATCTGCTTCACAATCTTCTCGTCTTTGATCAGGAGGCCTGTGAGTACCATTGCGGCCGCGATTTTCTTTTGCAGGCTCTCGTCATCCAGACGCTTGTCGTTCGGCACAACGGGATTCACCGCAGGCACATAGAGCATGCCGGCAGGAATGCTGCTGCCATCGAGCAGAGAGCGCACGACGAAAAGATAGAGGAGCAGCTGCATTTTCAGCCCGTGCCGAATCTCTGGCAAAAGGAGTGATGTCCCGCCCGTCTTGTAGTCGAGGACGAGGTAGTAGTCCATGTCCCTCGTCACGTCGAATCGGTCAATCTGGCCGCGCAGGGACAGGGTCATGCCGTTAGAGAGCGGGAAGTCCGCCACCTTGACCCCGTCGCTGCGGCGTCCGAAGCTGAGCTCAAATCGGTGGGGATGAAAGGAGGATGTCCTCGCCCACGAGGTGAGATGGCGGATGACTTGCTGCGCGGTGCTGCGTATCCGCTCGAGGCGGTGGCGGTAGCCGGCGCTACTCATGAGGACGGCGCTCCGTATCTTCGGTATGAGACCTTGCAGCAGCGCGTCAATCTGCGCCGCGCCGCCTGCCTCCGCTGCGACCCAGTCATTTGCATGCTCTGTGCGTACCCACTCGCCGTATCCATGCAGAATCTCATGCAGGAGGGTTCCGAAATCGCTGCTCTGGAACTCATAGACATCGCGCTCGCGCAGACCAAGCCCGTATCTCGCAAAGTGGCGAAACGGACACTGACGGAAGGTCTCGAGTCGGGTCGTGCTGCCGCTGATCCGCCCATTGCGCGCGTACAGCTCCGCTGCAATAGCGGCAGAAAGAAAGTCCTCGCGCGGCGCGGCAAACAGCCCGCGCACCATCAGGCGAAGGAGCGGGTGCATGGTGGGATCGCTGCGCATCCAGTTGTAGACATCCTGCCACAGGGGGCGCATTTCCCCCAGCTCCTTCTGCCCCAGCAATGCGCCCGAAAGCGACGAAAGCATCGGGTGCGGCGCAGACAGGACGAGATCGTCCTGCCGCTGTACCATTGCAAGCGGTATCGAGAGCACCTCCGGCGCTATCATGCGCAGACGTGCCAGGAGCGGCGAAGGTGCGAGCGCAGTGCCGTCGACAGAGGAAAGCGCATAGGAGACCCACAGGTATTCACGCGCCTCCGTGAAGCCGCGATAGAGCTGATAGCGTTCGAGAAACGTCTGCTCCTGTGTGCCGCCGAAGATCATATACGGCGTATCGGCGAGCGATTCACGTATGGACAGGCGGTCTGCGTCCGACAATACGCCCTGCGGCGCTGCGGCGCGCGGCATGATGCCCGCATTGGCGCCCACGATATAGACGGCGCGGATGCCTGCGAGGCTGTTCTGATCGAAAGAGGAAAGCGTCACATGATCGAGCCCCGGGGGAATCAATGCGATTTCGAGCGCATCCAATCCGTCTCCCAGCAGCTCCTCGAAGTCACGGGCGGAGATCTCCTGCTCACCGCTGATCTCGACAAGCTGCTCGAAGAGCGTCATGCAGGAAGCCCAGATCTGACGATGCGCTGCTGCATCCGCGAGACGCCCCTCCGCATCTGCCGCTGTCCGCCACGCATCGAGGATCTGCTGCGCCCCCAGCTGATCGAGGAAGTCGTAGAGTGCGCGCGTGCGCTCATATGACGTGCTCTGCTCGCTCGAAAGGTACTGCGTCAGGATGGAGAGCGGTGCGGCAATGCGTCTGCGCATGGCGTCAAGGGCGATCTCCTCCGCAATGCGCAGGACGTTCTGCTCCGTTCCGCTCTCCTCGTCAGGGATTGCGCGACGGACGAAATTCCACTCGTCCGTCATCGTCCACTGACGCTCGGTACGGATGCCAAACGCAATGCAGTAATTCTCGAGCCGATCCACGGCTTCCTGCCAGTCGCCGCAGTCAAAGAGCGCGTCTTCTTCCTCCGCGCACTCCGCCGCGTCCGCTGTGACGGGGAAGAATCCTGTCCGCAGCGCACGGAATACGCTGTCATAGCCCCAGCCACGCCACGCTGTCTGTGCTGCAGCGCGCAGCAGTTCGGCGAGCGGGTGATGCGTGCTGGGACGTTTTGCGTCCAGATAGCATGGAATCCCACAGTCCGTCAATGCCTGCGTCAGGAGTTCACCGTAGGTATCTATATCGCGCACGAGTACCGCAATCTCGCGATAGCGGTACTCTTTTTCGCGTGCGAGGCGGAGGATATCCGCCGCCACGGATTCCGCTTCGAGGCGAGGATTCGCAGCCTCCACGAGTCTCAGCGCATTGTCTGTGACAGGGGCAAGGCGCTCGTGACCGAACAGCTTCGCCTCGACCGCTCTGAGCGCGTCACTCTGCGCGCGGTGTTGTTCCTGCATCAGTCGGATGGTGGGAGCGGCAGACGGAGCGAGCTCCGTGAGAATCTCCGTCAGCGCGTGCATGGTCTGATAGCTGCGTGCAAAGAGACCCGTGTCCAATGTGTTTTCGGGCAAATTCGTACGCACGCGGTCGCCATCACGCCGCCCGTCCATCGTCAGGCTGACGTGAATCATATCTACTGTCTGAAAGAGCGCGCGAAAGACAGCCAGCTCCTGCGGATTGAAAAAATCGAATCCGTCGACCCAGATTTCAGCGCCGCGTAGAAAGGACGCATCCGCAAGCTGCTGTGCAAGGCGCTCCATCCGATCTGTCTGATCGGTCAGCCGCCCCTCCATGCGCGTGGACAGTTCGTCCATGATGAGCGCAAGTTCCTTTAGTTTCTGAGGCAGCCGCCCCGCGCTGTCTTCGCTCTGATCGGCAGTATCGCGCAGAATCTCGGGGCTCAGGCGGTAGCGTCTGAGCTCGGCGATGGTACGCCCCAATGTCTCTGTAAAGCCGCGCTTGGTAATGGAGCGCGCAAAGACGGAGAACTCCTCCCGGTGCTTCAGCAGGATGTCCTTGAGCAGGATGCGGCGCCCGATCTCGCTGATGCGCGGCAGATGCGCACCGCCGGTCTCAAGGAGAACCTGTCGCGCAAGGCGGCGAAAACCGAACACATAGGCCTGCAAAAAGCCCGCGCTGTCCGTCAGGGTCTCTGCCAATGCGCGCTCTGCTGCATAGGTCATATGCTCCGGCACGAGGAGGATGCGCTGTCTGCCGAGCGGCTCGCGCATCAGTGCCTCCGTCATCGCCGCAAGACAGGCGTGTGTCTTGCCCGTGCCCGCGCGCCCGATGATGAACTCCAGTCCTGCCGTCATAATGCCTCCGCTCCGCCCTGTGTAAAGCGCGCCCTGCTGCCGTTTGCCGTGCGCATGACCTCAAGATGCACGGGAATGCGTGCGCGCAGCTCCTCTACGTGCGAGATGATGGCGACGAGTCGTCCCCCCTCCTGCTGCACCTCGAGCAGGGCGCGAATGGCGACATCCAGCGTCTCGCTGTCGAGCGAGCCGAAGCCCTCGTCGATGAAGATCATGTCGAGGTGCATGCCGCCCGCATAGTGCTGGACGACATCCGAAAGGCCGAGCGCAAGCGCCAAAGATGCGAGAAAGGTCTCCCCTCCGGACAGCGTGCGCGAGACGCGCGGAAGCCCAGTATACTCATCGAATACGTCGATTTCCAGTCCCCACCATTTATTTCTGTGACCGCCCTCGCCGTGTACGAGACGATAGCGGCCTCGGCTCATCACGACGAGGCGTGCATTTGCCGCCTCGATGACATCGCTCAGAATCGAACGCAGGACGTAGGTCTGAAAATGTACCTGATAGGGCGCCTTTGCCGCCGCCACATTCGCAAGCCTGCCAATGACGCGGTATCGCTCTGCACGCGCCGCCCCCGCCTTCTCGAGCGCATCGATCTCGTTCATCATGCGCGTGAGTGCGTCCCGCTGCTCCGTGCGGATGCCCTGCTCCCGCGCCTGATCGCGCACCGCCTGATCGGCGGCTGCCTCTGCCGCCGTGAGCGCAGCCATATCGGGAGGCGTCAGCCCCTCTGCGGCCGCTTTTGCCGTATTCAGAAGCTCTGCTGCGGTCTTGTAGTCGGTCTCATAGGCGTTGATACGCTCTTGTACCGCTTTCAGATGCTTGCTGTCCGACCACTTACCCGCGATTGCCGCATGGTATTCCTCCTCGGAGGAGAATCCCGCCTGTGTGCGTGCAGCGGCATATTCACTCTGCGCCGTCTGCGCTGTCTGCATCGACTCTGTGTGGGCACGCTGTGCGGCAGTATGTGCGCTCTCCGCACCTGCACGGGCGGCAGCGGACTCCTTCTCCTTTTCCCGCGCGGTATCGTATGCGTGCTTTTGCTGCGTGACCTCCTCTGTCAGCCGCTGAATTTCGGGGGCAATCTTCGCGTAGTCACGATATTCCTCGGGCAGTTCTGCCTCGAGCGCTGTCTGCTCTCCCTCGCGTGTACGAAGAAGGTCGCGATGCTTCTGTGCATCGGCAGTTTTCTTCTCCTGCTCCGCGCGCATGGATTCAATCCGCGCCTGCTGCGTGCCGCGCTGCGTTGTTCGTTCCGTATACTCCTTTTCGGCGTGCCTTAATTGCGCGTTGTGCTGCTCTGTCCGCTGTGCCATTCTTTCGATTGTATCTGACACTAGAAGTTCATCCAGAAGTTCCTGTTCCTGTGTGTGGCTCTGGTTTACGCGCGCGTACTTCTCTTTTGCCTCCTCCAGCTTCCGTGCGGCGCTCTGCGCGTTCTGTTCGGCAGCGTCCACGGCCTTTGCACAGGCCTCTACCTCCTGCTCGGAGGGAATGTCCTCTGCGTGCATTGCAGGGCTGGGATGCGACAGTGCGCCACAGACGGGACACGGTGTGCCGTCCTCAAGCGTCTCGGCAAGGCGCGCCGCACTGCCGAGATCGTAGAGCGTCTGCATCTGCCGCAGCTTTGTCTTGGCTTCTGCCAGCCGCTCCGATGCGTCCTTCACAGTCTGCTGCGCCGTTTCCTGCTGCGTACGCAGTTCCGATTCCTGCGCAGTCAGCGCAGTGATGCGGGCTGCGGCACTCTGGCAGTGTTTCAGACGATCCTGCTCGTGCTGAAATGCCTCCTTGCCTGCCAGTATTTTTTCAAGTGCGGCAATGCTCTCCTCATTCTCTTTGCATTCAGAGGTCAGCTTCTCAATGGCATCTGCAGCCGCCTTTTTTTCCTCTTCGAGATAATTTGCATGCGCGCGCAGCTTCTCTGCAGATGCGCGGCAGTCCTGAAGTTTTTGTGCACGCTCCGCATAGTTCGAGAGCAGCTGAATGCGCTCCGTTTTTTTCGTGCGCCCCGGCTCGACTCCCTCGGCTGCCTTCAGCGCCTCCTTTGCCGTATGGAGCGCCGTCTGTGCCGCAGTCAGACGCAGGGCGGCTTCCTTCAGCTCCCCTGCTCGCGTCTTCTCCTGCTCCGCTGCCTGCATGGCTGCAAGCTCCTTGTAGATGACGGGCTGCGCACGCTGTGCACGTTCCAGAAGTATGCGAAAATCTGCGACCGATTTTTCCTGTGCCTGCTTTTCCCCAAAGCGTTTCTGTGCATCGGCAAGTTCCTGCAGTTTTTGCTGTGCCGTCGTCCCCGCTTCACGCGCGCGGCGTGCCTCGCGCTGCTTCTCCTCCAATGCTTTGATCTCTGCGGCATGGTTGTCAATCACCGCATTCAGTTCGGTAACGCGCGTACGCAGCTCTTCGAGGCTGCCGAGATTCTCCCCGTGCAGCATCTGATCGATACGCGCTCTCTCCTCGTTTGCCGTGCGCTCAAGCTGCAGCGACTCCTGCAGCAGCGCATCCTCGATGCGTTGATAACGCTCCGTGCGAAAGATACGCTGCATGATGGCGCTGCGATCCTTGACCTCGGCAAGCAGGAAACGCTGAAACTGCCCCTGCGGGAGAAGGACGACCTGGCGGAATTGATCGGCGTCAAAGCCGATGAGCTGGCTGATTCGTTTCGATACCTCGGTTACATTGGAGTCGAGCAGAACTTCATCGCCGCCCTCGCCCTCACTCGGGAGTTGGTAGAGCTGACCTGTCGGCGGACGGCGTGTCATCTTCCCACGTGACATTCGCTCGTATGTCGGTGAGCGCAGGACACGATAGCGGCGGCGTCCGAGCGCAAAGACGTACTCCACCTCTGTTGTCCGCTCCGGTGGAGCAGTGGCAGAGCGCAGTGTTGTTCCCTCTCGGACATTGCCACTGGATTCTCCGTACAATGCAAACACAATAGCGTCGAGAATCGTGGTCTTTCCTGCTCCCGTCGCTCCATGAATGAGTACAAATGGAGCGTCTGCAAGCGCAGATTCAAAATCCAGCACCTGTTCCTCTACATAGGAGCCGAATGCCTGTATGCGCAGTTTCAGCGGTCTCATTCTGCACGCGCCCCCTGTTCCAGCGAATCAATCACACGAACGAGCTCCTTGCGCTCAGCTTCTGTCAGCTCGTCTGAGGTCACCTCGGCAAAGAAGTCGGAGAAGAGGTGGAGATCGGACTTGCCGCGCTCATAGCCGCGCTCCGTGGAGGAAAGTCGATTGACGTTGATGTTCGGGCGCGTGATGGTAAAGAGATTCGAATAGATCCTGCGGAGCTTCTCGTGTGCAGCGAGTACGGCATCCGTGTCGAGGAGCTCCACGCAGATGTAGTCGTCATGCGGAAGCGGATCGAAGTCCTCGCGCATGAGTTCATCCATCAGCCCGCTGACAATGCGTACATCGTGACGCGGCGTCAGCGGATAGAACGTATGGGACGCCATCCTTTCGGCATCCAGTTCGACGAGTTCCACTCCTTTTTTATGGCGGGCTTCATCGAAGGAGTATTTCAGCAGAGAGCCGGAATATCGGATATTCTCCGCTCCTGCGCACTGTGGTGCATGCAGATGTCCAAGCGCCGTATAGGAATATGTGGAGAAATTCTCTGCGCTCACCTGATCGCTGCCGCCGACGGAGAGTGCGTGCTCCGACTCCGAGACCTGCCCGCCGATGACAAAGGCGTGCGCCACCGCCACACTGCGTGCCGAGGGTGGAATCTGCGCATGTGCCGCCGCGATCTGTACGGCGAGCGCCGTGTCAAACGAAAGCGCCTCCTCCACGGAGAATGCCGCGCGCACATGGGGAGGGTCTCCATAGGGAATGAGCGAGAAATACACAGGGCCGAATTCATCCGAGAGAACGACGGGCGCCTCGTCGGCACGCACAGTCCCCGCAGGATAGATGCCGGACGCACGAAGAAGCTGTGCGCCAAAATGAAGGCGCACAGCGCTGTCGTGATTCCCTGCGATGAAGAGCACCTTGATCCCCTGCTCTGCCAGCCGCGTCAATATGTTGTTGAAGAGTTCGACTGCCTCGGGCGGCGGAATGGCACGGTCATAGACATCACCTGCAATGACGAGCGCATCAGGACGCACATCTCTGCACAATGCGAGCAGTCCCTCCAGCACATATGCCTGATCCTCCGTCATATGCCGCTGCCCGAAGAGTTTGCCCAAATGCCAGTCTGCCGTATGGATGAACCGCATTTCATTCCCTCATCTCATCTTATGGAATTGCTGATAGGTGCCTCCCTATGAATTTGCTTCCTCGGCAAGAATCGTTGGAACGGAAGAGCTGCCGATGCCGAGACGCTCGACGCCCATCTCCAAGAATGCCTTTGCCGTTGCATAGTCCCGAATGCCGCCGGATGCCTTGATCTTGCAGCGCCCATGTGCTGTGTCCAGCATGATCTGCAGCTGCTCCTCCGTTGCTCCCGTACCGAAGAAGCCCGTTGCCGTCTTGACGAAATCCGCACCCGCAGCGATGCTGACTTCTGTTGCGCGTGCAATCTCCTCCGCTGTCAGCTGACTTGCCTCGAAGATCACCTTCACAATAACATTCCGTGCATGCGCCGAATTAACAACGGCGCGTATTTCCTCCTCGACCTCTTCCCATTGTCCGGAACGTGCGAGACCGTAGTTCATCACCATGTCCAGCTCCTCGGCGCCGTACTCCATATAGTAGCGTGCCTCGATCTCCTTGACTGCGGCGGGCGCTTTCCCATGAGGGAAGTCCAGCACCGTGCAGACGTGCGTATCTGTATTCCGACAAAGACGGACAGCGAGAGGGATATCCGAGGGCTGTACACAGACCGAACGGCATTCCAGCCGCACAGCCTCCTCGATTGCCGCACGCACCTCCTCGCTCGTCATGGAGGGATTCAGAGGAGACGAATCAATATATCTGCTGAGTTTCATATGTTGTCCTTTCCATCCGCGCCGATCATCTCTCTGAGCATTCCCTCATCCAATACGGGAATGCCGAGATCTTCCGCCTTTTGGAGTTTACTTCCTGCGGCTTCTCCCGCGACAAGATAATCGGTCTTTTTCGATACCGATCCTTTCACGACGCCTCCGTGTGCAGTAATCAGCGCCGCGCATTCCTCGCGCGAGAGCGTTGGCAGCGTTCCCGTAATGACAAAACTCTTTCCCGCAAGCGCCGTTCCTGCGCGCACAATGGCGGAACTCTCAAAGTTTACGCCCGCAGCGCGGAATTTGTCGAGCAGCGCTTTTCCAGATTCCGATGCGAAGAATTCCGTGAGCTTCTGTACACTGATCTCGCCCATATCGGGAACATCGAGGATGCGCTCCGGCGCTGTGAGTGCGATCTCCTGCAGGGCATCAATGGAGGGAAATGCCTGCATGAGAGAGCTTGCCGCCGCACGCCCAATGCCGGAGATCCCGAGTCCCGTGAGCAGGCGATCGGGCGTATTCGCCTTGCTCGCTTCAATCGCGGCAAGGCGATTGTCCACGCTCTTTTCACGGCCGATGATGCCGGACGCAATCAGTTCCTCACGATGTAAATGGAGAGCATATATATCTGCAACGTCATGCAGATAACCTTCGTGCGTCAGTGCAATGACGGCAGACTCTCCAAAGCCCTTGATGTCCATTGCATTGCGGCTGACGAAGTTTAGAATGTGATTCTCCACCTGTGCAGGACAGGCGGGATTCTGACATTTGATATCCGCCGTATCGGACTCGCGGACGGCATGGGAATGACAGACGGGACAGCGGTCACCGATGACATAAGGCGTCGCTGTCTGCGGACGTTTCTCTTTGATGACCGCCTTGACGCGCGGGATGATCTCGCCCGACTTGTAGACGAGGATCGTGTCGCCGAGCCGTATGTCCAGACTGTCGATATAGTCCTGATTGTGCAGGGTTGCACGCTCGACGCGCGTGCCGCAGAGCTGCACGGGGTCGAACACCGCTGTCGGTGTGATGCGCCCTGTGCGTCCCACGGACAGCTCGATGGTGTGCAGAACGGTCTCCTTTTCCTCAGGCGGATACTTGTAGGCAATCGCCCAGCGCGGCGCCTTTGCCGTCGCTCCCAGCTCCGCGCGCTGTGCAAAATCGTTGACCTTGACGACAGCGCCGTCGATGTCATAGGGCAGGTCTCCACGCCGCGCACCGATCTCCGTGATTGCGTTCCAGACCTTGTCCGCCGTATGACAGACACGATAATTGGAAATAATCTTGATCCCCTGCGCACGCATGAAGTCGTATGCCTCTGTATGCGTGGAGAACGTATGCCCCTCTACACGCTGCAAATTGAATACGAACATCGAGAGTCTGCGCTCGCGCGTCACGCGAGCGTCCAGCTGACGCAACGTCCCCGCCGCGCAGTTGCGCGGGTTGGCAAACGGCTTCAGTCTGAGAAGTTCCTGCCGTTCGTTGACCTCGGCAAATGCCGCGCGCTCCATATAGACCTCGCCGCGCACTTCAAAATACGGAACAGGTTCATGCAGCTGCTCGACAACATCGCTGATTGCACGCGCATTCAGCGTGACATCCTCGCCCTGTACCGTTCCGTCGCCACGCGTGATGGCACGCGCAAGCACGCCGTTTTCGTAGCGGAGTGCGAGGGAGAGTCCGTCGATCTTTTCCTCGACAACGAATTCCGCTGTCGGGAAATGCGACAGAATACTAGCGACAAAGGAGCGTATTTCCTCTTCACTAAATACATCCTGTAGAGAAAGCATGGGGACATCATGGCGAACGAGTACGCCGACCTCGCGCTGTGCACTGCCGCCCACCTTCTGGGTCGGCGAATTCTTCGTGATGAGTTCCGGATACTCCGCCTCGATTGCTTTCAGACGCTGCATGAGCATATCGAAGTCATAGTCGGAAATATCCGATGCATTCGCGTCATAATACTGCTTAGAATATTTTCGGATCTTTTTTCGCAGCTCCGCGAGCTCGCTCTTGATCTCCACAATGTCGCTCATATCTTCCTCACAGCTTCAAAATCGGTGCATACTTCTGTATAAATTTCTTAATTCCTTCGCCCGGGAACGCAATCGTCAGCTCTGCGTCCTCGCCCGAGCCGCTGATTGCGACAACGCGCCCGTCTCCCCATTTGCTGTGGCGCACGGCATCCCCTGCCGTGAACTTTGCCTCCGTGTCGGGACGGATGACGCTCCCGTCCTCTGCTGTATGCTGCGGCGGCGGGGGCAGATAGGAGCGCCGACCACCGCCGGAGCCGCGGCCCCATACATCGGAACGCCCGTGTGAACTCCCCGCATCCGCAAAGAAATCCGACGTCTTATGCTCCACAAGCTCCTCGGGAATCTCCGCGAGGAAGCGCGAGGGGCGCGACATCTCCGTCCTCCCGTAGATTGTGCGCTGACGCGCGTATGTGAGATAGAGACGGCACTCGGCGCGTGTAATGCCGACGTAGCAGGTGCGTCGCTCCTCCTCGATCTCCGTATCGTCGAGCAGGGTGCGTGAATGCGGGAAGAGCCCCTCCTCCATGCCCGCCATAAAGACGGTCGGGAATTCCAGTCCCTTTGCCGCATGGAAGGTCATGAGAGTTATGCTGCCCTCCGACTGCTCCGTCTCATCCACGTCGGAGATGAGCGAGATCTGTGCGAGGAAATCCTCCAGGCCGTTCTCTCCCTCTGCCGCACCGTCTTCGAAATTCTTTGCCACGCTGATAAACTCATGCAAATTCTCGAGACGGTCGCGATTGTCCTCCTTCGGATCGTCCTCGAGTGCGGCGGCATAGCCCGACTCCTCAATGATGTCCTCGACAATTTCGTGCAGTGGCCGCGTGCCGAGCTGTCCCATGTAGGTAAAGACGAGGGCGGAGAAATCCTCAAGCTCGAATTTTACCTTTGCAGAGAGCTTTGGAATCGTGCTGAGGAGCTGCTCGTCTGTGATGAGTTCAAAGAGGGAGATGCGATATTCCGCCGCCTTCTCGATCATGCGCCCGAGGGTTGTCTGACCGAGTCCGCGCTTCGGCACGTTGATGATGCGCAGGAGGCTCAGTGTATCGCGTGGATTGTAGATCACGCGCAGATAGGCGATGATGTCCTTGATCTCGCGGCGGTCATAGAAGCGCACCGCGCCGACCATGGAATACGGAATGCCCGTTGCGTAGAACGCTTCCTCGATGTTGCGGGATTGTGCGTTCGTACGATAGAGAACAGCGATATCGCCGTATTTCGCGTTGAACATCGTGTGCAGACGCTCCACCTCGCGCACGATGAAGGCAGCCTCGTTCTTCTCCGTCCCACCCTCATAGACGGTGATGGGATCACCCGTAGGATTGTCCGTCCAGAGCTCCTTCTTCTTGCGCGTCAGATTGTTCTCAATCACGGCATTCGCCGCTGCGAGGATGTTCTTAGTCGAGCGGTAGTTCTGCTCGAGCAGGATCACCGTCGCCTCGGGATAATCGCGCTCGAAGTTCAGAATGTTCCTCATGTCCGCACCGCGCCAGCCGTAGATCGACTGATCCGCATCACCCACAACGCAGATATTGCGGTGTCCCTCGGCAAGCAGCTTCGTAATCGCATACTGTGCGCCGTTTGTGTCCTGGTACTCGTCCACGAGGATGTAGTGAAATTTCTTCTGGTACTTTTCACGCACCCCGGCGTTATTTGTGAGCAGCTCCACCGTCAGCATGAGCAGATCGTCGAAATCCAGTGCATTGTTTGCGTGCAGCTTTGACTGGTAAAGCTCGTAGATCTTTGCCACCTGCTCCGCAAAGAAATCCGTCGCCTGTGCCGTGAATGCCTTGACATCGAGCAGGCGGTTCTTCGCGTCCGAAATATGCGACTGGACGGCGCCCGGTGCCGTATGCTTCTCGTCGATATTCAATTCCTTCAGGCATTCGCGGATCAGCGCCTTTGAGTCCGAGGCATCATAGATGACAAAGTTCTTCGCATAGGTGCCAAGCTGCTCGATCTCCATGCGCAGGAAACGGGCGCAGAAGGAGTGGAACGTGCTCAGCCAGACATCGTGCGCGGCATCCCCGATCAGCGTGTCCACACGGTCGCGCATTTCTCGCGCTGCCTTGTTCGTGAAGGTGATGGCAAGAATACGGTACGGCGGAACTCCCTGCTCCAAGAGGTTTGCAATGCGGAAGGTCAGTACGCGCGTCTTGCCGGAGCCAGCGCCCGCCACGATGAGGAGAGGCCCATCAAGGCAGGCAACGGCCTTTTGCTGTGGCTCGTTCAGCCCCTGAAATAGATCCATGGAAACTCCTTTTCCTGCAATAATTTTCCTGCAATAAGAAAGGCGGGGCCGCCACATCTGGCCAACTCCGCCCCTGCCGTCATAGGATATAATGTTATGTCTTGATCCGCTTGACCGCCTCCGAGAGCGGCGGGATGATCTGCTTCTTGCGCGACATGACCCCGGGCAGATAGAGATGCGTCCCGCTCGTATCCTTGCGGAATGCCTCGCCGATCAGCGTGCGCGGCGAGCCCGTGAAGAGCAGATAGGTCGCCTCCTCGAGAATGTCCGTAATCATGACGAGGCTCAGGTCGAACCCTTCGGAGTCGCAGATGCTCTTCATCGCGGCGAGGAGCTCGTCCTCCTTTGCCATGATTTCCTTCGTATCCATGACAGAGGTCTGGCTGACAATGACGCGATACGCGCCGATGGTGAATTCCTTGAGATCGTTGCGTACAATCTCCATCGGAGACATATTGCCGATGCTAGAGCCTGCCTTGAGCATTTCCAGTCCGTAGACATTCAGATCGACATTTGCAATGTCCGCGAGGCGTTCTGCCGCCTTCTTATCCTTCGGCGTGCAGGTCGGGGACTTGAAGAGCACGGTATCCGAGATGATCGCCGAGAGCAGGAGTCCTGCGATCGACGGCGGGATGTCGATGTCGTTCTGCCAATGCATATTCGAGACAATCGTCGCCGTGCAGCCGACCGGCTCCGCATGCGTGTAGATCGGCTCGCTCGTGCTGATGCCGCCGAAGCGGTGATGATCGATGATCTCGATGATCTTCGCCTCCTCGATGCCCTCGACCGCCTGGTTGCGCTCGTTGTGATCCACGAGGATGACCTGCGCCGGCTCCGAGACAACGAGGCGATCGCGGCTGACAAGGCCTACGATACGCCCGTTTTCCAGCACGGGATAGTTGCGAAAATTCGTCTCCTCCATCGTTCCCTTGATGTCCGAGAGGAGGTCGAGCGGCTTGAAGCAGACGGGATTGTCGTGCATAATCCGCCGAATCGGAACGCACTGGTTGATGAGGCGCGCCACCGTATAGGTATCGTACGGCGTTGAGAGGACGAAGATCCCGCGTGCCTCTGCCTCCTCAAGCGCCTCTGCGGGCACGCGTCCATCGCCCGTCACGATCAGACAGGCAATGCCCTGCTGAATGCAGGCGAGAATCGTCTCCGTGCGACGGTCACCGACGAGGACAATATCGTTCTCCTTGATGAGCTTGTAGATCGTCTCCACGCTGCCGGCGGCAATGCGGATCTGCCCCTTGATCGTCTCACCCTCCTCCCCGGCGACGAGCACGTTGCTGTCCGTCGCGCGGATGATGTCGCGATAGCGCACGCGCATATCCGAGAGATTCGTCATGCCAAGCTCTTGGAAATAGCGTTTTGCAAGATCACTCACCGAGACAATGCCGACGAGAATGCCCTTGCTGTCGGTCACGGGGATCGAACGCAGGTCGTTCTCGCGCAGCACCTCGCCCAGATTGCGCAGGGTGTCGTGCTGACGGACGACAATCTTGCAGTCCATCGCAATGTCCTTGACGCGCGGATAGAGATCGGGAATGAGGAGCGGCTGCTCGACATGGAAATACTCGAGTGCGAACTTAGTCTCCTTATTCACCTTACCGGCACGTGCCGCAACGGCATTGACGCCCATCGCCTGTTTCAGATGCGCGTATCCGACCGCAGAGCAAATGGAATCCGTATCCGGATTGCGGTGCCCGATGACGTAGATCGGCTTTGCAACATTCAAGATGATACCTCCCTATCGCGGCTTCCACATGCCGCATACTGTGATACCCATTATAACATAATCAGGGATGTGATTCAATTTTTGCAAAAATAAAAAAGATGTGGGCACTCGCAGGAATACGCTCACATCTTAATATTTCGTATGGAATGCTATACTTCAAATGCGTTTCGAATCTCGTGCACTGTCCATGTGCCGCCGACAGCGTAGACCTCAAGCACATCAAAACGGCAATGCGCGTTCTCCATATGGCGCTCACGCAGGTACCAATATGCCGTCTGTACGATTTTTTGACGCTTACGGTAGTGAACCGACTCTGCAGGCGTTCCGCAGCGAATACTGCGGCGCGTCTTCACCTCGACAAAGACGAGTGTTCCATGATCGTCTGCGATGATGTCGATCTCGCCGATTTTGCACCGATAGTTGCGCGTGAGGATGCGGCAGCCCTGTCGGCGCAGATACTCTGCAGCACAGGATTCTCCCTGATCGCCGAGCGTCTTGTTGCTCATGACGCGGGTCTCCGATCACCCATGTGGCGGTCAATGCGGTAGACGTGTGCGAGCACCTCCGCAATCGTACGGTAGAGTTCGGGCGGGATTTCGCGGTCGATCTCGAGCGCCATCAGCATATTGACGAGGGATTTGTTCTGATAGACGGGGATTCCGTTCTTTTTTGCCTCTGCGAGAATGCGGTCGGCGACAAGCGAGCGCCCCTTTGCCGTCACGCGCGGGGCACGGTCGTTCTTCACATCGTATTTGATTGCAACGGCGCGCTGCTCCTCTGCCCCCGGCATATCATCGACAGGCGAAGTGTCCTTATCCCAATGTTCCGCCATCTCTCACCCATCCTTGTGCCTGATCTTGTTCGTCCATATTATACAGAGGTGCAGCGTTCTCCGTCAAGCAGGAATGCCTCTGTCCGCTCTGCTCAGTTGGTGAAGAAGCGCCGCTCACCGATCGCACCGATCTGGATGCCCTCGATGACGAGAGAGGTACCGTCCACCGTCTCCCGTATGCTATCGAGCGCATTGCGAAACTCCCATGCCGCATCCGCGTCCGAGAAATAGAGGCGCATATCCACGTGATTTTCCTCGTAAATGCGGTTGATGAGCTCCACTGTTCCGATGTTGTCCGTGAGCACGCAGATGCGCAGCCACGTCTCCTTTTTGATGTGATCCGTCTCCTCGTCCTGGTGCGCCTCATCGTAGACGTGGATGTAGGCGGGATATTCGGATGCGCCCATAAAGAGCGGCATGACGAAGTTCATTGAGCGCTGCCCCGGCTGAGGCGCGGCATTCTCGCCCTCGAGCGCGTTGCGCATGGTGAGAGCAAGTGCGGCGACATCCCTGCCCGCACGCTTGTATTGCTCCGCCGTCATTCTGCGCGTCTTTACGATATCCGCCATCTGCATGAATGCCCAGAGACGTGGGAGATCAGGCAGCTGCTGTTCGAACGCCGCCTGACGCACCGTGCCGGGGATATTTGCCTGAGTCAGTTGGATGAGTTGCTGCAGCTGCTTCGCATCTCCCTCGCTCATCGTCTGACTGCGGCCATTTACAAAATTTTGCAGCAGAAGTGCCTCGCGTTGGCTAATGTTCTCGTTTTGCAGGAGAGTCTGTGCGAGATTGCGCAGGACATTCATCGTCTGCGGTGTGTTCTCCATCGTCTGTGTGAAGAAGCGCGGAATCGCAGTCTGCATCTCGGGGGACTTCATCTGTGTAGCGGCTTGTGACGGAGATTTTGCTGCATTAGCAAGTTCCGCCTCAGCGCCCGTCTGTGGACGTGCGGACTGCGCCGCCCCCTCTCCCTGCGGAGCGGATTTTGCGGATTGCATCTGTGTTTCCGTGTTCGTTGATGCTCGTGTGCCCGCATCTGCGGAAGGTTTGTTTTCAGGAGTGGCGGCAGGGTCGCCCTGACGTGGCACTGTATTTGTCGGCTCTTTGCCCGTCTGCAAGGGCGTATTGGTATTCCCTGTCGGTGATGCAGTATTCTGTCCACGCTCGGCGGGTGTCGTCCCCGTTTGGGGCAGCTCGTTCGTCATCGCTTTCTGTGCGCTGCCCGCCTCATTGGAGGATGCCTGTGCATTCTGCGTAGGAGAAGTATTGGACTGTGCAGGGGCTTCGCCCGCGCCCTTTACGACATTTTGCGGCACCATATCTGCCGCCTTTCCGACGGCCTCCTGCGGCATATTCGCCGCCTGTCGGACAGCAGCAGACGTATTGTCCTTTGCCATCGCCTCGGGTGCCGTCCCCGTCTGCGTGCGTGTCATCTGCTGCTCGGGCAGTCCGTCCTCTGAGAGTGGCGCATTTGTATTTTGCGCAGACGAAGCAGCCCGCATCTCCTGTCCGCCTGCTGATGGCGCAAGAGTATTTTGTGCACCGTCGCCCTGCATATTCGCATTCGTCGGCTGCGGAGCTGTGGCTGTGCCTGACGGATTGCGCGGCATGAGTAGCTGGACGAGTTGATTCAAAAAGGAAAGCGAGGTCGAACCTGCTCCACCAGATGTGGCGGCAGAGCCCTGCGCGTTCAGCTGGGCAAGAAATGTCTGTAATTCCTTCGGCAGCAGCTCCGCGTTTCCTGTATCGAGGAGCTGGAACGCTGCTTTTGTCAGCATGATCGGCTCGAATGTTCCGCCGGATTCATTGGCAAGCGCAGACTTCAGCCCCGTCAGCAGAGCTGCGAGATCGTCTCCGACACGCGGGATACTCCCCTCTGTCTCCGCCATCGATCCGAGCTGGTTGAGCATGCGCGCAAGCGTCGTCAGCTGATCGGTCGAAAAGCGCTGACTTGCGGCGGTGCTGCCAAGTCCCTGCCCGAGCGTTGTCTCGATGGAAAAGGACTGCCGTATCATATTCTGGATGACTTCCTTGAGTTCGGCGGGCATCTGCTGCACATTCGTCTGTTGGCGTCCGCTAATCTTCGAGAGAACATCCGATATATGGTCGATGGCTGTCTCAATCGAGACATTCGTCCGCTGACTGAACGCGGCAGACGAATCCCCCTGATCGCAGCGGCTCTGCACCCCCTCGGGGCTGCGCCCGGGCGTAATGCGTGGGGTGGAGGTAATTGCGGCAGATGCTGTTGTTGTATTTGCTTCCATCGACACGGTATTCACAGCCTTTTCTATTCATTTAATATAGAGCGGATCGGCTCAAAGGATTTGCGATGCAAAGGGCATACGCCGTATGTTCGGATGGCGTCAATATGCTCGCGCGTTCCATAGCCCTTATGTTTTGCAAAGCCATAGTGCGGATATGTGTTGTCGTATTCCTCCATCAGGCGGTCACGCGTCACCTTCGCCAGGATGGATGCCGCTGCTATCGACGCAGACTTGGCATCCCCCTTGATGATGGACTTTGAAGGTATCGTGAGCTTCGGAAGCTCTACCGCGTCGATCAGAACCTCGTCCGGTGCAGGCGATAATGCGGCAATCGCCTCGTACATCCCCATCCGCGTTGCCTGCAATATATTCATGCGATCAATCGTCTCTGCATCAATCAGAGTGACGTGATAGGAAATCGCAGCATTGACAATCTCGTCGTACAGCGCCTCGCGCACGGCAGCAGAGAGCTTCTTTGAGTCGTTGAGGCGCGGCAGATGGCATTCCTGCGGCAAAATGACGGCGGCAACGGCAACGGGACCTGCGAGAGGGCCGCGTCCAGCCTCGTCTACGCCCGCAACAATCGTGCGTCCCGCCTCTGCTGCAACACGCTCATATGCATACATCGCATGCAACCGCTCACATTCCTTCTGTGCCCTTTCGTAGCGACGTAGAATTGTCTGAACCGATTTTCTTGAGTCATGCCGACAGAGTTCGATGAACTCTGCTGGGGCATCGCCTTGGAGAAATACGTTCTCTATTTCTTTTATCGTCATTTTCTCCATTTCCTTTACCGCACATCTCCGTCGAATGACATGTCAGGCAAGGAATCCAATGTGACGCGACCGAGGCGTCCGCTGCGAAAATCCGTCAGCACGATCTGCTCTGCCTTTTCGTAGTCGATCTTTCCACCCGCCCGCAGACAGCCGCGTCTTCGTCCGATTTCCTCAAGCAGCTCTGTGCCGGACGGCAGGTCTTCTTCCATGCGATAGCGCGCCGCCAAATCGGCGGGGTATGCTTCTCGCAGCGTATTGAGCAGCAGGAGGACGACGCTCGCCACGTCGTAGACATTGTCGTTGATTGCGCCCGTAAATGCGAGGTGAAGCGCCGCCTGCTGATCCTCGAATTTCGGCCAGAGAATCCCCGGCATATCGAGCAGTTCCAACTGCGCTCCGAGTCTGATCCACTGCTTTGCACGCGTCACGCCGGGGCGGTTCTCCACCTTCGTCTTCGTTCCGCCCGACAGACGGTTGATGAGGGAGGACTTGCCCACATTCGGGATGCCAAGGATCATGCAGCGCGCCGCCCGCGCCTTTGCACCGTGTTGGACAAGCTTGTCCGTCTTTGGCTTTGCACATTTTGCAATCGCCTGCACGAGTTCCTTCACGCCACGCCCCTTCACAGCATCCACAGGAACCGCTGCAAGCCCCTGCGTAGCAAAATATTTTACCCATGTGCGTGTTGCAGCCTCATCCGCAAGATCTGCCTTGTTGAGCACGATAAGGCGCGGCTTCTCCCCCACGATCTCACGCAGAACGGGATTAGCCGAACTCAGCGGAATCCGCGCATCCAGCAGCTCCAAGACCACGTCCACAAGCTTTAGATTCTCCTTGACGAGCCGCTCCGCCTTGCGCATGTGCCCCGGATACCACTGGAGGTTTGGGATATCGATTACGTTGTCATTATCAATCATTATATGTCTTCCTCTCAGACGTTGATTTTACTGGAGTTTATCATCATACGGATGTGTATAGAGCGAGAAAATCATAATTCATCATTATCCATACTATACCATATTTCATGATAAAAACCCATAAACGGGAGACAAATGGGAGACGAGAGTGCAAAACGGGAGACAAAGAAAACAATCCCCGAAGTCGGATCCTCGGGGATGCGATCACCACTCAACGACGCTATACATGACAGTCACGCCTTTGTAATTCACACCGTCAAAATGCGCCAGCGCCTCAAAGCGCCCCTGCTCGTAGCCGACGCTCATGAGTGCCTTGCCGTCAATCACGGATGCGCCCGCCTTGATGCGGTGATCTTTGCGGAGGTTTACCTTGTATACGTCGACCTTTTGCTCCTCGGGCGGGAGTGTACGCCCGTCCTTGTCCTGCGTGATCGGTGTGACGACGGTGCGGTCGGTTTTCTCACGCGCCGCGCGCGGCAGTGTCGGCGCATCCTCCCTGATCTGTCTCTCGACAATCGTTGCCGCGCGCTCCACGGTTGGAGCTTGCACGTAATAGGTAGCCGCCGGAGCACGCTGCCCCGCCTGTACCTCCGCAAGTCTCCGCTGGAGTGCCTCAGCATTCGCCCGCGACACATCCAGCTGCGCCCGTAGCCGCTCCGCATCCTGCGTCGCCTCCTGCGTCATGACGGCTGGTTTCTCGGCTGCGGTCTGCTCCTCGGCAGAGTGGCGACCGACAGCATAGGCGACACCGATGACCAGAATACACAAGAGCACTAGGATCAATGCTTTGTGCTCCGTAAGAGTGTGCCGGATTCGCTCAAGCATAGCTTACCGCCTTTCAGCCTTTTATGCAATCTTATGCGAACGCATCACTGCAGGGCGTAGTCGGTCACCCCACGTGCAATGGCGCGGGCAAATTCAACCTGTCGGTTCCGCAGAAGTACCGCATCACCTGCATGGTCGATAAATGCAAGCTCCACGAGAACGGCGGGCATATGTGTGCTCTTGATTACCCAGAGGTCAGGGCGATACTTGAGTCCCCTATCCACAGTGCCGAGACTATCCGTAATCTGCCACTGGATGCAGCTGCCAAGCTTTTTTCCTGCACGACTGCCAGGATGTACTTCCACCTCAGTCCCCTGTGCCAAACCGTTAAAGGCATTACAGTGAATCGAGATGAAGATGTCTGCTCCACTCGCATTTGCGGTATTGGTGATTTCCCAGAGGTTATCATTCTGCATATTGCCGACAACCTCAACGCCTGCTGCCGTGAGATAATGCTCCACGAGATCGGCAACGCTCTTTGCCACATCGCACTCCCTTAGCCCGCATCCGCAAGCGCCGGGATCTGGATTGCCGTCCGGAGCATGCCCCGGATTCAGAAATACTTTCATTTGTCATTCTCTCCTTTCGAGTTTACAACGCTATCGCTATACAACTGCAGCAGCATGTTTTTCAGCTGATGAGGAACAGGAAGCCCCATACGTGCTGCGTTCTCGATGATGGAGATTCCTTCATTCGAGAGGTAGAAGAAGATTACGGCAGAACGTAGGACACAGCCGTTTCCGATAAGATGTCCATCGAGAACGTTCGCCGCGCCAACAATGGCGAAGATGCAAGCTTTCTTGCAAATGCCTTTGAATCCTATCGCACTGGACAGCTTCTTCTCCACGATCGCGCGCAGGACTCCTGTTATGTAGTCCGTTGCCACGAATGCGACGAGGGCATACAGCAAATCGTCGAAGCTGCCGAGGAATTCCCCGACAACGATTCCTATGCCCGCCGCATACAGTCGTATGGTTAAAATCTGATCCACAATCAATCACCTCCCTAGAGCATTTGTTCTTTTAGTTCTCTTTTCAGCATTTTGATATGGCGCGTTGGACGAAGTTGAAAGTTAAGGCAGTCCCCTGCAGCAATTTGATGCATACTGCCCGCTTCGCATAGATATATCCCATCTGCAGCAGGCACGGGATCTTTATACTGTTGCCACCCGACGCCCCTGTAATCGGGACCAACACCCACAGAATAAATTCTGAATTGCGTTCCCAGTAGGAATTGATTCCCCCGCAGATGACATACGGTGAAGCGCGTTCCTATAAAAAAATATTCTTTGACGATAGGTATCCCCTCGGGGGTAAAAATTGTCATAAAAGCTATATACGGCGCCTCGAGAGTTTGCGGATTTACCTTTGGAGGACGCATAGTGTAGTAGTATCCATCTTGAATCGGAAACTTTACGTCTTCACAGCCTTTATAGTCTTCCCTCTTTTCAACAATTCCGGTGAGTGTTGGTAAAAAACCGGTCGTGTAAAACAATTTCTGGATACCGGCAGGCGTGACATAGTAAGTCGCGATTGCACCAAGCGCAGTGACGTTGCCCTGACGGCCGACAGAACATCCGATGGTGTAGAAAACTGCCCAGTTGCCGGACGCCTCTATAAAGCCGCACCCAGCCCGCACCTGTGTTCCAAGAACAAAATGTGAAATATCCTCATCGGGATACATCGCTTGAATACGCCCCTCACACCAGCCTTTCACGTTTTTCGCGTAGATCCAAGGGTCTATTTCAAAAAGAGTATCGCCGTTTCTTTTGATTACTATCTTATCGCTATCCCAAAAATCCCCGCCCTGTGCCCCAGAAACCCCATATACAGCATAGGTGTTGCCGAGATCATCTACGTCTGCCGCGATGACGCATTTGTTCACAGATCCGTGCGCACTCCAAGGAGGCAGTGAAAAAAACGAAAAAATCTTCTCACGATGGGAAAGGTATCGAGGCGAATATTCCCCAAGAAGATCGAGATGCCCCCGACGGTATATGTAATATCGCTTATCAATCACAATCGGAATCCCAGAAACTTCATTAGCGGGCGTATAGCAGCCGCCCCCGTCGGATTCGTGTCCATAGACGCAGCGACCGTCTGTCCAGATCCATTCACCCTCACGAACCGTTCGATTCCCTATGCAGGTGAGCCACACGCCATCGGTAAGGACTTTATTGCCGCGCACGGCTTTCACTATCGCCCTGTGCATATACATCAAGCTCCCACGATAACGGCGGTACCACCCTTTGAAATCTGTACCCACACTAGACTGCCGTCTGACGTATTGCAGTCCACTACCGCACGAAATGGATAGGAGCGCTCGCCGATATGAACACGTCCGTTACGGATGATACCACGCTGGGCGCGAGATTCCTGAGATTGTCCATTACGCAGTCCTGCTCGGATTGCTGCCGCAAGCCCCATAACGCCGTTCATCCGTACCACCTCACCATCTTGATCGTCTGCCGCAGAAGGCGCGGCGTGAGTTCCACCGTGTTCGACTGCAAGAAATACTCATGCCCCTCGAAGCGGATGCGCTCGGTGAAATCGACGATGTGGTCAATGTCAGGAACGCCGCTACGAATCCGTGCGCGAATCTCCACCGTGACTGTCTCCTGTGTTTTGCGATTGAGCCATTCGATTTCCCGCGTCAGTGCCCGTAAATACTCCGTGCCCACAACGGGAAATTCTGTGTCGATGAGCGAGGAATACGGCAATGAATCATCGCTCGCGTAACTTGCGCCAAGGCTGAGATTCGACTGCTCGACGGTGAACTGACTCGCCTTACCGCCGGGCTTTCCCTGCGACAAGCTGCTGCCCTCCAATACGCCGTCCACATAGACGGTGGTCGCATACCATCCATAGCCGAGCGGCGCATGGTAGGTGATGCGCTCCGTGCCCTTCTCTTTGCTCCAATCTTCCCAGTCATATTCTGTGTGCTTCTTTCCGTCATTGACTGGTTCTGTTGTACGCTCCCATTCCTTGAAGAGGTAAACGTCGCGACCTGTGGAGGCGTAGGCGTAATCCGTGCGGCTTGTCGAGCCGTCCACATTATGCGTGCGTTTTTCGGCAAGATACTCCCCGTCATAGGAATAAGTGCTGTAGCCGTTCTCATTCGTCTCGCGCACGAGAAAACCGTTGGAGTAAGTGCGGCTGATCTCTTTGAACGAAATCGTTCCCGTGAAGGGAACAGGCACGGTGTCCTCCTCGTTGTGCGCTCCACTTTCATGATCGTTGTTCGCGCTGTGCCAGACGGAGCGCAGGAGTTTCCTCTCGATGGTCGGCTGCGCGTGCGGCCAGTTCGTAATATCGACCACGGATTCCTCCATACCGCGCTGAATGATATGGAGCGTATCTCCCCGAAAGAACACGTTGATCTGCCGCTGCAGGAGTTTCGCTGTCCAGCCAAAGAGCGCGGAGATGAAGTCATGATACGTCATTCCACTCCCCTCGAAGTTCTGCGACGGTGTGAAATCATCGGTCAGACGATGAAGCCGAAGCCCGAGTGCCGATGCAATTTCCGCCGCATAGCGCGACACCTTTGCCCGCTCCACATAGATATGGATGGGCGTATAGAGGAGGGTGTCCTTACTGTACGTCCCCTTGACAGACTGCACGATACCGCGCTGACTCGTTTCCTCGACGAGAAATCGGAAGGCATAATCCAGTACACGCCCCTGAACGCTGTCGCCGATGGAGAGCGGATGTACGGTTTCGAGTTGGACGGTATCTGAGAGTGTAAGTTCACCAAGTGTCACAGAGAAGGCGCAAATTCCCCGCTCCTTAAACTCCGCATAGGTCAGTGTATGAGGAATCTCAATTCTCGTATCTGCAACGATGCGCGACTGCTTGACAAGAGTTCGCTTTGTATCTGCCGCAACACTGGCACGATGCCCGATGCGGCGCTGTGTGTCGCCAATTACCGTGATTTTCTTTACAATCCGAATGCCACGCAGAGTATCCGCATAAACAACGCAAGATGAAGTGACTTTACGCGACGTATCTCCACTGACCTTGACCGATTGACGAAATACGGGAATCACCGTGGCGTATATGACTGGTTTGAGGGGAACACACCCCATCGGCAGCCACGAGATGCAAATGCTCGGTTTCAGCTTGATGCTCATGTCCCCGCTCTCCATCCGAACTGCCGCCCCGTGAGTTCTGCAATCGTCATGGAGACGGATCGTGCGTCCATGACAACGGAAGTCGGATTCTGCTCTACAATGTGCCTTCCGTATTCCGTGATATTCCCGCCGCTCTTTTCAAGAGCCGTCAAAGCACACAACCCTTCTGCCGTGCGATAGGCAGGATTCCCGATGAGGGAAATCCCCGTCACACGCGAATCCGCGCCATACTGCACGGATAGGGCGGCAACATCGACAGATTGTAGAATCTCCTGATTCGCAGCCGTCGCCTCATAGCTTCCATCACCGCAGTCGGTCATATTTGTCTGCGTCGCTTGGACGGGCAGCATAATGACCTGTTCCCGTGGGCTGATCTCCTCATCCGAGAGGATGAGATTCGAGATGAGGATATCCTCGGTTCTACTGTAAATCGTTATGGTCTTTTCACTGGAACTGTAGGCGTACCAAAAAGAGCAGTCCTGCTTGTTGCAAACCTCTCGTTCGTTCAGGAGTGCCCGAAAGATACCGTCATTATTCTGCCCCGGTTTGATGTGGAACCACAAGGTATTGACTGCATTTACGCGAATGCTGTCGGAAGTGGCAATGGTATCGTTATTGTTATTCCCCTTCACGCGCCACCTGCTCCAGGACGTTTCCGCGCTAACGATGATGTAGCCTCCAATTGCGAGGGTAAGTTTGGCACGGTCTGCATTCTCCGGTGCTTTGAAATAAAAATCCAGTTTCCCGTAAAGCTCTGCAGGGAATTCTGAAATCGTCAGCCCTTTGTCACTGGTTGGCTGCCAGAAGGATATGCCTGTTTTGCTATACTGCTCCCCTGTTACCGTCGTGCCTCCACGAACCGAGAGCAGCTCCGCATAGCCCGGATTGATGTATTTGAACGCCATACGAACCTCCTTAGCCGGACACGAGAAGCCCCTCTGCCTGAATATCCACGCTCGTATCATTTTGCGGCTGTTCATCTGCAGTGCTGATCGCCTTTACCCAGAATACGGTATTCGTGTCCCGTACGTTCTGTAGCGAAATAACATCCTTCCACTCGGCAGACTCCAATGCCGTTTCGGCAGTGTATTTGTTATCCGTCGCGGCTTTCCACTTATTCGCATGATCGCCGACGAACTTGACCGTAAGTGTTCCGTCGATATGGAAGCCGCTCTCGCAGCGCACGGCGCACTTGACGGCTTTCTGCTCGCCTTTGCCCGCATCGAGCAGAACGGATATGGGCGCAAGTTCCGTGCCTGAGCTGACCTCCGTCCCGTCTTTGCTGCCCTCGGTTGGATTATTCGTATAGATATGCAGCTTCTCAGCCATTTTCACACCCTCCAAAATTCCAGTGAAATCTTATAGACCTCCGGGAAATGCGCCATATACTCGTAGGATTTCACCACAACACGCATAGAGGACAGGATGTTCCCGCCCTCATCGGTCACGGACACCATTGTGCGGCTGTCCCAATAGCTCTTGATCTTCTCCCAGTCACGAGCCGTTACAATAACGGAGCAGGAAATACGGTCGCCCTCCGTGATGTGTCCGAAATCCTGCACCACAGCACCGCCGACAATCTCCAAAAGCTGCTGACGGTCGTCTGGGACGATCTGCCAGTTTTCAACGGAGAGCGTTCGCACCTCACCAATTTGAATATGAATTGGAATCACCTCCAAGCGCGTTTTCGACGGCAGGACGAATGCGGTCGGCAACGTGGTCAGCGAGCATCCGCATTCCCTCATTGTCCTCAGTCACAGCGTTCTCGATTTGCACCTGTATGTGAATCTGGCGGTTGTCTGTCACGGGGGGTGCGGACTGAGCACCTCCCGGTGAAGCATTTGCCACCTGCCCCGCAGTTTGAATGCTCTGCGCTTGTTGCCCCAATCCTGCCATCATTTCCGAGTATGAGAACTCCTGCCCGTTGACACGGATGCGGGAACTGTCCTCACGCTGCTCGGAGCGGAAATTCGGCAGGAGATTTTCCATCGCCCATTTGCGCCCGGACTGGAACTGTTGGAGAAGCTCCGGTGTCAGCCCCAGATCCTCTGCTGTGAACTTATTCTTCTTGCGAAGGTATTCCATCAGCCCGACCTGCCCGGACTTCTTGAACACCTGCAGTTCCTCTTTCTGGGAGCGCAGAACCTCCAGAGCGGCATTACGCTTGGCATCGAGCTTTTCCTTCTCCGCCCAGCGCGTCGCTTCGACCTCATCCAGACCTTTCTGTACCCACGCAGCCTTCTCGCGCTCAATCTCCGCAAGGCGGTTTTGAAGCTCGGTTTTCCAGATGGAGTCAATATTGGATGCAACGTCACGCTCCCATTGCTCCATCACACGCGCCTTGCTCTCACTGAGCCACGCCTGTGTCTGCACCTCGTCCAAGCCCTTCTGATGGAAGGCGTCGGCTTCGCGTGCGATGGCGTCCAGCTTGTTCTGCAAGTCGGTCTTGTAGAGCGCATTCGCCTTGTCCACAACGTCCCGCTGAAAGTCGGAATAAATCTTTGCTTCCTTTGCCAAGCGGTATTCGTCGATAAGATGCGGGTCTGCGCCCTTCTGGAAAAACTCGAAGGATTCACGATCCAAAGCGTGCAGGCTGTTCTGAATATCCGTATGCGTCAGTGCATACAGATTGTCCGTCAGCTGCGCGGTCGCCTTTGCGGACTCGCTGACCGTCTTTGCAGCGTCTTTCTCAGCCGCTGCACGGATTTTCGCAGCTTTGGCATTCTGCTCCTGCGCCTTGGCATTCTTCTCCGCTTCAGCACGAGCGCTCTCCTCTGCCGCTGCCTTCTCCTTGGCGAGTCTCACGTCCTCCTGATACTGCTTGTATTCGTCCCCATAGAGCGCGTCGAGAACCGCCCCGCCGACGAACGGAATCGGGATAAGCGACGCAGCCACAGGATGATTCTTCACGAGCCAGTTGTTCGCCTCGGCGTGTTCATTGACCTTATGAATCTGCTCGCCAACAAAGCCCGCCAATTCTGCGACAGTCTTGAGTGCCTCGCCCCATCCGAGGACGGCATCCTTGATCTCATCCTTGTTGTCGCGGATCATTTCAACCAGAGATTCAAAGCCGTCATTGATCTCGGGCATGAGTTCCTCGGCGACAGGAAGGAGAGCTGCACCAAGCGCAAGTTTCAGTTGCCCCGCTTCCATCTCCATCGCACGCCATTTGAGATAGGTTTCGTGCGCCTGTTTAGGGTCGAGCAGCCCCGTTGTCTTGACACGCGAGGAAATGGTCATCAGATCGTCATACTGTTCGAGAATGGGGATAAGCGCCGCCCCGCGTGCTCCGAGGACTTCTGCGGTATACGCCTCCTCCATCCCCGCTTCGCTTGCGGTCTTGTATCCCTTGGCAAGCTGTGCCAGCTGCTCGTTCAGCGGCAGGAGATTTCCCTGTTGGTCTTTGAGTGCAATGCCGAAGCGCGAGAGGGCGCGTGTTGTATCATTCCCGTTCTCTCCCGCAACGGATACCTGCTTGTCCAGACGTGCAATCAGCGGAATAATGCTCTTGATGTCCGTATCCGCAAGCTGAAACACCCGATTGAGCGTCGCCGCCTCACTCGCAGAGACGTGAAGCCGCTGCGTCAGCTTGTAGACATTCTCGCCCGCAAGCATCGCGTCCTTGGTGATGTTGAATAGTCCTGCACCTGTTGCCGCAACAGCCATAACTGCGGCCATCTTTGCCGAGAGGACGTTGAATCCGCTCGTGAGATTCTTGACACCTGCCTGTGCTGCCGTCATCCCTGCGGAGATGCACCCACCGAGCGTGCCGGAGAGAACCGCACTTTCTTTTAGGCGGTTATTCAGCTTTCGCACCTCTGCTTCGGTCTGTGCGACGGTTCTCTGCTGACGTAACAGGTTGCTTTCAGCACGCCGATAAGACGCGCTGTCCACACCATCGTTTTTCTTTGCGGATTGGAGAACAGCGGCAAGAATCTGTTCCTTCTGCCGCTGAATGTCGAGTTCTCGGTTAATCGCCTGATGGCGCACCTTGATCTTGTCGAGTTCCGTCCCCACACCGTCGAGCTTGGCAAGGTCAGCGTCCAGTTTCAGATGGATATTATTCGCCTTGCTGTTGAGCCGTGCGATGGAATCTGAGACGGTCTTGCCCGCCGTGTCGAAATCCAGCTGCAGCTGTGCGATGTTGAGACCGATGTCGAGATAGAGTTCATCAATCTTTTGTCCGCGCTTTGCCACCCTATCCCCTCCCTACATCACGTCGTCAATATAGCGTTCACATTGCTGCTGTTCGCACAGTGCCGTTACCACAAGCTGATCGAGCAGAAATGCAATTTCATGCGAATCAACCTCGTGCATCGTCCACCCGTAAGTCGACTGCAGCCGCTCGTAATAGCGCAGTAAATTCTGGTACAGGGAAAGAACTACGCCTCTTTCCCCGCCTCCCCGTTTGGGAGGTTCACCAGTTTGGAAAACGTCAGCGACTGAATCCATCGAAAGAGTGCGCGTGTGAGCGGAACAATGTCCGCCACATCGACATTTTCCTCCACGGATTCTTTCGTCACTTCCTCTCGTCCGAAACCGAGAACGATCAGTCGGACGTGCGCATCCAAGAAGTCCTCAAGATTCATGTCCTGTTTGTCGGCATCAAAAAAGGCAAGGAACTCACGCCAGACCTTCATCTTCGGAGGATTCGGCGTGATCTCCCTGCCTGCAATATGCAGTATCGGTGTTTCCATCATGTCCTCCCTCAGACCTGCTCATACCACTTCGTCCCTGTCTCTGCGGCAAAGCCCGCCGCCTCCTCATCTGCCTTGGCATAGGATAGCCCATCGGAAAGACGGTAGATCGCCTTTGCCGTCAGCGTCGGTGTGTCGAACTGAATGCTCTCCTGCTTCGAGTTGCCGCTCTCGGAGGGTTCGAGGAATTGGACTTTGTAGAATTTGGTGTATCTCTTCTTGCCGTTGCGCTTATCCGACTGAAAGAGCACGGCGAAGTACGGAGCGACATCGTCCTTGCCCGCCTTCATTACGCCGTTCTCGATACTGTGTCCCAAAAGATAGGCTGTGTATTCCAAAGGAAGCGCGGCAGTATCGAAGGTAAGGTCATAGGATGCGGTATTGGATGCCGTATCCACGGACTGACCGTCGGCAAAAAGCTCCGCCTGATTCGTCTGCGGCTTGATGTCCACCTTGCGGAGAAGTTTTCCAAGCGGAATCGGAGCCTCGTAGGTCGCTACCCCTCCTGCCGGATCGGTGAGCATTTTTGCGATATGAAGTTTCTGGATGTTGATGAACTGCCCGCTCGTAAGATTCCCGGCGGGCTTTGCTGTTGGTGTTGGACTTGGCATATTATTCTCCCTCCACTGCTGTTTTATAGTCTGTGATTTCCACGAATATATCCTTTTCGACAAGTTCCTGCGTCTGCGCGCGTACAAAACCAAGCGGCAAAAGTGTGTTCTGCACGGCCCGATGAATCGCCCGAAAGCGTCCGTCCTTTGTCAGGATGTGGATACGTACCGTGATTCGGCGTTCCAGTTCCGTGCCGTCTGCCGAGAGCGCAGGAACATCCGAAATAACGGAGTAAACGAGAACGGGATACGTCCCTGCATTGGGACTGTGCCCGTGATAGATGCTCTTCTTCCCGTGTGCAAGAAGCTGTGTCAACTCCTTTGAGCGTACAAGTGCCTGATACACCATCCGTGCCGTGCTCATTTCCCCCGCCTCCGAATGGCAGACCGCACGGCATCGACGATGGCAGAACGGATACCGTCCTCCTTGGCATCGAGTGCGGGATAGAGAAACGGACGATTGATACGTGGGCTGAACTCAACGAGCACGCCGTAAAATACTCCGTCACTGGATTCTGCATCTGCAGCAATCCTCCAAACAGAGCCGTCCTTCCTGCGCAGCCGCTTATGGATGGAGTCACGCAGTGCACCTTTCACCACGCGCTTATCTGTTCCCGTATAGACGGGACAGCGGTTCTTCGCCTCCGCGACCACATCGTCCGCGCCGTGTGCAAGAGCTTCCTTTGCCGCAGCCGTCGCCTCCGCGCCGAGTTCCGAGAGGATTTTCTCGGCAGAGACGAAACCTCTATATCTAGCCATCCTCCACCAACTCCCTGCATTCCAGAACAAGCCACCGTTTCTTCCCTCCGAGCGGATAGGGCGGTGCGATGAGCGTGAGCCGCTTCCCATTCCACACTACGATGTCAGTCACGCGCGCATCCGTTCGATAACGGATAACGATGCGGTAGTCCACCTCCTGCACCTTCTCCGCATATCCGTCGGAGATTTTTGCCGCAAACGGCAGAACGAGTGCCCATGCCTTTGCAATCTCATGCACAGACGAGGAGAGGATATTCCCCTCATCATCCGCATCCATGACAGGGCGCAAGAGTGTAATCCGATGACGCAGTTCACTCATGGACACTCGCACTTAAAAGACCTCCCTTCGAACGCCAAAAAGTAACGCACGCAGCGTCAGCGCAAGCCCCCTGTGGTCGGCTTCCTCCCTGTGTTCGTAGAGATAGGATACTGCGTAGAGAATCGCAATCCGTACGACAGCACTATCCTCCACCTCCGACAGATCCTTTACGCGCAGGAGCGCCGTACAAAGCTGCTCCACCGTCTCTGCAAAACTCGAAAGAAGCAAATCCTCGTCGTTTCCATCAATGCGAAGGTACTGCTTGACCTCCTCAAGCGGCACAAGCATAGAACCACCTCCCCTCTGTCGCCGCAGCTTACGCCTTGATCTTCAGCACCTGCACGGCTTCCTTCTGCACCAGCTTGCCGTCCACGCGCTCCTTCATGACAAAGCCGACCATACCGTGTTCTGCAAAGAGCTCCTTGAGAACCTGCATCGAGCGCACGCCGCGATCCCCGATGTTGTAGTAGGAATAATCCCCGAACGCCAGAACAATCTTGCCCGCCTCCACAGTCGGCATATAGGGCGTCGTATAGACGGGATAGCCGAAAATACGGTCAGGCTCGCCCATCTGATACGACGGCTGCCAGAGATAGACGCCGTTTGCATCCTTCAGCTTACGGATCGCCGCAAGTGTCTGATCGTTTGCGATGAATGCTGCATTCTTGCGGTAGGGACGCTTCAGTGCGTAGACCAGCGAAATCAGCTCATCTGCCTTGAGCTTCGCTTCCTCCGTCTCGAGTGCGTGCGCCGCCCCCAAAAGCCCCGTCGGCTTGTGAGCCCCATCGCCGAGCAGGAACGCCTCCTCCTCCTTGTCGCCGAGCGCCTTGCCGAACTCGGTGATCAGATAGTGCTCGAGGTTGAACGCATTGTCATACAGCAGCTCCTCCGACACCTTGACCGCGACGTGGAGCTTGTGCGCATCGAGGATCATCTGAGCAAACGTCGCATCCCCGAAGGTCAGCGCCGCCCCCTCATCAATCCACGCCGCAGCGGGCTTCGTCGCCGTGATGTTGATCTTGTGCTCGCCGCTCGTCGTGATCGTCGTCGCAAGCGGGCGCAGCACATTCTCCTCATGCAGCACATCGATCAGACGGTGGTCATACTCCTCCGGCACGAGATAGCCGCCGCTTGCATCCGTTCCCTCGATGAGCTCATTGTCAACCCGCTGGAATTTCGAACGGAGGGCGCGGAGCATCGCCTCACGATACGCATCGCTTGCCCTGCCTGTTTTTTCTGCACCGACACTTCTTTTCGGCGTGTTCGTGATCGGCGTCGTCGTCGGCTGCGAAAGCTGCGCGTCGAGAATCGCCTGACGTTCCATGCGCTCGATATCCTTGCCGAGTGCCAGCACCTCCTGCTCCATCTGCTCATACGCCTTCGCATCCTCGGCCGAGAGGCGGCCGTCATGCGTATGCTCCTCCAGAAAAGTCTTTGCGTTCTCCCAGAGAGCGGCGCGCTTCTCGCGCATTGCCAAAACCTTGTCCATAAATAGTCCTCCTTCAATGTGCCATAGAAAAGAGCCGCCTTTTCAGCGGCTCCGCATCGACATGATTCCTCGTCTTCCCCCGCCCGATCTTGGAAAGCAGGGAGTTCGTAACAGCGGCGCGGGAGAAGATCAGCGCATCTGCCACATCGTCTGCGGAATGTTCCCTATGCTCGTAGAGAACAGAATCCGCAAATCCAAGCTCCACAGCCTTCTTTGCGTTCATCCACGTCTCGGCATCCATGAGACGCGAAATCTTCGCGCGGGATAGCCCTGTCTTGAGTTCATAGGCGTTGATGATGCTCTCCTTGATTTCGGAGAGGAACGTGATCGTCCGCTCCATCTCGTGTGTGTCGCCGATGGAGATCGTCGCGGGGTTGTGGATCATCAGCATGCCCACAGGAGAAATCTCAACGGTCGATCCTGCCATCGCAACAACGGATGCGGCAGAGGCGGCGATTCCATCAACCTTGACTGCGACCGTGCCGGGGTACTCCCGGAGCATATTGTAGATCTGCGCCGCCGCATAGCAGTCGCCGCCGGGCGAGTTGATCCAGAGGGTAATATCGCCCTCGGAGACGTTCAGCTCCGAGCGGAACATCTGAGGCGTTACCTCATCGCCCCACCACGTCTCATCCGAAATCACACCATCGAGCAGGAGCGTCCTCCCCTCCCCTTCATTCCGTACCCAGTTCCAAAATTTACGTTTCATCGCCCTCTCCTTTCTTGTTGGCGAACAGTCCTGCGTCCCTCAGTTTTGTCATGTTCCCGTTGATGAGATAGAGATCGCCACCCTCGTCTGCATTGATAGGATTCATGTCCTCAATGCTACGGATGTCGTTCGCAGAGAGCCACCCGTTCTGCCGCCCGATGGCATATCCCTCCATGCGGCTCTTGTAGTCCCCGCGCAGAAGACCGTCCACGTTGAAGCGGATGAAGTAGTCCTTCCGCTCCTTCTCCGTCAGCAACGCCTTTTGAAGCGACTGCTCCCAACGCACGACCCACGGATTCAGCGTGTACTTCACGAACTCAAGCGACTGCTGCTCGATATTGGAAAACGAGGATTTCTCCAAATCCCCGACCATATGCGGCGGCACACGATAGAGCCGTGCAATCTCGTCGATCTGGAACTTTCGTGTCTGTAGAAACTGCGCCTCCTCGGGCGGAATGGCAATCTGCTGATACTTCACGCCCTCCTCGAGGAGCGCAATCTTTCCTACGTTCTTCGTGCCACCATAAACCGAATGCCAGCTTTCTCTCAGTTTTTCCGGATCTTTCACCACCCCCGGATGCTCGAGTACGCCCGCAGGCCGCGCACCGTTTTGAAAGAACGTCGCCCCATACTCTTCCGTCGCGATGGCAATACCAATGGCCGTCTTTGCCATCGCGATCGGCGAGTAGCCGACCAGACCGTCAAATCCAAGCCCCGGAATATGCAGCACATCCTCACGCCGCAGACGAATCTGACCCGCCGCTTTGAAATTCGGATTTTCCTCCGTACTCCTTGTGTAGAGATAATACAGCTCGCCCGTTTTACTGTCTCGGCCGACATCCATCCGATCCGGCAGCAGCGGGTAGAGTCCGATCACCCGCCCCATGCCGTCGCGCAGGATCTGTGCGTAGGCATTCCCCCAGAGAAGAAGATGCGTCATCAGCGTCTCGCGGAATACGAAACTTGTCATCTCGGGGTTTGGCGCATCGTGGAGCAGGAAGTACAGCGGATGCGCCGGCATGCGCTCTTTTCCCTGCCCTTTGTATGCGTAGACATGAAGTGGCAGTCCCGCGATGGATTCCGCGAGGATGCGCACACAGGCGTAGACTGCTGTCGTCTGCATCGCAGTCCTCTCGTTGACCACCTTTCCCGCCGCCGTCGGTCCAAACAAAAAGACTAGGCCACCGAGAAGATTCGTAGGCTTGTCCCGGGATCGAAAAAGTCTGCTGAAAAAATTCATGTGCATCACCTCCTGTTCAGAACACCAACACGCCCCGCATATCATAGACGGATACCGCAGGATCATTCCCACACCGAATCGCACGGTCGAGCGCCATGATGAGTGCAATCACGCCGTCAATCTTCTCTGTGGACTTCTCCTTGTCCGCCTTGATGTTCCCCGCAGGATCGGTGCGGATGAAGATATTATCTGCCATCCAGCGCATGACGGGATGCCCGCCGTGCGCTATTTTCTTTTCTAGAGTCAACTTCATCAGCTCCTTGGTCGGCGGACTCATATCTTTGAAGCCCTGCCCGAATGGGACAACAGTGAACCCCATCCCCTCAAGATTCTGCACCATCTGCACCGCGCCCCATCGGTCGAAGGCAATCTCGCGGATGTTGTATTTCGTGCCCTGTTCCTCAATGAATGCCTCGATAAATCCGTAATGCACGACATTCCCTTCAGTGGTCATGAGGTATCCCTGCCTCTGCCACGCGTCGTACGGAACGTGGTCGCGACGCACACGCAGGTCGATATTCTCCTCCGGAATCCAGAAGTACGGTAGCACGGCAAACGGCTCATCCTCCTCCATTGGCGGGAACACCAGAACGAATGCCGTGATGTCCATCGTGGACGAAAGGTCGAGCCCGCCGTAGCACAGGCGCCCTTCCAACGCTTCCGCATCCACAGGAGCGGCACACGCATCCCATTTGTCCATCGGCATCCAGCGCACGGACTGCTTGACCCACTGATTCAGACGAAGTTGGCGGAAGCTGTTTTCCTCAGTAGGATTCTGCATCGCAGAAGTACAGGCCGCCTGTACCTTATCCATACCAACTGTAATCCCGAGCGAAGGATTGGCTTTTCTCCACACCGCAGGATCCGTCCAGTCCTCATCGACTTCAGCCCCGTAAATCACGGGATAGAAGGTCGGGTCGGCCTTGCGCCCCTCCAGAATGTCCTTCGCTTTCTGGTGCGTCTCGTAGCAGATCGACTGCGTATCCGTCCCCGCTGTTGTAATGAGGAAGTACAGAGGCTGCATACGCGCATCGCCCGAGCCCTTCGTCATAACGTCGAAGAGTTTGCGGTTCGGCTGCGTGTGCAGCTCGTCAAACACAACGCCGTGGATATTGAAGCCGTGCTTCGAGTAGGCTTCGGCCGAAAGCACCTGATAGAAGCTGTTCGTTGGAAGATAGATCATCCGCTTCTGGGAGGCGAGGAGCTTCACGCGCTTGCTGAGCGCGGGGCACATCCGCACCATATCGGCAGCGACCTCGAAGACAATGCTTGCCTGCTGCCGATCGGCAGCACAGCCATACACCTCCGCACGTTCCTCACCGTCCCCGCAGCAGAGGAGCAGCGCCATTGCCGCAGCAAGCTCTGATTTCCCTTGCTTCTTGGGAATCTCCACATATGCCGTATTGAACTGCCGGTAGCCGTTCGGCTTCAGAATACCGAACAGGTCGCGGATGATGCGCTCCTGCCAGTCAATCAGATCAAAGGGTTTTCCCGCCCACGTCCCCTTCGTATGGCACAGACACTCGATGAAGCCCACGGCGTAGTCCGCAGCGGCTTTGTCGTAATGCGAATCCTCTGCCATAAATTTTGTCGGCTTGTAGTCCACGAGTTTCCGCAAGCAATCACCTCCCTACTTCTGTGCGCGCGTCCGCAACAGTCTCTCCATCGGGTCTTCCTGCGGCAAGCCGTTGAAAGTCGTGGTGCTGTTCTGCTTCACAATATCAAAAATCTCGTACCAGAGCATATTGGACTGCTTCTGGAACGAAAGCGCCATCTGCACAAATGGACTTGCACAGGCCTTGCCCGTGGTCGGATGCTTTCCGAGCAGACCGTATTGACTCACTGCCTCCTCACACTGGATATAGCGGGCAAACGCCTGCGCATAGCTTTCGATCAGGCGGGGATTGACAAGCTGCTCACAGTCGCGCTCCTTCAGCCACAGCCACGTTTCGCGAAAAATCTCATCGGCACCGAGTGCCTTTCCATCCTGCTGCTGCGCGGACAGATACCCGCTCGGACTCGGCATATCGGCACCGCAGAGATCTGTTGCCCCCCTCAAATCCGCACCGCTGAGCACCACGCCCGGAAACTCCAAAATACTTGCTGTCTGTCCCCCCGCAATCTTATCTGCCAGCACCTTTGGCTTTTTTCCGGCGCGGGGGCGTCTGCCGCCACGGTTTGTACCGTCCCGCGCCATCTTCTCACCCCATTTTTTAATACTCCGTTTGAATTGACGTTTTTTTACGTAGACCCCAGCACCGGTCGCATAGCGACGCCATTTTAGAGATTGTACCACCCCCTAGGGGGTCTAGCGGTCGCCTGTGCTGCGCCGGTGAATCCGCTCATGACAAGACGCGCAGAGCGACATCAGATTATCTGCATCATGCGTGCCGCCGTCAGCAATCTCTTTGATGTGATGCACGAGTGTCGCGCGAACGTATCTGCCCTGCTCCTTGCACCGCTCGCAGAGCGGATGGAGTGCTATGTGCCGATCGCGAATCCTGCGCCACGCGCTGCCATATCTTTCGTGCTGATCGTACCCGCGTGTGAAGTGGTCATAATGCCGCTGCATCGGCTTCTCATGAACGTCACAATAGCCGCTTTTTCGGTCTGTGAGATTCGGACAGCCCGACATGCGGCATGGTCGTTTCGGCTTTCTCGGCATCTGCACCACCTCCCTTCTTACCGTTTTCATCACATACAAAAAGGGCACCGCCTCAGCTGTGCCCTCCGAGAATCCGCCGCAGCATCTTCTCTTTTCTCAGCCTATACTATAGCACAGGTCGTATGTGAGATTCTATGAGAACTTTCCGAAGACAGCAAAACTCTGCAATGCTTTGCCGTGCATCCACAGCACATGCCGATAGGTATACCCGAGACCGACAGCCACCTGTTCCCATGATTGTCCGTAGAGATATCTTCCCAGCAATATCGCACGATAGCGCCCATCCGGTACGCGATCAATCAACACCTTTGCAGCTTTCCGCAAGGCAATCATGCGATCCCACTGTGCGTTGACATCTTCGGCATATTGCTCCAATGCGGCGATCGCATCTGAGAGATCGCCGATGTGCGAGTTGCTGACCCTGTCCTTGTCGTACTCGATTGCCTTGAGATTTATCACATCGTCTCTTGCACGCTGGTAATCCAGCTCTGCGCTCCGCAGATCACTCTCAGCATCGCGGATACGTCTCAGATATTCTTTTGCTGTCATTCTGCTCCTCCTGTTTTCGTGGACTCCTCGCGCTCCATCGTTCGCGCCATCATGCAGCGCATACTCGCGTTGATGATATGACTGTCACTCCGATCACCTGCGAGCCACATCAATAGATGGCGCAACGCCCGTGCAGCGTGCTCCTCTGCAGGGATACTGCGCCACGTTTCGCCCGGATGTTTTTCTGCACCTGCGGTCAACCCCTCGGCAATCTCATCCAGCCAGGCAAAATCGATGTACCTGTACTCATTCCGTTCCGGACTCTGCGGATATTTTGTATCTGCCATTTCTATTCTCCTTCCGGCGTTGCACTTATACAGCACCATCATACGCAACCATACGCAGGAGACTGACAAGTTGCTGCACATAGCCGTCAAGACAGTGCTTTTCCTCCTGGTACTGCTCCCAGTTCAGCCAGCCCGTCGCATTATCGCCTGTAATGATCGGCCGCAGCACATAGCCCCAGCGGTCATTTCGCACCAGCTGCGTTCCACCGCCTCGCATGTAATAGAGCCGCGCATAAAACTCTTTGTCGATCTCACGCGCCTTGCTGAGTACGATAATCCAGAGTTCCGAGTCCGTCGGCGAAATATCTGCGAACGGATCCACACTCGCATAGGAGCTCGCTGCCTGCTCCTCAGGGCTCAGCATCGCATAGGCACGCTGCTCAATGCGTTCGATCATGGACATATACGGACTTGCCTCAGAAGATTTTGGCGGCGCACTCTCTGTTTTTCGTTGCACATGTTCGAAATAACCCATAAAATCACCTCCGAATCTGAAAGTGTTCCCGCGAAAAAGTGCGGTACCCTCACGGTACCCGCGATTTTTTAGGCTTGCGGGTACCGCACTTTCCTTAGAGCCACAAGGGTTTAGGGGTAAAGGTTCCCAAAGTTCCCGCGGATTTTGACATATATATATAAACTTTTTATACCCCCCTATACCCTATATATCATGGTAAGGGTGGTTACATAGTATATATATAATATGAGGGAACTAAGGGAACTCTCTTATATATATGACCTAACCCCTTGAAATTACTGGATTTTTTCGGTTCCCACGGCGGTTCCCGCAAAGTTCCCATAGTTCCCGTAAACCTATAGCGGCTGTTCAACGGTTTGTGGAATTTGTATCACATGGATCTTTGCACCTCCATAACTGACCCGCTTCGTGAATCGGCGTTTGCCCTTTTCCGGTGTCGAACAGATCAGCCCGCTTTTAACAAACTCCTTGAGAAACTTATTCGACGAAAAGCCCGCATCATCGAGTGCCGCACGCAGATACATCGGGAACAGATTGACATATCCACTGCGGATGAACCCGTATTCCGGTGATAGCTTGGCACGTGAGTCGTATCCATTGTCGTTGCTGAAATGCTGCCAGTTACTGACAATCCACTCATCCACAAAATCCCACGCACGCCGCGTATCGGAGATCTCCTGCTTGGTTGCCTGTTCGCCCATAATGGCAATTGCCATATCATAGGCGCCCTGCTGCGCCGCCTCGGACGACTCGCCGAACAGCCACATACTCGCCAGCATATCCGCGATGGCGACCGTCGCCACGTTGTCGATATGCGGCTCGAAATGATCGGGACACTCCACGCGCAGGCGATTGATGAGTGCCTGCCGCGCCGCCAGAATCTCCGCGTACTCCGTCCCCGCATCCTGGAGGAGACGCTCGATGAACGCCCTGCCCGCCGTCCCGTGCTGCTCCTCGTCGATGGTATAGACCAGCTTCGCCGTTTCCTCCGGCAGCACCGGATAGGTGTTCAGCTCAATAAGACGTGTCTTGACGCCCTGAATGCTCGACTCCTTCGACAATGGTTCTTCCCCCGACGCCATTGCGATCGTGCGCCACGTCGCCGTCTTTCGGATGCCGGACTTACTCGCACGCACCTTGCCATGACCGCCCTCGAGCATATAGACGAGACTCTCCAATGCTTCCTGCTTGTTGTTTCCCATCATGACCTGCCGCTCATTGATGACGAGCGGGAAGTCATTGCTGTACTCGGCAGCACGCTCCAGGCCGTTGGTCGTTCCGTAGAACGACTTCATCAGCCGCGTCGGATTGCCCCAGACCGTGAGCGCAAAACGCTGCGCCGCCGTCTTTCCGCCGCCCGATGTGCCCCAGAAATAAATCATAAAATTGCGGTTCTTGCAGATGTGCAATAGTGGCGTCGCGAACGATGCCGCAAGGACAAAGCGCGCAAAAGTGTGTTTGCGTATCTCCTGCGCCGCCTCCTGCCACTCTTCGAGTGTCCCACGCTGCGTAAACGCAGCGGAGAGCTCGCCGTCGTCATCCATGTCGACGCGGTACTTGCTCGATGATGGGATCACAAACTCACTCAGCCCGTACGGCCGCCAGCCGATCTTGGAGACGGCATGAACGAGCGGAATATTCGGATTCGCCGCCTCAAGGACTTGGAGATATTTCACCAGATACTTTGCCGACTCACTCGATGTATTCAGTCCGCGATCTGTGAGCGCAATGATGCCGCGTGCAGAAAAAATCTCCGACCGCTTGCAGACCGTATGTACCCAGTGATCGTAATAGCGGAACGAGATTTGTATTTTCTCCGTCTGTGTATCGACGTTGTACTGCTTTTCTGAGATGATGACGGGCGTTCCTGCAGCGAGCCGCTGCACCTGCCCCATCTCCGTCATACGCACCTCATGGATGCCATCTGCGCCATAGGAGAAATTCGCGGGGATTGCAAGATCGAGCGGCGTGTCCGGCACAAAGGTGCGCGTGGTGATATCGCCAAGCCTTTGCCCTGCCTCGAGTGCGCCGCCTTCGACCACCGAAAGCCCCGCCTGCGATGCCTGCGCACGTTTTACCTCGCGCTGCAGATCGTTCAGATTGACATTCCCCTTGCACCGTTCCTTGAAGCGTGCGTATTCCAGACCGTTTTCCTTCTTGACGAGTGCAAGTGCACCGATCGTCTCCTCATTCAGCGTATTCTCTGCATTCGGCAGCGCGATTTGTCGGAGCTTTGCGATGGCCTGCGGCACCTTGCCGAGCGACCAGGCACAAGGCGACTTGATGCCGGGACAGTCCACGCATCCCTTAAACCCGAGATCTGTTTGAATGTGCGTGCAGGTCTGCGGCGTGCATTCGTTCAGATAGTGCGCGAGCTTTTTGCGCGTATCATCTGCATCGAACTTCGTGCCGAGCCATTCCTTGACGAGCGGCAGAAGGATCTCCTCGCCGCCGACACCGCGCATGAGATTCGTGCACGCGGCTTTCCAAACCGGTTCGGGCAGTGATTGATAATGCTGTGCAAAGTGTTGAAGAAACGCGCAGTTGTCTATCATCAGCCGCGCATCGCCGTCCGTCGGCCGCCGCTCAAACGTCGCTGTACGCTCCGTTTTGCAGGTGGCCTCCACGGGCGGCAGCACGTCAAAGTCCTCTGCATTGTAGCGCAGCCCCTCGGAATACTCCGCAATCACGCAGGGCACCGCTCCGCCGCCCTTGCGGTTCAGCGTCCCAGGGACGCGCAGGACACGGCAGAGATCGGGCGTACTGTCCACATGCCAGCCCTTTGCCTCCGCACGAGCGCGTACAGCCCCCTGAAGTCGCCGGAGCAGATCCTGTGCCGTACTCTGCTCCGCATCGGTGCGCGTATCGAGGAGTTCGCGAAATCCATAGTAGGCATGAATCCCATGCCCGCTGTCCACAACGATCGACGGGTCAAACATCTCCGGCAGGAGCGCACGCGCCGCCGCATAGTCCGGCGGCAGGGACTTCGCGGCATGAGCATCACCTGCGATATCGATATCCACCCAGAGCGCAGGGATGGCGACAATATCCGTACTCTTTGCCCGCTCATGCGCCCGAAACAGCCGCTCAGACAGCCCAACGGAGAAATACACATCCTTGCCTGTATCCCCTGTCTTTCGCGCCGCCTGTGCCATCTCAGCGTGCGCAGCGGCGGCGAACACTTGCGTCCGCTTATCCGGCAGCGTCCAGAGATAGGTATGTCCTTGTGCATCCTCCGGATAGAGTGCACGGAAAAATTCTATCGTGTCAATGACACTCACCTCGTTTCAGCCGATCGGATTCATAGGTGGCGCAGCAGCTTGATTGCCTCATCAGGAGAGCGTGCCACGCCGCCGACCGCACCCGCAGCACGGAGGAACGCGAGCATCTTTTCCTGCGCACGGCTCGTGCGGCCGCCGGGCTTTTTCACCTCGAGGAAGGCAAAGACCGCGAGCTTTTTGCCGACCATCTCGGGCGTCACCTCGACCGTACGAAAGCCGAAAAGGTCGGGAAAGCCGATGGGAAGCCCTGTCGAAAAGGGACGCGCGCAAGACAGCGTAATCATATTATCGCAGCACACAACCTTATTGCCCGTCCATGCCTCTCCAACATTCGCACGGAAAAGCGTGGCCGACTGCTCGGCACCGATCGCAACGCGAATCTCATTCTGTATATCATGCTCTGATTTATTCATGTTATCCCCTCAGTCGTTTTACATCTGCCATGCGTGTCACCCAGCGCATCGAGTATCCCCGGCGCAGTGCGATTGCCGTGAGATCGGCAACGCTGCGTGCGGCACCGACTTCTTGCCGCCGTTTCTTCCGGCGGATCTCCTCAATCTTTGTGAGTGCGCCCTCTTTTTCGGTAATCGTGCGCTCCTCCTGCGTGCCGCTGAATACATGGCCGCAGGGGCAGGTGCGCGCTGTGCTCGGCACCGCCGTATAACAGGCCCGACATATCTTGATTGCCATCACACGCGGTTTCTTTTTTCTGGTCTCAAGTGACCATTCACGATCCTCATCGGGCATACCATGCCGAAATACATTGCCAACATGGTCAATAATGACGGCACGTTTATTTGGATTTGTCGGATCCGGACGCAGTGGCCGCATGCTCTGCTGGATGTAGAGCGTGAGTGATGCCGTTGGCCGTGCAAGAATAACGGCCTCCATCGCCGGAACATCGAAGCCCTCGCCGAGAAGTTCAGCATTGCATAGGATCTGGATTTTACCCAGACGGAAATCCTCAATCGTACGCGCCCGCACTGCCTTGTGCGTCTCCCCATCGATATGTTCGGCAGGGATACCCACTGCACGGAAGGATTCTGCAACGTGTTCGCTGTGCGCCCGGTTGATGCAATAACAGATCGCGCGCTTTCCTGCAGCGAGTTTTTGGTAATTCGCCACGATGTCGCCGATCACATCCGCGTCGTCCATCTGATTGATGAGATCGCCCTTGACGTACTCTCCAAAACGCACATGCGCTGCAGCAGGGTCAAACTTCGATGGCGGTGCATAGTAGTCATACGGTGTCAGATTGCCGGCCGCGATGAGTTCTGCAGCGGTTGGTCCGAGCACAAGCGACTGGAAAATCTCACCGAGCCCCTGCCCGCCGATCCGCTCCGGTGTCGCTGTCACACCGAGAACATAGGAGGACGCAAACTGATCGATGATCTTGCGGTAGGTATTGGCAACGATATGATGGCACTCGTCGCAGATCAAAAGATCGGGCGGCTGCACCTCGGGCAAACGGTGAATGAGCGTCTGCACCGAGGCAATCTGCACGGGCAAGTCATATTCCTTCGCCGCACCTGCGGCAATTAGTCCGTGCCGGATGCCCATTGCTGTGAACGTTGCTGATGTCTGCTCAATGAGCTCCTGGCGATGCACCATGAAAACAGCGCGCCGCCCCGAGAGTGCAGTTCCGCGCGCCATCCATGCCGTCATGATCGTTTTGCCCGCACCGCAGGGCGCGACGGCGCACACACGCCGCCGTCCCTCTGAATACTCATAGCCAACATCATCAATAAGTTGCTGCTGATATCGTCTAAGACTGATGTCCATAGCTTATCAATACGGTGCCGCCGCGTAGCTCTGCGGTGCCTGCTGCGGCGGCATCGGTACTGGTGTCTGCTGCGGAGCGCCGTAGGCCGGCGGTGCCCACGGTGCTGAACCCGTCTGCATCGGTGCCGGAATCTGCGGCGCATAGCCTGCAGGCGCGGGCGCAGGCGGAGCGGCCTGCGGAGGCTGTGCCGCCTGTGGCACTCCCTGCTGACGCGCTGCCGATTCTGCCTGCGTGTCCACGAAATCAAAGCCGTTCATCGTGACATTGATGCTGATGTGTGCCTGGTTGTCATTGTTGCCGATCCATCCCCGTGCATCGAAGATGTCGCCGTGGATCACAATGCGGCTGCCCTTGCTGAAGTATTTCACGATATTTTCGCCCTGCTTGCCGAACGCTGACACATCGACAAAGAGCGTCTTCGCCTTGCCGTCCTGCCCCTTTGCCTGCACCTGCGTCGCAATCGTAAATGCTGTGTAGGACGTCCCCGTCTGGTTCGTCTTAACTTCGGGAGCCTTTGTCAGTCTGCCAAAAAATGATACGTTCATCGTAGTTCTCCTTTCTTAATGGAACGGATAGCCGTCGTCAAATAATCTGCCCGCGTAGCCGGGCGTACCGTTGCGGGATTCCGCAATACAGTGATCAATCGTCTCCTGCAGAATCTGCTGATAGAACATAGGTGTCTGCTCTGTTTTCATATTTGCCGCCCGTGCGGCGAGATATTCATCAATCTTTCCTGCATCCCAGCCCATGAACTGCCAGAGACGCACAAGCTCATCGCGCGGCGGCTTATTGATGTCGCATCGGAACGCGCGGCCGCTCGGCGAAATATTGGACGGTGCTGCTGCAGTCGGCGGTGTAGCAGGATCCTTGCCCGTCGATGCCTCGATCTTATCCGACTCCACAATCTCGAACATTGCGATGTAGAGATAGCGCCGCAGATACGTCTGCACCGCACCCAGATTCTGTACCGGATGACACGCCTTGAGCTGCGCCGTTGACATCGGCGTCGTGATCTCCACCTTTGCATCCGGCTTTTCGCAATCATAGACCGTGAGTGTCGCGATCTCCGCCGTGAACGAGATCATGGGGAAAATCTTCTGCTCACTGCACAGCTGCATGATGCGCGGGAGGAAGTCGCCGAGCTCATAGTAGGTGTAGCCCGCATATTCGTTCTTCTTCCCCTTCTTCAGACCGTCCTCAGCGAGTTTCACGCGGACGGTCTGGATCTTCTCGAAAATGTTCATCGGATACGAAGGCTCCTTCCCTGTTCCAGATGCACGCCCGGCACATCCTCGCCGTTCTTGAGCGCCGTCTTAACGGCGTCCTTGTTGAGCTCATAGTGCTCCGGGATCACATCAAAATACTTGGCCGGAATCTTGTCCGCATCCGTGACCTTGAGTGCCGGCGGATTGTTCTGCACGGCCATCGTGCCGCGCGTCGTAGTAACCTTGGATTTTCCCATTGCGTCAAGATTGCGCTGATACCACACCTTGATGGACTCAATACGGTTTTTCAGAATTCGCGCCTGTTCGGAGAGGCGCTTTGATTCCTTCTCCATTCCTTCACGCAGCGTATCAAGATTGCGGATCAGCCCGATCCCTCTCTCACATTTGACGGCGATGTCTGCCTCAATCGTCTGCAGACACTCTTCGAGCACATTGAGATCCATCGTCTCATCCAGTGCCATATCCATGACGCCGTTGAAAGCGTCACCAAGGTCATACAGTGTTCTCATTGTCATTGTGCCCCCTTTATGCGGGAATAATTGCCTTGAGCACCATCCGTAGCTCGCGGATAAGTTCAATCAGTTGCGGGATCGTCGTCTCCGGATCATGGATACGGTCGAGACACGCGTCCGCTGCCTCCATATATGCATCCTGCTTGTAGTCGTGGATCGGATTGTTTTTATCCTCCTTGCGGTACGGACGTAGGATCTTCACTCCTTCGATTGCATCCACATCGATGAAACCACGCCCCTTGAGCCGATGCTTGTACTTGCTCACTTGTTTGCGCTCCCAGTTAAGCGCCTCCATCACCTCGTCGGCGGACGCCTTCGGATGCTCGATGAAATAGTTGTAGAGCTTTTCGCAATGTGTCATATTGCATTACCTCCTGTTGGCGTGCTACAATAAGCACAGAATATCTTTTTTCCTATGGTGCTCAGACTGGCGGCTACCGGTCTGAGTGCTTTTTTTGTGCGTGAGTTTCGCCGCGGCAGCTTTGCGCTGCAGAGCATCGCTGTTTCCTCCCGTGTATACGGAATGCCTGGGCAGCCGTCGCATATTGCTGCCGTGCAGGTGAGACATCCGCGTCCTGGGCAGTTCATGGTGTATCTCCTTTCTTCCAGTAGGTCAAGACCAGCTGATCACCGGGCTGGATTAGCCCCTTGCGCTCCACGAGCCAAGGATTATTTTCGTAGATACCCTCTTTGTACTCGAGGATATACCGGCGCGTGCCGGTATTCTTCCGCAGGTATGTCTCCGAGATCCCCCAAAGGGTATCACCCGGCTTTACAACGTAGACTTCCTCGACAAGGACGGCGTTCTTGCCGCCCTCATGTGTTGCCGCCCCCGCGCAGAGGATTGCGGCGATTGCGATTGCCGCGCCTGCGATAGCCTTCTTCCCAGTCATGCGACTGCCTCCTTTCTCTCGATCGGGACGGGATTCCGAGGATCCTCCAAGTCCATCCCGTCCATGGCAGCCATCCAGCGTTCCAATTCACGCCGGCGCACCTTCATTCCGTTCAGCTTGATGCCCCGGATAACGCCGGACTGTACCAGCATATTCGCGTAGTTCTTACCAACGCCGAGCACTGCGGCGACCTCGACCACTGTCAGGAGTTCGTCTGGTGTTTGACACTCCCGCACAACCGCGACCGATCTGCTTGCACGCTCGATTGCACTGGCGATGATGGATTCCATCGCTGCGTTGTCCATCATTGCACCTCCGTTCTATTTGTTTAGCCTCACATCATACTCAACCGTCCGATGATTTACTGCTGCGGCATTCCTCCTTTCACGGTTGTTGCCGGAAGTCACCGCAGTGCCTCGACCACCGATTCATTCCAGCGAATCTGATAGCCGCTGTGCCCGTTGCGCTCATAAGGCATTTCCTCACCGTAATTCTTGCCCTTGTTTGTGATGCGCCATTCCTTGCCGATCTTCATCTGGAGCCCCGCATTCTTGAGGAGCAGGTTGGTATCCTTTGCGCTGATGCCGAGCTTTGCACCGATCGCAGTAGGATTGAGAAAGCCTGTGTCGTGCTCTGCCGGAGGAATGAGTTCTTTGACCTCGGGCATCTCGACACCGTACGCTCGCTCAATCATGCTTGTTGCCTTGGCGAGTGCGATGCCATCCTTGACGCCGAAGAGTTTCTGCAGTTCTGCCGCCGTACTGCGGACATCCCGCACCGCCGTCCCGATCATGCGCGTACGGTACTTCGGGTTCTTTTCGAGTTTCGGCACGGTGTAGCTGCCTGTCTTGCGGATTGCGGGAAGAATCTCGTCGGCAAGTTTCGCTTGGAACGCCTGCGCCCGTTCGTTGTTCGCCTTGAATCCGAGACGATAGACCATGTTCTCGGGAAGGAAGCTATCTTTCCCAACAAGTTGGGAAAATCCAAACTCCTTGAGATAAGTATTAACTGTTTCCCAGCGAACGTATTCAACACCGTTCTTCTCCTGTGTAAATCCCCAACCACGTGCCACGTCCTCAGCGTTCAGCCAAGCGTTGCCATCTTTGGCAATGTAGCCGCGTACATTGCCGATCATGATGATGTTTGCCATCCGTTTGCTCCTTTCACAGGTACACGGATAATCGGCTTGATCGCTGACATCTCAAGTCCGTAGGCCTCCTCTGCGAGGCAGACCGCCTTGTTGATTGCGACATGACGCTCAATGCCAAAGATTTCACGGAGTGCGGCTGCGGTGCTGCGAATGTCCTGCACGATCTCAGCGACGGTGCGGGCATGGCAGCGCGGGTGTTTCTGTTTGTTGCTCATTGGTTTTCTTCCTTTTTAGTTTTGTCACGTTTTGCGACATATCTAGTCAAAAAAAATAGATTCAACGGAAACAGAATAAAACTTTGCGAGACGGATTTTAACTTCATCTCGGGGCACTCGCTCACCGTTCTCGTACATGCTTAGCGTCGAAGGGCTGATACCACAAGCATTCGACACTTCCTTAATTGTACGTCGCCCTCGTAAGTCCCGAAGCCTTTCTGCTATACGTGGTCTATTAAACACCATATCACCCCCCTCCATTCTTATCATATACTTTATCACTTGTCGCGTTTCGTGTCAACACGTTTCGCGACATTTTTTCACAAAACGTGTTGAAGATTGACGCGAATTGTGATAGACTCAAAGAAAAAGGAGGTGTGTTCATGCCTTTCCACCTTGTATTGCGAAGCTTGCGCCAAAACAGAGGCCTTACGCAAGAAGAATTAGCGAATGCTACGGGTATCAATAGAAGTACCCTCGGTATGTATGAATCTGGACGCCGTGAGCCGAACTTTGAAACATTAGAGCTATTCGCTGATTTCTTCAATGTAAATATGGATACTTTACTTGGGCGAGATGAGCAAGACCCAAGCCCGCCATCCATCCTGTTACGCGCCGAGAAGGAACTCCCGCCCGAGGATTTGAAGACGCTGGCGGATATGGCGGAGTTTTTTTTAAGGAAGAATACTCCAAAGGGATGATGGTATTTGCGTTTCTCTGAGATCTTGTATTGGGCGCGCGAAGTGATGTTTGCCGCCGATCTTCACTCTTTGCCAATCAATCCGTTCTTTGTTTGCAATAATCTTTATATCCAGGTTGTCTCCTATACCGAGGCACGCAGCTACGGATTTACCGAAATCATAGAGAAGATCAACCGTGTGGATGTGGACGGATTCTGCTACAAGGGCGATGGCGACAGCTATATTATTTTCTATGATGACGCCCGTACACCGAAAGCACGGATCAATTTCACCATCGCACACGAACTTGGGCACATTGCTTTAGGTCACTTGAAGAATGTGAGTATGCGTCCACGCTATATGACGAATCGAAAGAATGACCCGCAGGAGAGAGAAGCTGACACGTTTGCCGGCGAGCTGATCCGCCCGCCGATCCCGTTCGTATTCACTGGCTGCACTCGTATCGATGATATTCAGAGCGTTTGCAATATCACGTATGAAGCGGCTACGGTCTGTTCGAAGCTCGTTCAGAAGATGCAGGAGCGACGCGATAATCCTTACTATTCTAGTGACTTTCGATTTTATCATGAACAGTTTTTTGATTTTCTATACGCCAAGTACTGCGGACACTGCAGGCATATGTTTGTCGGTGCAGACGCGAAGTTCTGCCCCGTATGCGGAAATGAGCACCTACATTGGTATAATGAGAGACTTCCGATTTTAGTGCTGGTGGCCGACGGTCTGGAGGGAGGGTTGGTTGTGAAATATAAAGAGTATCCGGTGAATGCGCAGAATCAGGTGCTCCGCTGTATCCGCTGCGACAATGAGGATCTACGCCCCGAGGATCGCTACTGCAAGATCTGCAGCGCGCCTGTGTACAACTACTGTGCCGGAAGATACTTTGTCTCGCCTCATGGAGATCGTGTCCTTGCGGTTGATCAGGCTTGCGGTGCTCCCCTCCCCTCCAATGCACGCTATTGTACGCATTGCGGCGGGGTATCTGCGTTCTACCACGCTCAGCTCCTTTCAGATTGGCAGAGTGAGAGTCCGCCGATAGAGTTGCCGGAACCGCCGGAGGAGTCGACTGATTTTGATATTTTTGGATAGAGGTGTGATCTCTCTAAAATAAAAAAAGCTGTCCTAAAAGGACAGCTATATTTGGATAAAACAGGAAAAGCAACCGTCTAGCACACTTTTTTCTCCCACGCTGCGCTGCATAGGTTCATAAAAGTGCTGCATGCCCCAGCACGATTGCTTAACGATTTCATTATATCAAAAATCTATGTGAAAGGGAATGTCTATTATGAAATTAACCAGTGAAATCTCAGCAGGACTTACTCTTGAAGGCGATAATGAGCTTGATATCTTAATGAAGTTGCGTTCCCTTGATATATTTACCTTTAGAAACTTTGCTTCATCAACCAAAATCGAGATAAATGATCTATTGACCTTAATTGTAGGGCAAAATGCGACTTCAAAATCTACCTTACTTGGAATGATCTGCCAGCCTTTTGAATTTGAAGCAAAATATAAGGTTTATACAAACATATATGATGATATTGATAAAGCAAAGACAAAAACGATATTAGGGAAAACCTTTCAATCAAAGTTTTCTGATGTTTTTCGCATGTCATTAACTTACGATGATCCACGTAAGAAGAAGTATTCATATGCAATAAATTTAGAAGTAGGTAATCACCCTATTACGTTACCTGTAGTTTCTGAAGCCAGATCTGATCAAAAACATATAAATATTCGGTTTGTTGCTGGCAAAAATACTAGAGCAAAGGGGCAAGGAAACTATCCTCATCCTGTAATTTATCTTGGGTTAAATCGACTATATCCATTGGCAAATAGTGAAAACATCACTTCCAACAATAGTTTTCAGCTGTCAGATGAGGAGCGTTCCTTTTATTCTGAATGGCAAAAGAAAATATGTGTTGTACAGGATGAGATAACTCCTGAATTTATTTCGACAGATATTAAGGCTTTTCTTGCCTGCAAAACTTCTGTATATGATGCTGAAACAAACTCAGCCGGACAAGACAATCTTGGACAAATAATCAGTGCAGTTATTTCATTTATGCGTCTCAAGAAAAAACTGAAAGAACGTTACCGAGGAGGAATATTACTGATAGATGAAGTAGATGCCACATTACATCTATTAGCGCAAGAGAAACTGATAGAATTTCTTCTCTATGCGGCTGAAGAGTTTTCTATACAAGTTGTATGCACAACCCATTCATTACATATGATTCAATTGTGCTCTCGTCAATATAAAAAGAAATCATCTATCATTTCTTTATTCCGTAGAAATAATACAATACATGCAGAAAGCCATGTTGACTATGAAGATATTTATGCAGAAATTAATGCTGCTCCCCTTCCCAAGAGAGCTTCTGTAAAAATTACCACCTTATTTGAAGACTCAGTTGCTGCTACTTTTTTTAGATACATTACGCATAATGCATATTCATCGGTAATAGACATCCACAACAGCGAAAAGAAAAATAATAAAACTTCTCTTTCGGCAGGAACACTCCTATGCATATCTAGTAGAGATATTCCTATTTTTAAGAAAATACTATATGTTATCGATGGAGATAAGGCTAATGAAATCACGGGAAAACACCAAAATATTCTTGCTCTCCCACTGCCAAAGGCATTAGAAAGAGTAATGTACGAATTTTTGCGTAAAATGCGTGATGATGATTCTTTTTGGTCGCAGGGAATTGGAAAATACAATCATCAGCAATGCTTTAGAAATTATCAAGATGAAACCAATGATGATAAATTTTTCAAAGCATGGTTTAACGAGCAAAAACCAAATTGGGGTAAGGGAAATATCCGACTATATAAACGCTGGGTTCAATGTAATAAAGAGTCTGTCATAGAATTTAATAATAAGTTTTTTTCATTGTATAATCAGGTTTCACCAGAAAAATGCAATCGATCTGTGCTAGAAAAAATTTTAACATGGATAAATGACTTGTAATTTGATGTCCAATACTTAAATTTTCTGCTATGATGGAGGAAAGGAGGTCTTATTATGCCGCATACATACACGCCTTTGCGATATCCAGGCGGGAAAACTCAGTTGTCCAAATTTGTCCAGCACACCATCGAGATCAACCATATGGTATCCCCTATTTATTGCGAGCCATTTTGCGGTGGTGCAGGCGTTGCTGTTGATCTTCTTCTGGGACGTAAGGTTGACTCCATTATTCTCAATGACTTTGATATATGCATTTATTCTGTCTGGAATGCCATTCTCAATGACACAGATCATCTATTACAGAGAATCCATGACACCCCCATCAATATGGACGTGTGGCATGCGCAGCGCCGCATTTATGAAGAACTTAAAGTTGCGGACGAGTACAGTATTGAACTTGCCTTTGCGACGTTCTTTTTAAACCGCACAAATATGTCTGGCATTATCACGGGCGGCCCAATCGGTGGTCTCATGCAAAAAGGAACCTATAAACTTGATTGCCGCTATAACAAAGAATCTTTGAAAAAAAAGATTCTAGATATTGCTGCAGCACACGAGCACATACAACTTTATCACATGGATGCTGCAGATTTGATTCGCACCATATTGGTGCATCAAGACCCAGAACGGCTATTTGTATTCTTTGATCCGCCATATTATCAACAAGGGAAAAACCTGTACAAGAACGCATTTAACCATGACGGGCACGTTGCTTTATCTGATGCTATTCGCGAGATGAATGCATTCAAATGGATTCTTACCTATGATAACCACCAACGAATTCAAGAGATTTATCAAGATATGTTCCCTATGTGGTATAGTCTCCGATATGTGGCCAATAAAAAAAGGCATGAGCAAGAGTTATTCCTACACGGGCCTGAAATCACTGTTGAATCTTATGACAAAGTTTCTTTTGATCAGAATATCCCTCTGGCTGTATAGGCTTACATCAGATGGCAGAAAGGAGTCGCACGATGACATACTCACCCGAATATCTCAGTGATCTCATGGTGCGGATGGCGCATCACTCCACCGCGATCGAGGGCAACACGCTGACGCAGGGCGAGACAAAGAGCGTTCTCGTTGACGACTATATCCCGCGTGCGATGGATATGCGCGAGCTGAACGAGGTGCTGAACTATAAGACGTTCATGACGTTTCTTGTCGAGCAGTCGACATCTGGCACACCGATCTCCCTCTCTCTGATCCGCGAGGTGCACGCAATCCTCTGCAGGGATGCAATCGAAAGTGTTCCTGGGCAGTTCAAGCAGCGCCCGAATATGATCATTGGCGCAGACTTCACCCCTACGCCGCCCTACCTCGTTCCGTCGGCACTGACGGACTGGATCGACAACCTCGCTGCGCAGATGGATGCCGCTGCATCCGATTCGGATAAGGTATTTGCCATCTGCCGCCAGCACATCGCATTCGAGCATATTCATCCGTTCCCGGATGGCAACGGACGCGTCGGCCGTGCGCTGATGGTGTACAGCTGTTTCCTCTTCGACATGACACCGATCGTGATTCCCGTGGAGCAGCGCAAGGAGTACATCAACTATCTCAATACAGAGGATTTGCAGGGATTCGCAACATTCGCCGAGGAACTGCAGGCGGAGGAACGCAGACGTATTGAAGCATTTTCGTAAAATAAAAGACCGCCCGGAGCACCACCTCCGGACGGCAAAGAATAAATGTGAGGCTAATCACATCTACACCATGTTCTATTATATGGGATTAGCCTCCAATTTTCAAGGGAGGCTTTTATTATGTCGAAAAAATCGAATAACCCACTCGATCACGTCCGCGTAAAACAGCGCGGGTCCTCATGGGCGTACTACTTTGAGAAGGCAAAAGTTGACGGCAAACGCCGCCGAGGCGAAGGCGGCGGATATGCCACAGAGCAGGATGCACGAATGGCTGGAGTTGAGGCATATAATGCTTACATCGGCGGCGGTGCAAAGAAGAACGATGCCAGCATCAGTTTTGCCGACTATCTCGATATTTGGTACGAACGCACGCGATTGTATGCACGAAATAACACGTTGGAACTACGAGAGAAGAACATTCGCCTGCATATAAAACCCGCGCTCGGCGAATATCGTTTATCCTCCCTCTCCCCCGCCATCATTGATCGGTTCGTCCAGCAGAAGCGCAAGGACGGCTATGCCTATGAGACCGTCGCGCGGATCCTCAGCAACATCTCCACGGCACTCGACTATGCAATCTATCCGATGGAACTGCTGCGGGAAAATCCTGCACGCCTCATCAAGGTGCCGGGCAAGGAGTTTGCTCCGCTCAGCCGTCGGCAGCCGCGACGGCGCATCGAGGATAGCGAGCTTGCGTTGATCTTCCAGCGGCATCCGTTCGGCTCGACGTTCCACATGCCGCTTGTGATCGGGCTCTACTTTGGCACACGCATCGGCGAGGCGCTCTGCCTTTCATGGGACAACTGTGATATGCGGCGCATGACGATTGCGGTCACACAGCAAATACAGCGTCTTGCCATGCGCGGAAAGATTGGCCTGCATTACGTCTGCGATCTCAAGACCGACAGCAGTCATCGGATTCTCTCATTCGATGCACAGGTCATCCTCCCCCTCCTGCAGCGCTGGAAGCGCCAGCAGGCGAAGAACGAGCTCTACTACGGAGAGGATTACTTTTATAACTACATTGTCCCGGCAAAAGACTATCAAGGACGGGACATCAAAAAGATTGTGTCCTTGGAGAAGGGCTATCCTGCTCCGGGGCCGCGCATTGATATTATCTGCACGCAGCCGAACGGGAAGTACATCAAGCCGACGACCTTGGGGTATCAGTGCAAGCGGATCCGCGAGCTCGGTGTCCGAGACTTCGACTTTCACTGCATGCGGCACACGAATCTCACTATGCTCGGCGAGTCGCAGGCCGCTCCGAATGACATCATGGCGCGCGCAGGGCATTCGGACTATGATACAACGCTCCGCTACATCGAGAACCGCCCGGAGATGCAGGCCGTCCCCGTGCAGATCATCTCGGGCAAAGTGAAGAACGTACTGTAAAGCACACGTCTCCCGTTTGTCTCCCTCGAAAATTGGGAGACGAATGGGAGACATTTTACTAAAACGGGAGACAAGAAAAACCTTGCGACCATGAAATACAAGGGTTTACTTCCCTATTTTTAGATTCGCCCCGGGTACCATTGCAGGCTCGGGATGTCGATTACGTTGTCATTATCAATCATTATATATTCCTCTCAGACGTTGATTTTACTGGCGTTCATCATCATGCGAATATATGGTGCAAGAAAATCATAATTCATCATTATCCATACTATACCATAAAACCGCCCGGAGCATCACCTCCGGACGGTCAAAACGAAATTTTTCTATTCGATTCCATGACGCTCCATATACCGCATGAGCAGATCAGTTACGTTGTCCCAATCATCATCGGATACCTTCCCGAGTTTCTTCAGAAAGTCATATACGGGAATGACGATCGTTTTGCTGATCCGCGCTGTCGAAATATGCTCCAAGGGAATTTCTGCCCAGTCAAACATCTCGATGTCATATTCGTCTCGCGGCACTGTCGAAGTGAACGGAACTGACATTACGACGGCTCTATCGCCATCAACATCAATAACCAGAACAGGGCGATACTTTCCCTCATTGGGGTGATCCTCATACCGAACCCAAGCAGACCATACTTCGCGCTCTTTAATTCGCCGTTGCAACGTACCGAGCCTCCTGATGATCGCTCTTGTGCTGATCGGCATCCCACACCGTATCATTCATCCAAGGATCATCCTTTGGGAAGATACAATGCCCTTGCGCATCATGCTTGCAGTTGTCATACGCCACTGCATACATTTCACGGCGATGCTTCTCCATGAATTTCTGAAAGTCTCGCATTGCGTCCACCTCCTATGTTTATCCATATTATATCAGATTTATACAGATAATGATAGATGGTTAGTGATTAAGATAAAAACCGTCCGGGGATACAGGCTGTTCCTTTGTAGATTATCTCTCCGGCAAGGTGAAGAATGTACTGTAAAATACTTGTCTTCCACGTGTTTCCATCGAAAATCATTTTCTCACGATGTCCATTCAAATGGATTTTCGCATAAGAAGCGCCACATTTTCAACATGCGAAGTCTGCGGAAATAAATCTACGGGCTGGACTTCCTGCGTGATATAGCCGAGGTCTTTTAATATGGCGAGGTCACGCGCGAGTGTGGCGGGATTGCATGAGACGTAGACGATGCGCTGCGGTTTCATGTTGGCGAAGGTGCGGAGGACGATTTCGGTGCAGCCGGCACGCGGCGGATCGACGACAACGACATCGGGACGGATACCCTGCTTGTAGAGTGCCGGCATAACGGCAGTGGCATCGCCCACAATGAATTCGGCGTTCTTCACGTGATTGTCGCGTGCATTTTTCCGTGCATCGAGGATGGCGGGCTGCACGATCTCGATGCCGTAGACCTTGCGCGCCTTCTGTGCAAGGAAGAGGGTGATCGTGCCCGTTCCACAGTAGGCGTCGATGACGGTCTCTGTGCCGTGCAGATCGGCATAGGTGAGTGCCTGCTCGTAGAGACGCTCCGCCTGCCTCGTATTGACCTGAAAAAAGGAGCGCGGGGAGATGTGAAAGTTCAGCCGTCCCAAGGTATCCAAAATGGTTGGTCTGCCCCACAGCAACTCGGTATCACGCCCCATAATGACGTTGTTCCGATAGGTCTGGATGTTCTGATGCACGCTGACGAGATGCGGCAGCCGTTCGCGCAGCAGACGGACAAAATCTTTGGCACGCGGCAGCTGCTTGGTCGCTGTGACAATGACTGCCATCAGCTCGCCCCTGCGTCCGACGCGTCCGACGATGTGGCGCAGGATACCCTTGTGCGTGTCCTCGTTGTAGACGGGGATGTGCAGTTTTTCGGCAACCTCGTGCACGGTGTTTGCGAGTTCGTTGTTCGCACTGCGCTGGATGTGGCAGTTCTCCGTGTTGATGATACGATGGCTGCCCTGCGCGAAGCAGCCGACGACGAGCCGCCCCTTATGCAGGCCGATGGGAAACTGCATCTTGTTCCGATAGTTCCATGTGTCGTCTGCGCGCAGAGTTTCGTTCACGAGAATCTGCGGCAGTTTGCCGATATGCGTCAACGCGTCCACTACCTGCGCGCGCTTGGCGTGCAGCTGCTCCTCATAGGAAAGGTGCTGAAGCTGACAGCCGCCGCATTCGTCGTAGATTTCACAGAGCGGTGTGACGCGTGCAGGGCTCTCTTGCAGGATTTTCTGGATGCGTCCACGTGCATAGGTCTTTTTAACCTCTTCGATTACAGTAAGAACGCGTTCATTCGGCAATGCCTGCGGGATAAATACGGTGAAGTTTTCGTATCGTCCGACGCCCTCACCACTCGTTCCCAATCGCTCAATGCGGATTTCATAGACCTGCCCCCTGCGGACGGGAATCATCTCTGCGGGTCGCTTCGTCTTCTCTTTCGCTTTCATCGCTCTGCAAATGTCACCTTTTCAAATAATTCCATTGGATGTTTTAGGAGGATATCTGCGCCGTGCTCGGTCAGTTCCTCAGCCGGACGGAAGCCCCAAAGGACACCGACAGCAAACGTCCCGGCATTGCGTGCCGTATCCATATCCACGCTTGTGTCGCCGAAATACAGAGTCTTATCCCCCGTAACGCCCATATTATTCATGATATGAAGCACCTTGCTCGGGTCGGGTTTGCGCGGAAGACCGTCCTGATCGCCAATGATTTCGCAGAACATGTCGCGCGGAAACAGCTCCTCCATGATTGCCTCTGCCGCAGACTGATGCTTATTGGTGCAGACTGCCATCGGAATGCCGCATCGCTGCAGTTCCTCCAGCATCTCCATGATTCCCTCATACGGTTTCGTCTGATCGAGCAGATGAGCAGCATAGCGTTCCTTGTACTCCGCCATAAAATCACGCACAAATGCTGCATCCGATGCACGGTCTTTGGGCAGAATCCGCTCGATAAGTCTGCTCGATCCATTGCCAACAAAATAGCGGTATGCCTCCACATCATGTATGGGAAATCCATGCCTGCGGAGGACGGCGTTCGCACTGTCCGCAAGATCGTCCAGCGAGTTGACCAACGTGCCGTCCAGATCAAATATGGCAGCTTCATACTGCATGGAAATACCCTCCTTTGAAAAAACAGCCTTTCCCCTGCGGAAAGGCTGTTTTCGTGCTGTCAGCCGAGTTTTTTTGCCAAGAGTTCGTTGACCATCTGCGGGTTTGCCTTGCCCTTGGAGTGCTTCATGACCTGTCCGACAAGTGCCCCGATTGCCTTCTTATTGCCCCCCTTGTAGTCCTCGACCGCCTTCGCATTTGCGGCGATGACCTGCTCGACAATATCCTCGATTTCCTTTGTATCCGTGATCTGGACAAGCCCCTTGTCCTTCACAATTTTTTCGGGCGCATCGGGCGATGTCCACATCTCCTTGAACACGGTCTTGCCTATTTTCGAGGAGATTGTACCCTTTGAAATGAGGAGAATCATTTCGCCGAGGCGCTTTGCATCGACAGGAGATTCCTCGATGGTCTTGCCCTCTGCGTTAAGGTTTTTCGCGAGATCGCCCATCAGCCAATTTGCCGCGAGCTTTGCGTCCGCTCCTGTCGCCGTGATGGCATCGTAGTACTCCGCCATTGCGCGCGAACTCGTAATGATCCCTGCGTCATAGGCAGAGAGCCCCGCCTCGTCCATCAGACGTACACGTCTCGCGTCGGGCAGCTCGGGCAGCTCCTTACGGATTGCCTCGATCTCCTCTGCGCTCGTCACGATCGGCGGCAGGTCAGGCTCCGGCATATAGCGGTAGTCGTGCGCCTCCTCCTTGCTGCGCATGGAGAGTGTGATGCAGCGCTCGGGATCCCATGTGCGGGTCTCCTGTATGATATGACCGCCGTCCTCGAGCACCTCGGTCTGGCGCTCGATCTCGTAGTTGATAGCATCCTCGAGTGCCTTGAAGGAGTTGATGTTCTTCATCTCCGTGCGCGTGCCGAGTACGTCCGAGCCGACGGGACGCAGGGAGACATTGATATCCGCACGGAGATTCCCCTCCTCCATACGGCAGTTGGAGACATCGATGTACTCCATGATCGTCTTGATCTTCTCCATGTAGGCGCGCGCCTCTTCCGCCGAAGACATATCCGGCTCGGAGACAATCTCAAGCAGGGGCACGCCCGTACGGTTGTAATCCACGTTGGACGAGGAGGAATCCTTGATCGTCGTGCCGGAGTGCACGAGCTTCCCTGCGTCCTCCTCCATGTGGATGCGCGTCAGACGAATGCGTTTCTTGCCCGCCTCCGTGTCGATGTCCACCCAGCCGTGCTCCGCAATCGGGAGGTCGAACTGCGAAGTCTGGAAGTTCTTCGGCAGGTCTGGGTAGTAGTAGTTCTTGCGATCAAACTTGCTGTACCCGTTAATCGTACAGTTTGTCGCCAGCCCCGCCTTGATAGCATAGTTGACAACCTGACGGTTGACGACGGGCAGTACGCCGGGGAGTCCGAGGCAGACGGGACAGACGTGCGTGTTCTGATCTGCGCCGAATCCCGTGGCGCAGCCGCAGAAAATCTTGGTCTTGGTCTTGAGTTCGCAGTGAATCTCAAGGCCGATGACAGTTTCGTATTTCATGCCCTTCCTCCAATCGGCGCCATTTTCGTATGAAAGTCATGTCCCTGCTCATAGGCGTATGCCGCGCGCAGGATCGTCTCCTCGGCGAGCGGACGCCCGATGATCTGGAGTCCGATGGGAAGTCCGGCAGCGGTGAAGCCGCAGGGTACGGAGATGCCCGGGAGCCCCGCGAGGTTGACCGGAACAGTCGAAATATCCTGCAGGTACATTTGGAGTGGATTTGACATCTCTCCGATTTTATAGGCGGGCGTTGGCGCGGTCGGCGTCATGATGACATCGACCTCCTCAAAGGCGCGCGTGAAGTCCTGCTGAATGAGCGTCCGTACCTTGAGGGCCTTGAGATAATAGGCATCGTAGTAGCCTGCGGAAAGGGCATAGTTGCCGATGAGAATGCGGCGCTTGACCTCTGCGCCGAATTTCTCCGTGCGCGTGCGCGTCATCATGTCAACGAGATCCTCGCCGTCCACGCGTGCACCGTAGCTGACGCCGTCGTAGCGTTCGAGATTCGTCGCAGCCTCGGCGGGCGCAATCAGATAGTAGGTCGATACGGCGTAGTCCGTATGCGGCAGGGAGATCTCTCTGACCTCCGCGCCCATCGCTTCAAAGTCGGAAATCGCCTTGCGGACGGATGCCTCTACCTCGCCATCCATGCCTGCAACAAAATACTCCTTGGGCAGACCGATCTTCAGCCCCTTCACATCTGCACGAAGTGCTTCTGTATAGTCAGGAACAGCTGCCTTGCTTGCGGTCGAATCCATCACATCATGCCCTGCAATCACGTTCATGATATGTGCCGCATCCGTGACATCGCGCGTGAGAGACCCAATCTGATCGAGTGAGGAGGCATATGCCATGAGCCCATACCGGGAGACACGACCATAGGTAGGCTTGAGTCCGACAATGCCGCAGAACGACGCCGGCTGACGGATCGATCCACCCGTATCACTGCCCAGCGCCCAGATTGCCGTACCCGCCGCAACCGCCGCCGCGCTGCCACCCGAGGAGCCGCCGGGGACACGCGTTGTATCCCACGGATTGTGCGTCGGCTGGAATGCCGAGTTTTCCGTTGAGCCGCCCATTGCAAACTCATCGAGATTGACTTTACCAAGGATGACGGCATCCTCATCATGCAGCTTCGTCATAACCGTTGCGTCATAGGGCGGGACGAAGTTCTCCAATATCTTCGACCCTGCCGTTGTCCGTACAGACTTCGTACAGATATTGTCCTTGATTGCGCCCGGAATTCCTGCGAGGAAGGGGATCTCCTCCCCTGCCGCGATCTTGGCATCCACACGATCCGCCTCGGCAAGCGCCGATTCGCGCGTCTCCAGCAGATACGCATTGACCTCGCCCTCAACGGCATCCATGCGTGCACATACGTCCTCGGTCAGTTCACGCGCACTGATCTCCTTGCGCGTCAGCATATCGTGAAGGATATGCGCCGGTTTTTCATATAGACTCAAAACAGCTCCTCCTTACCCCTCGAGCACCTTCGGCACCTTGAAATAGCCGTCCTCCTGCAGCGGCGCATTTGAGAGTGCCGCCTCATTGGAAAGGGACGGACGCACCTCATCCGCACGGAAGACATTCTCGATGGGCAGTGCATATGTCGTCGGCTGCACACCATCTGTATCTACACTGGAGAGATTATCCACATACGATAGAAAGTCTCCCAGAGATTTCAGCGCCTCTTCCTTTTCTTCCGCAGGAATCGCAAGGCGCGAGAGATGCGCCGTGGTCGTTAGATCCTGTTCCGTTACATTCATTACCTACACCATCTTTCCTAGTAATATCCGCACTATTATACCAAATCGCTCCGCAGGTATCAAATGGAAATCATCAGGGGGATGTTACGTAAAATCGGTAAAAGCACCGTGCGATGCTCCAAAGCAAACCCTAGTGGAGCAAGCGGAGAAAAGCGTTCGACTCGCCCCCTGCGGATTTCTTTCGTTCAAGCGAAGCGCGTTTAAGAAGTCCGCAGGTATTTAGGCGAACGAGAAGGCGACCGCTTGCGTAACGAGGCGTTTGCGTGGAGTTCGCACGACGACATTCTGTAACATTTTACAGAACTTCATCATGCCGTCGGCGGGCGTATAAAATCTTCTTCGAGCGCAAGAAGCATCTCGCGCAGGAGTTTGAGCGCCGTTGCCGTCGACGTGCCGCTCGGATCAAGCGGCGGCGAGAGTTCCACCATATCACAAGCGACAATATTGCAACCGTGGATAACGCGCAGCGTCGCCTTCATGAGATCGACAAAAGTCACGCCGCCCGCCTCCGGTGTCCCCGTTCCCGGAAACGCCGAGGGATCGAGCACGTCCAGATCAATGGTGAGGTAGACGGGACGCTCCTTGACCGCTTCGACTGCGCCGGCGAGACCTTCAAAGGTGAACGGACGCAGATTCGTATGTCCCTCACGCGCCCATTCCCACTCCGCACGCTCCCCACTGCGGATGCCGAACTGATGAATTCGTCCGTCTCCCAGTATATCCCAGACACGGCGAATTACCGTTGCATGAGAGAGTCGGTTGCCGAGGTATTCGTCGCGCAGATCCGTATGCGCGTCAAAGTGAATCACAGCGAGATCGGGATGCTTCTCCGCCGCAGCCTGGATCGCAGGAAGGCTGACGAGATGCTCGCCGCCGATGAGCAGAGGAAGTCTGCCGTCCGCAAGCACATTCGCGGCATAGCTGTGTATCATATCGAGTGCACGCGCGGTGTCGCCGAAGGGCAGCTCCAAATCGCCGCCGTCAAAGACGCGCGCATTCTCGAGATCGAGATCCTGATAGGGGCTGTACGTCTCGAGTCCATACGACTCTGCGCGCATCGTACGCGCGGCGAACCGCGTTCCAGGGCGATAGGATGTCGTCGAATCAAACGGCGCGCCGAAGATTACGATATGGCTCTCCTCGTATGTGCCGTCGCAGCCGAGAAAGGTTTCAATGTTCCGGTTCCACATCTTCGAGTATCTCCTCCACATAGTTCGGCAGGGCAAAGGAAGCCGCATGCAGCTGGGTATTATAGTAACGCGTCTTGATTCCAAGTGCCTTCCAGCGTGCAAAGTCCACCCCCTCCACGGGACGACGGCTCTTGGACGAGAAACCAAAGAGCCAGTGCCCTGATGGATAGGTCGGTATATGCACCTGATACACACGACTGAATGGGAATGAATGGACAATACGTTGATGCATACGCTGCATTGCATAGGCATCCTGCTCGTAGAATGGGCTCTCATGCTGATTGATCATAATGCCGTCCGCGCGTAGCGCCTTGAAGCAGTTCCCGTAGAACTCCTTCGTAAAAAGCCCCTCCCCCGGCCCGAACGGATCGGTCGAGTCCACGATGATAAGATCATAGGCGTCGATCGGCTTGCGTACGAAGCGCAGACCATCCTCATAGTGAATGCTGACACGCGGGTCAGAAAGTCCCGAAGCTGTAGACGGCAAATATTCCCGACAGACATTGACGACCATTTCATCGATCTCTACAAGGTCAATATGACGTATGGACGGATAGCGCAGAAGCTCACGCACAGTTCCGCCATCCCCGCCGCCAATGACGAGGATATCCGCAGCCTCTGGATGTACGCACATGGGCACATGCGTAATCATCTCGTGATAGATGAACTCGTCCTTCTCCGTCAGCATCATATAGCCGTCGAGCGTCAAAAATCGCCCGAACTCGGGCGACTCAAACACATCAATGCGCTGAAACTCGCTCTGGCCGCTGTAAAGTTGGCGGTTCACACGAATCGAAAAGCGCACATCGGGCGTATGTTGTTCCGTATACCAAAATTCCATAGTCTAACGCTCCGTTATCACATTGAGCCTCTGTATGCTCATATCCTCGGGCCCCGTGATCTGGCAGCCCTTTTTCTTCGCGTAGCGAATATAGGTCAGGATTTCTTCCGTAATCTGCTCCCCCGGTGCGAGAATCGGAATGCCGGGTGGATAACACATGACAAATTCACTGCATATACGTCCGCAGGTTTCTGCAATCGGAAGTGACTCTTTTTCCGCATAGAAGGCATCCTGTGGTCCGCAGACAACGGTGGGATCGATATACTCCATCTTGAGGGTCTTGGACGAATCCTTGCGGTAGTTGCGCCGAATCTCAGCGAGCGCCGCCACAAGGCGTTCCACATCCTTCGGACGATCCCCGACAGAGACATATGCAAGCAGATTTGCAATATCGCCGAACTCCGTCTGAATGTCATAGTCATCGCGCAGGATGTCATAGACCTCAATGCCGGCAAGCCCCGTCGAGCGTGTAAAGATGGAGAGCTTTGTCGTGTCGAAATCGTATACGGCAGACCCGTCGATCAGCTCACGCCCGTAGGCATAATAGTCGCCAATGGCATTGATCTCATCGCGCGCATAAGCGACGAGATCGATGATCTTGTCGATCACCTCCCGACCGTGCAGGGCGAGATTCCGCCGACTGATGTCAAGACTCGCCAGGAGCAGATAGGACGCACTCGTCGTCTGTGTGATGTTGATGATCTGATGAACATAGCCGAGCGGCATACTGTCGGCACAGAGCAGAATCGAACTCTGCGTGAGAGAGCCACCGGATTTATGCATGCTGATCGCAGCCATGTCTGCACCCGCATCCATGGCTGCTGTTGGAAGTCGATCGCTGAAATAGAGATGCGTTCCATGCGCCTCATCTACGAGCACCTTCATCTCGTGAGCATGTGCGAGTTCCGTGATCGCGCGGAGGTCGGAGCAGATTCCGTAATAAGTCGGATTGTTGACAAAGACCGCCTTGGCGTCCGGGTGACGCGCAATCGCAGCCGCCACATCCTCGACGCGCATACCGAGTGCGATACCAAGCATATCATCGATCCCGGGGTTGACATAGATCGGAATGGCGCCGCAGAGGATGAGTGCGTTGATTGCGCTGCGATGCACATTGCGCGGCATGATGATCTTATCACCCCGCCCCACCGCCGAGAGCACCATCGCCTGTACCGAGCCCGTCGTACCGCTCACCATGAAGAATGCGTGCGCAGCGCGAAATGCCTCTGCGGCAAGAATCTCTGCATCCCGAATCACAGAGACGGGATGACAGAGATTGTCCAGCATTTTCATGGAGTTCACATCGACATCGAGACAAGCTGAGCCAAGGAATGCCGCAAGCTCCGGATTCCCACGCCCGCGCTTATGCCCTGGCACGTCGAACGGGACAAGGCGCGCGCGCTTCATGCGCTCCAATGCTTCCTGAATGGGGGCACTCGTCTGGGAGAGATATGGCATTACTTCTCCTCCGCGAGCAGTTTCGATACAAGGTCATCGTAGCTGTAGTCTCCTGCCAGATCCTTGCTCTTGACCCAGTGCACAGCCTCCTCCACATCCTTTGGGGCAGGAATCCCCGCAGCGCGATAGGGCTTCAGTTCGAGTGCATCGCGGGCGGGTGCAGGGAAGCCGCTCTTTTCCATGACGAGATCGATATACTCTGCGCGCGGCGTGTTGTTGAGATAGCTCACAGCCTTGTTATAGGCACGGTACATCGCACGTATGGACGCCTCCTTTTCCTGAATGGAGGTATCCGAAAACACAATTACGCCTGGATTGATACCAAGCTCACCCGACCCCGTCACATAACGACTTCCGGACGCAACAGCAACGCTCGCCATCGGCTCGGGCAGGACTGCTGCCGCAAGATTTCCGCTCTGGAGCATCTCGAGGCGCACGGGAATCTGCGGGATGACAACCTTCGAGACATCCTGCTCCTCAATGCCGTTGACCGCAAGGATCTCATCCGTCACATACTCGATGATGGTATTGCGGGAAATAGCGATCTCCTTGCCGCGCAGATCGGCAGATGCAGCAATCCCGGAGTTCCCGCCGGCAACGAGATTATAATTCCCGTCCGTGTAGGATGTCGCATGAACGGCAAAACCGCCCGAGCGCGCAAAGATGACAGCCAGCAGATCGGAGATTGCACCGTCAAGATTCCCACTCTGTAGTGCCGCATCGCGCTCCATTGCACTCTTAAACGGCACGAGCTCCACCTCAACGCCCTCTTCCGCAAAATAGCCATGTTCTGCGGCGATGATGAACGGAATGGAGTCTGTATCGGGCATGAGTCCGATGGTCAGCTTTGAGAGTTTTTTCTCCTTCTCCTGCGGCTGACTTCCGCAGCCCGCCATAAGGAGCAGCAAGCAGGAAAGTGCTGCTGCAAGAAATCTCTTCATCATATATCTCCCTCCCGATCTCCTGCGGTCGCCGCGTGCTCCTTCGCCATATGCTCACACAGATAGCGCAGTGACCACAGCGTATTGTACGGTGTGATCGCTGATTTATACGTAATACGTGGAATGCCCGCCTCCTCAAGCGTCAGGAGAACCTTCGTCAGTCGCTTCCCCTGAATATGCTCCAGCAGGAGGAGGCGATGCGGGAATTCAAAACTTGTATCTCCCTGCGGTACGGCAGCTTTATGTCCCCTCAGTCCAAGCAGATAGCCGACCTTCTCACGCCACGCATCTGCGGGAAGAATCTGCACGCGAATACCAAGCGCACGAAGCGCATCGCGCGCTGTCACAATCTGCTCCTCAGGGAATTGATAGAGCAGGACACGCTCTTCTTTTTTCATCATTACAGTTCCTGTTACTTTGACGCAAGCCCACGCATAAGGAGATAGGTCACGAGCTCATCGAGAGAGACTTCCTCCTCCAACATCTTCTGCTCGAGCGAGCTACGCAACGTCTTCGGCAGACGTACCGTCAAAAAGCCGTTCATCGCCGGCGTCGGCACAGCGTCAGAAGGAGGCGCTGTCTTCTGCGCCTGCTTTTTCTTTGCCTTGGATGCGGATTTCGTCGACTCTTCTGCGGGCTTTTCGGCCACTGCTTTCTTCTTTGGAGAATTTCCTGTATTTTTTTTCACTTCTGCTGTTTTTGCCGTCTGCTCAGCCGTCGGCTTCTGCTTTGCGTTCTTATCCTCTGATGATTTCTTCTTTGCCACGTTCTTCACCTCTGCACTCTGCACATCCTTTTTCTTTGTCTTTCCCGTCGTTTTCGGTTCTGGCGGATAGACGAAGAATTCATTGTAGGCATTGCGCAGATCCTCACTCGCCTGCTTCGTTCCAACGCCAACGATATAGGACGGATCCTCCGCATTCAGGGACTGTGCAATGTCCACAAAATCCGAGTCCGTTGTAATGATAAAGTATTTGCGCACACCTTCCTGATAGAGCATCTGTGCCGCATCATAGAGCGCGGAATCCAGAGAGTTCTTTCCATAGAAGGTGCGGCTGATCTGCCGAAAGGTCAGATCCGGGTATTCCATGAGCCGATCCCATCGCTTCTGCTCGGGATGCGCCTCCCAGTCCGAGACAACGATCATGCGGCAGGGCTGATAGCGCTGTGCCTGATCGATTGTGTATTGAAGCATTTCAATCGGTGCGTTCTCAATATCGTAGAGAATTGCCACCGTATCATTGCTCGAGTCGAGCATACTCTCTCCCCTTACTCCATTTTATCTCCGAATGATCGCTTCGCGCGCTGCACGAGGAACGACGCCTCCACTTCGAGCACCTCCGCCTGACGCAGATTGTTTTCGGCGGCACGAATGGTCGCTGCATTCTTATCCGTCATCCATGTTGCGTAGCCCTGCGCATATGCAATATGCAGATCGCAGATCTTGAGGCGCAGCTGCTGCAGGCTCTGCATGCTGCGCGGCACGGAGACAGCAGAGAGCTCGTCTCTCCGCTCCTGCCAGTCCGCGAGGATGTCCTGCTCCATGATCTGACGCGCCATATCGCGCGTTGCCTGACTGCCGAGCGCACCCGCACCAAGGACGGAGTAGAGGCGCAGCTGAGCCGCGCCCACCGTCTGGTCATGACGTGCGATAATGGCATTGCTCTCCTCGAGATAGGATTCAATGCGCAGGCGGCGCGCCTGCTGTAATACGACGGCATATTCATGCAGATTCCGAATGGATACTACCTGCCAATCTCCTTCTTCGGAGGGGGCGAGCAGGATTTTAAACGTGAAGTCGCTGTCTGCCTCTCCCTGATGTGCAATGACATCGGCCTCCGCCGTCTGTGCCTCATCATTCTCCGTTAGGTTCGCAATCTCGCGGAACGTCAGGTCACGCACACCGATGCGTGACAGGATGTTCTCCGTATCTGCAGCCTCATCCGCAGGATTGACAGAAGGCCATTCCCCCGTTGTCAGACGCGTATGTACTGCATCCTTGAGCATGCTGATAAATGCGGGCTTGAGCATTTTGGAAAAATCCTCAAGCGCTGCCGATGCCTCATGCGAATGACCGAACTCCGCATCCATCGTACCCGTCATAAAGGCATCGTATCCCGTGTCCAACACAGCATCCAATTGGACATGTCGCAGGAAAAGAGCTTCGTCATGCTGATCCAATGCTGATTCAATGGTTCGGAGCGCATATTCCGGCGTCTTCGTATAGATGCGGAAATACCAAAATAGCCCCGATAGCAGCACTGCAACGGCAAGCAGTACAGCACATGCGACCTTTGCTTTCATGGTTCGGCTCATCATCACAATCCCCTCTCCCTATTTACTTTACCGGAAGGTCAGGCAATCACCTCATCGATGACGCCGCCGCCCAGTACGATATCATCCTCGTAAAATACAACTGACTGCCCCGGCGTCACAGCACGCTGCGGCTCTACAAAACGAACGCATATACTGTCATCCCCGTACGGTGAAACGACTGCCGTCGCCTCCTTTTTCCCGTAGCGGATCTTTGCGTGCACCGTACGCTCTTCGCGAAGCACATCCCACATCGTCCAGAGAGGATGCGATGCAATGAGCTCCTGTGCATATACCTCATCTGCCGCCCCCACAATCACACGGTTCTCGACAGGATCGAGCGCAGTCACATAGAGCGGCTCAGGCGCAGCGATGCCAAGCCCCTTGCGCTGTCCGATGGTGTAAAACGAAACACCCTCATGCATGCCGAGCACATTCCCCGACTGATCGACAATTTCGCCGTGCTGAACAGATGCGGGACGCTTCTTGCGCAGATATGCCTTGTAATCATCATGAGGGACAAAGCAGATCTCCTGACTCTCCGCCTTATGGGCAACGGGCAGATGATATTCCTCCGCCATACGTCGTGTCTCATCCTTGCTGAAGCTGCCGAGCGGAAACAGTATATGCGCCAGTGTCTCCTGATTCAGATGATAGAGCACATAGGACTGATCCTTTGCATAGTTCTGCGCCTTCCGCAGGCGATATATGCCATCTGCACCGCGTTCAACGCGCGCATAATGCCCCGTCGCAATATATGAGGCACCGAGTTCTGCTGCCTTTTGGAGGAGTGCTCCGAATTTGATATGACGATTGCAGACAACGCATGGATTCGGCGTACGTCCGCGCTGATATTCATCGAGGAAATAGCCGATTACCGTCTGCTCGAACGATGCCATAAAATCGACCACATAATGTGGGATGCCAAGCATATCTGCCACGCGCCGCGCGTCGACAATACTGCTCGGCATCTCTCCGTTATTCTCCTCCGACAGAGCCTCACGGCTGTCCTCTGAGAGACGCATGGTCGCACCAATCACATCATAGCCCTGCTCAAGGAGCAGCGCCGCTGTCATCGAACTGTCCACTCCTCCGCTCATTGCAACCAAGACACGTTCCTGCTTCATCTTACGATCCAATATCCCCCTGCTTTCCCATGACTTAAATTTTCGTTTAGTATAGCATTCGCGCCTTGAAAATACAAGAAATTGTATTTCCATTGCAGACCTACCCAAATCTTGTTTTTTTTGTTAGAATATGAGAGAAAATATATGCGGGGAGGATGGGCATGCAGATCATAGGCATCATTGCCGAATACAATCCCTTCCATCACGGGCATCGCTTCCAGATCGAAACGATACGGAAGCAATATCCCTCCGCCGCAGTTGTCGCTGTGATGAGCGGCAGCTTCACACAGCGCGGTACGCCTTCTGTCCTCGATAAATGGACGCGCGCGCGTCATGCTGTAGAGGGAGGCGCAGATCTCGTGCTTGAGCTTCCCTTTGTCTTTGCTTGCCGCAGTGCACAGGACTTTGCACGAGGCGGCATCTCGCTCCTCTCCCGCCTCGGCATTGTCAGTCACCTTGCCTTTGGCATGGAGGCAGCAGATCTCGCGCCACTCGTCAATGCGGCGGCACGAATTGATGCAGAGCCCGTTCAGAGATGCCTGCGCAAGCATATGGACGAGGGTCACTCGTACGCAGGAGCACTCACGCGCACACTGACGGCAGATGCGATACTCTCCGAAGAAATGCTGCGTGCGCCGAACAACATCCTCACCATCGAATATCTGCGTGCCTTGCGGCTTCTGGCACCGCAGATTGTCCCCATCGGCATTCGGCGGAGAACGGCGCAGCACCGCGACACACATCTTCATGTCGGCATTACAAGCGCCTCTTCCATCCGTCGGGTGCTCGCCGCATCATCGCCGCCGTGGACAGAGCTCAGCGAGAGCCTCATGCCCTCGGTACTGGACGATCTCCGTGCGGCACATGCGCGAGGACTGCCGCAGGAAAATACACTCCTTGACCTTCTGCGTTACCTCCTCCTCGTGACGGACAGCTCCGCACTGACCGAGGTCTATGGCATTGCCGAGGGCATTGAGAATCGCCTCATACAGAGCAGAACAGCGCAGGATTACAGCGATTTCCTCAGAAATGCTGCAACAAAGCGCTATCCGCAGAGCCGCATTGCACGCCTGATCATCCATCTGCTCCTGCATCTCACCAAAGCGCAGGCGGAGGATTTTGATACGAGCGGTGCCGCCAACATCCACCCCCTTGCGTTCAATACACGCGGGCGCGAATTGCTGCGCATGATGAAACAGCAGGGGCAGCTCCCCATTATCACGCGTACGGCGGAGTTCCTGTCGTCCGCGGAGCGCGGTCAGCCGCAAAGAACGCTCTCACCGCTGCAGCGCATGCTCGCCTTTGATACCCGCGCGACCGAGCTGCGTCTGCTGACCTGCCCGACTCCTATGAACGGCAGACGGCGCACAGATTTTATCATGTCACCACAATTTCTTCTATAAAGAAAGGAATGTATTATGAGCCAGAATGTGAAGCTTTCAACGCTGCTCGTACTAAACACCCTGGATCAGGATCCGATTCTCAGCTTCCTTGAATGGGATGCCGATGATGCCGAAGTTCAGGCGGAGTGCGTTGCACACCTCATCCGTGCCGCAGAGAATCTCGGACTCAGCGGCAATCTGCTCGCGCGCTATCTCCTGCACGTGTTCACGCATGAAGCGAATCTCGTATCAGAGACCATGGAGCGAACGGGACTTCCGCCTGGAAGCAGCTTGCGTCAGGCGTTCTATCAGGACATCGAGCTCCTCTACCCGCTCCTCACCCAGCCGACCAGCAAATTTCTTGGGGAGAAACTGCTCGACGACTACGAGCCAACGCAGAACGTATACGACAAGACCGAGGACTTCCTCCTCCCGTGGATCGAGGCAGCACAGACCCCGCGTGACTATGCCGAGGCGCTGCTCACCTACTATGCACGCTATGGCTATGGAGAGCTTGCGGGTCATGTCGTCTTCCGCTGGGACGATGCCACGAACAAGATCCGCGGGGTCGCACATTTCGAACGCATGCAAATGAAGAACCTCATCGGATACCAGCGTCAGAAGGAGTTGCTGCTCCAAAATACGCGTGCCTTCGTTCATGGAAAGCCCGCCAACCATGTCCTCCTCGTCGGTGCGCGCGGCACGGGTAAATCCTCTGCGGTCAAGGCACTCGTCAGCGAATACGAGGAGGGCGGGCTTCGCCTCGTGCAGGTCACAAAGGAGCAGCTACGTAAGCTGCCCGAGATCATGACGGCACTGCGAAACTATGCCGGGCGAAAATTCATCCTATTCCTCGACGACATCTCATTCGAGGACTCCGATGCCGAATTCAAGGCGGTCAAGTCCGCCATCGAAGGCGGTGTCTCCTCCTGTCCGCCGAATGTACGCCTCTATGCAACGTCGAACCGTCGCCATCTCGTGCGCGAGACATGGCGCGACCGCGAGCAGGAAGAACTCTACCGCGATGACACGATGCATGAGACCATCTCGCTCTCGGATCGCTTCGGTCTCGTCATCCACTATCACACGCCCGATCAGGACGAGTATTTGGCGATCATCGACCATATGCTTTCACAGAAGGGCATCCACCTCTCACCGGAGGAACTGCGCATCGCAGGCTTGCGGTGGGAGATGACGCACAGCGGACGCAGCGGGCGCACGGCACAGCAGTTTGTCGCCCACTATCTCGGCATTCACTAAGGAATCAGCAATAGACCGACAGCGCAAGCGGGAGAGTGCGCACGCGCAGCGGAAGCAGCGGCCCACACTCGCCGTCAATGTCACTACATAGCTCTTCCTCTGCAAAAATCTCAAAGGATTTTGCCCGAACGTGCAGGATGTTCTCGCGTTCCGTTACCGACTTTCCGGAAAACAGGTTTGCCGCGACAGACATAAACTGCGGCAGACCTGTTTTTTTGACGGCAAGAAGATCGAGCATTCCGTCATCAATGGCAATGTCGTGTCCGATCTGCTTCATGCCCGCAACCACAGGGCTGTTGGCAATGACGAAGAGAAAAGCCTCCTCCTCGTAACTGATGCCATCTGCTGTGATACACAGACTGAACGAGCGCAGGCGCGGAATCTCGCCGATTCCCTTGAGATAGTATGCCACCTTGCCCAATGCATTCTTGTAGGTCGACTTCACCTCGTGGGCGATCCCTGTGAGCATGCCGGCACTCACAACATTGATGAAATACTGTCCATGACCATCGAGCAGCCCCACATCGATGCGTCGAGATTCGTCCGCAGCAATGCGCTCGACATAGGACTCCCAGTCTCCGTGAATGCCGAGATGCGTAGCAAAATCGTTCGATGTACCGCTGCCGAGAATGCCAAGCGGCACATCTGTATCCGATTCGAGCATGGCGTTGACTACGGCGTGTACCGTACCATCCCCGCCTGCAGCAAGCACACCTTCCGGACGGATATCACGAAGGAAGCGCCCGAGGTCGTCCTTTCCGCCTCCACGCGTGCGGTAAGGCGTGAGGACGATTCCATGACGTTGAAACAGATCGATGAGGAAGTCAATCTTCCCTTTGAAAAGCGCATGACCCGAAACGGGGTTGTAGATCAGCCCAAGTTTTTTCATGCCTTGAAAACTCCTATCCGCTGCAGGAATCGAATCCCAACCGTGCCAATCATCGGCAGACGGCGCAGATCATCCTCAATCAGTGCGCGCAGGAGCAGCATTGCCGCGATATAGACCGCGCAGCCGAAGAAGACTGCGCCAAACGTGGAGATGGCGGCAATCCCCCACCATGCAAGCGTCCATGTGTAGAACAGATAGACTGCGCCCGCCATGATAGCGGCGGCACAGATGGTCTTGATGAGCTGCAGCAGCTCGATTCGATAGCCGATGAAGCGATAGATGAAATAGAGGTTGATGAGCGCCGCAACGCCCATATCCGCCGCCGTCGCCCACGCCGCACCCATGATGCCGAGCCACGGGATCGCGGTTAGATGCCAGTTCAGAAAGACCTTTGCTGCCGCTGCAAGCAGCATATTCACCATCGGAATGGTCGGATGTCCGAGTCCCTGGAGAATGCCCGTCGACACCTGATGAAGTCCGAGCAGGATGATGCTCACCGCCGAGATCATGACGGCGGGACCTGCACCGGGCGCATTGTAGATCAGGCTGGAAATCGGCGTTGCGAGCATGAATACAATGACAAATGCAGGAAAACAGACGAAGTTCGAGATGCGCACAGACGCTGCCGTCTGATCGTAGACACGTGCCTGATCGCCAAGTACGCGCGACTCCGAGATCGCGGGCACGATGCTCATCGCCATTGAGGCGGTCAGGATGGTTGCAAGATTGACGAGCGGCACCGCCATGCCGTTCAGATAGCCGAAGAGCTCCGTTGCCTCGCTGATGCTGTAGCCCGCTGCTTCGAGACGCTGCGGGACGATCATGAGATCGAGATTCGACACAACGGGGAGCATGATGCTCGCCGCCGATACGGGCAGGGACAGCTTGAAGATCCGCTTGATGATGGAGAGGCGCGACTCGTATGCTGCCCCCGGCAGAGGCTTCAGCTCCGTGCCGTAGTCGCGCGCAATATCGCGCTCCAGCTTGATGTGGAAGTAGACGAGTACAATGAGCCCCGTCACGGCTCCTGCAAGCGCACCAAGCGATGCACCCGCCGCTGCATAGTCAAGTCCCCACGGCATGAGAAGGCTCGCGAGGACAATCATCGTCACCACGCGGAAGATCTGCTCTACGATCTGTGACACCGCTGTCGGTGTCATGCGCTGCCAGCCTTGCAGATAGCCGCGCGAGCTCGCGAGCAGGGTCACGAAAAAGACCGTTGGTGCGAGTACCACCACAGCCTTGTAGGCGCGCGCGTCACGAATCAGCTGCCAGTCGATCAGCCAGTCCGCAGCCAGATAGGTCAGAATCGAAAACAGGAGACCCGTCATGAGCATCAGCGCCATCGAAATGCGAAACACGCGCTTTGCGCCGTATATGTCGTTCAGAGCCACGCGCTCCGCTGTAATGATGGAGATGGCGACGGGCACACCTGCCTGCGAAACCGTCATGGCAAAAAAATAAATGGGAAAAGCCATCTGATACAGACCAATTCCCTCACCGCCAAGGATGCGGGAAACGAAGATCCAATTGAGCGAACCGATGACCTTGACGACAAAACCTGCAATCGTCAGGACAAAGGTTCCCTTGAGGAAGGATTCTCCCTTGCTGCTTTTCCCTTCAGCAACATCTATCTCACGAATGAGAAACACCGCCTCAATACGATATTTTGAACAATAAACTACGATTGAATTATACCATATGCAACCCCATGGAGCAATCGGACTTTTCTCAAAACAAAACCTCCTGCACGTGTATAACGCACAGGAGGTATGTGAATGAATTTAAGCGCGTGCTTTCTTTACCGCCACGAAACCTTTCTCAGCAGCAGCGATCGTCTGCGCAATATCCGCGTCCGTATGCGCGCCCGAGAGGAAGAGTGTCTCAAATTGTGAGGGCGCAAGGTAGATCCCCTCGTACAGCATCGTCTCGAACCAGATGCGGAACGCCTCTTGGTCTGCCGCCTCCGCGTCTGCGTAGTCATAGACCTCGCGGTCGATGAAAAAGATGCCGAACATCGACCCTGCCTGATGCGCACAGATCGGAACACCCGCATCCTTTGCCGCGCGCTGCCATCCGAGCAGCAGATCCTTCGTCTTGATCGTCAGCTCGCGACTGTAGTCCGCTCTGCCCTCCTCGGGTTCTGCTGTGAGGATCTTCAGCGTCTCAATGCCCGCCGTCATCGCGAGCGGGTTTCCTGAGAGTGTTCCCGCCTGATAGACGGGACCCGCCGGTGAGACGCGCTCCATGATCTCGCGCCGTCCGCCGTATGCGGCAACGGGAAGCCCGCCGCCGATGATCTTGCCGAGGCAGGTGAGGTCGGGACGGATGCCGTAGGCTGCCTGTGCACCGCCGAGCGAGGCGCGGAAGCCGCACATGACCTCATCGAAGATGAGCAGCGCGCCGTGCTTTGCCGTGAGTTCGCGCAGCAGGGAGAGATAGCCCTGACGCGGCAGGACGAGTCCCATATTGCCCGCCACGGGCTCTACAATGACCGCCGCAATCGCGTCGCCCTCGCGCTCCATGACGGAGCGGATCGCCTCCTCATCGTTGTACGGCACGGCAATCGTATCCGCCGCCGTGCCCGCCGTCACCCCGGGCGAGCTTGGCACGCCGAACGTCGCCATCCCCGACCCCGCGCTGACAAGCAGACTGTCGCTGTGTCCATGGTAACAGCCGATGAACTTTACAATCTTATCGCGTCCCGTATAGCCGCGTGCAAGACGGAGTGCACTCATCGTCGCCTCCGTTCCCGAGTTCACCATGCGGATGACCTCAATGGAGGGATAGACCGACTGCACGAGCTTTGCCAGCTCCGTCTCAAGGAGGGTCGGTGCGCCGTAGCTTGTGCCGCGCGCCGCAGCTTCCTGCAAGGCGCTCACCACCTGCGGATGCGCGTGACCGACGATCATCGGGCCCCATGAGCCAACGTAGTCGATGTATTCGTTTCCGTCGATATCGTAGATATGCGAGCCTTCGGCGCGCGCGATAAAGAGCGGATTCCCGCCCACGTTCGCAAAGGAACGCACGGGGCTGTTCACCCCGCCTGGCATATGCTGTTTCGCCTCAGCAAAGGCGGCCTTCGATTGTTCCGTATTCCGCATAAATATCTCCTTACGCACTGAGCCACGCGGCAGCATCCATCGCATGATATGTGATGATGATCTTCGCGCCCGCACGCTTCATGCTCGTCAGCGTCTCGAGCACAATGCGCTGCTCATCAATCCACCCGTTTGCAGCAGCCGCCTTCACCATCGCGTACTCGCCGCTCACATTGTAGACTGCAATCGGACGATCCGTTGCCTCGTAGACCTGCCGCACGACATCGAGATAAGCAAGCGCGGGCTTCACCATGATGATATCCGCACCCTCGGCGACATCGAGCGCAGCTTCCTTCAGCGCCTCGCGCACATTTGCGGGATCCATCTGATACTGCCGCCGATCGCCGAAGGCGGGCGTACTGTCCGCCGCATCGCGGAACGGGCCGTAGTAGCCCGAGGCATACTTTACCGCATAGCTCATGATGCTCGTATTGACAAACCCCTCCGCGTCGAGCCCCGTGCGAATGGCGGCAATGCGACCGTCCATCATATCAGACGGCGCAACGATGTCTGCGCCCGCACGCGCCTGACTGACTGCGGTCTGAACGAGGTGTGGCAGTGTTGCGTCGTTGTCCACATAGTGATCGTGCAGCTCACCGCAATGTCCGTGACTCGTATACTGGCAAAGGCAGACATCACCGATCACAAGCAGCTGCGGCACAGCCTCCTTAATCGCCGCGATTGCACGCTGCGCAGGGCTCGTCATATCCCATGCGCTCGAACCGATCTCGTCCTTGTAAGCAGGCAGTCCGAACACCTCGACCGCAGGAATCCCGCGCACTGCAATCTCGCGTGCAAGATCAGCGACCTGATCCACGGAGTAGTGATAGCAGCCGGGCATACTCGGAATCTCTTCCTTGATATGCTCTCCCGGTACGACGAAGATCGGATAGACAAAATCACGCGGCGAGAGCTCTGTCTCGCGTACGAGATCGCGCATCCCTGAGGATATGCGTAAACGACGCGGACGCTGTATCAGATTCATTGCACACACTCCTTTATCGCATTTACCAATCCACTAATCGTATAATTCTCTGCCACAATATCGGGTTCGAGTGCAAAACTCCGCGCTGTATCTGCTGTAACAGGTCCGATGCAGGCAATTTTTGTCTGCTGCAGCGGCGTGATGTTCCCCAGCTGCTGTACGAGATTCTTGACCGTAGAGGAACTGGTAAAGGTGACAACGTCAATCTCGCCGCGCATCAGTCGCTCGGCGAGTTCTGAACCGCCGTCCAGTTCAGGCACTGTCTCATAGGCAGAGGCGACATCGACTGTCGCCCCATGTGCACGCAGCGACTCGGGCAGCACGTCACGTGCCTCCTGTGCACGTGCCAACAGGATACGTGCACGCGGCGGCAAAATGGGAGTCAGTTTCTCGACAAGAGCCTCGGCACGGAATTCCTCGGGGACAATGTCCGCGTGAATGCCGAACGAGCGGAGCCTTTTCGCCGTTGCAGAGCCGATCGCTGCAATCTTCGCATAGCCGAGGGCACGCGTGTCCTTCCCTGCATGGTGAAGGCGCGCAAAGAAATGTTCCACACCGTTCACGCTCGTAAAGATCAGCCATTGATAGACATGAATGTCCTCGATGGCATGATCCAGTGCCGCATAGCCATCTGGCGGTGGAGCAATGCGGATCACGGGGGTCTCAATGCAGGATGCACCAAGTGCCGTCAGTTGTTCTGTCAGCGCAGATGCCTGTGCGCGTGCACGCGTGACAAGGATGCGCTTGCCAAGAAGCGGGCGAATATCCGCACGGTCGAACCAGCGCAGTTGCTCACGCAGCCTTACAACCTCACCGACGATGAAGATCGCGGGCGGGCGAATGCCGTCGCGCTGTACCATCTCCGCCGCCTCGCCCACAGTCGTGACGTAGGTCTCCTGATTGGCACGCGTCCCCCAGCGGATGATTGCCGCAGGAGTATCGGCAGGGCGTCCGTTTTCGATCAAATTCTTTGTGATGACAGGGAGATTTGCAACCCCCATCAAGAATACCAGCGTATCGACACCCGTCGCGAGATGCTTCCACCGTATATGGGATTCCGCTTTTGTCGGATCTTCGTGTCCCGTGATGACGGCAAAGGAGACTGCGACACCGCGATGTGTCACGGGGATCCCCGCATAGGCGGGAACACTGATCGCCGAGGTCACGCCCGGCAATACCTCAAATGGAATGTTGCGTTCAAGAAGCACAAGTGCTTCCTCGCCCCCGCGTCCAAAGACAAAAGGATCACCGCCCTTGAGACGAACGACCGTCTTACCCTCCTGCGCCTTATCTGCGAGCAGGACATTGATGTCCTCCTGCCGCATCGTGTGCTTGCAGGACTGCTTCCCGACGTAGATGCGCTCTGCCCCATGTGGCACATGGGCAAGAATGCTCTCATCTGCCAGATGGTCATAGACCACAACATCCGCCTCTCTCAGGCAGTTCATTGCACCAACCGTCAAAAGGCGCGGATCGCCCGGACCCGCGCCGACAAGAAATACTTTTCCGCTCATACCGTAATACCTATCTCTTTCAAAATATCCCGACCGCCAACATCGAGCAGCTCCTCCGCCAGAGCAATGCCCAGCTTCTCCGCCGCGTCTGTCGCCCCCATCGTGCGCGAACGGCAGACGCGCATGCCGTCCACCGATGCAATCATCGCCTCGACGTGGAGCATATTGCCCTCACCGACCTCGGCGTAGACACCAACGGGAATCTGACAGCCGCCCTCGACGCGCCGCAGGAAGGCACGTTCTGCCGTCGCCGCCGCCGTCATATGGGGGTCGCACAGGAAGTCGATGAGCTCCCGAACCTGCAGATCATCTACGCGGCACTCGATTGCAAGCGCGCCCTGCCCGACAGCAGGGAGGATCATCGCACGCGGCAGGATCGTACGGATGCGCTCACCCAACCCGAGGCGTTTCAGCCCTGCCGCAGCAAGTACGATGGCATCGAACTCGCCTGCATCCAGCTTCGCCAGACGCGTATTGACGTTGCCGCGCAGATCGAGGATCGTGAGATCGGGGCGCACAGCGAGCAGCTGTGCCCGCCGGCGAAGGCTCGATGTGCCGACCCGCGCACCCTGTGGCAGCTCCTCAATTGCCTTGTAGCGCACACTGACAAATGCGTCGCCCGCATCCAGACGTGCCGTAATCGCGCCGATCATGAGTCCCTCTGGAACCTCCGTTGGCATATCCTTGAGGCTGTGCACCGCGAGATCGATTTCCCCCGCGAGCATTGCCTGCTCAAGCTCCTTCGTAAAGAGTCCCTTGCCGCCGATCTTTGCGAGCGGTGCATCGAGAATGCGGTCGCCCTTTGTCGTCATCTTTTTGAGTTCGACGCGGCAGTCAGGATGCCGCTTTTCAAGCTCCTCCGCAATGTATTCCGCCTGCCACAGTGCCAGCTTACTTGCCCGCGTACCGATAGTGATTGTGCCGCTGTTCACTTGTTCCCGTCTCTCCTATCGCATCCAATTTAAAGAGGGCGCGCATCGCCTCGATGTAGAACGCCTCATCCGCTGTTCCGGCAGACGCGCGCAGCTTCATCATGGGAATGCGCAGAATCTTTCGGACAATCATGCGGCTCATATGCTCCACCTGCCGCCCCTCCTCCTCCGAAAGCTCGGGCAGCTTCGCACTCACGCGCTTGATCTCGCGCTCACGGATGCGTTCACAGCGTCCCGAGAGGAGTGCCATGAGCGGCTGGAAGGACAGATATTTGAAGCGTTCGAGAAGTGAGTCAACCTCCTCCTCCACGATTTTCTCCGCCTTGACCGCCTCTGCCTGACGCTCGCTGAGATGTTCGTCCACCACGGCTTCGAGTGCATCGATATTATAGAGTTCGATGCCTTTGATGCCCGCAACATCGGGATCGACATCGCGCGGAACGGCAATGTCGATGAGAAAGATCTTGCGCCCCTGCCGCCGTGCCATCAGGCGGCGTGCCTCCCACGCCTTGATGACATAGTGCGGCGCGCCCGTCGATGTGACCACCACGTCGACGCAGGTCGCATATTCCATCGCGCGATCGAAGGGAATTGCCTCCCCACCGATCCGCTCTGCAAGCTTTTCGGCGCGCTCAATGTGGCGGTTCGCAACGTAAATCAGCTCAATGCCGTGTGCGCGCAGATGCTCTGCCGTCAGCTCCGCCATCTTGCCCGCGCCGAAGATCAGCGCGGCACAGCCGCCAAGGCCGCCGAGAGAGGCGGCCGCCAGCTCCACCGCCGCATAGCTCACGGATACGGAGCGATACGCAATGCGCGTCTCCGTCCGCACGCGCTTACCCGCTGCAATGGCGCGGTGAAAGAGCAGGTTCAGCACAGTGCTCGTCGCACCTGCCTCGCGGGCAATCGCATAGGCCTCCTTGACCTGCGAGAGGATCTGCCCCTCGCCGAGCACGAGCGAATCAAGGCTCGAGGCGACTCGGAACAGATGCCGAATCGCCTCTTCATCTGCGTAGTTGTAGAGATACTCGTCCAGATCATCCCCACCCTGCGCCAGATCGTTGAGAAACTGCCGCAGCGCCTGTCCGCCGCGCTCATGATCGTCCACGGAAGCATAGAGCTCCGTTCGGTTACACGTCGACAGGACGACCAGTCCGCTCAGACCGTCGTATTCGCCCAGACTCAGAAGTCCCGAACGCAGTTCCTCACGGGAAAATGATACACGCTCACGCACGTCTACCGGAGCCGTGCGATGATTTAGCCCCAATGTCAAGAGCTGCATACCGTAACTCAACCTCTGCTTTCTCTAACTCTCCACAGCGAATCATGTTCAAAATATCGGGACGCAGTGCCGTCCGCCAGAACTCCGTGCGCGCACTGCTCGTCGGAAGCTCCTCCTGCAACTTTGCGCGCAGAATCGCAGCACGCTCCAACCACATGCCAAACGAGGGCGGATAGAATTGCTCAAGCTCCATCCGTATCGCCCGCGCAAGCGCGGGACTCCCACCACCCGTCGATGCCGTCAGCAGGAAATCCCCGCGCCGCAGCATTGAGGGAACCTGGAACGACGAGGCATTCGGATCGTCGATGACATTCACGAGGCTTCCGCATGCGTTTGCCTCGGCGGCAATCTCCGCATTGATCGCGGGAGAATCCGTCGCCGCATAGACGAGGAATGCCCCTTCCAAGGAACCGCGTATATAGCGTTCATTTCTCCAATCAATGCGCTCATCTGCTGCGAACGCATGCAGTCGCTCTGTCATCTGCGGTGCAATCACGCGCACAGAGACGGAGGCGTCCGCAGCGAGCAGCCCCACGACCTTGCGCTCAGCCACTGTGCCGCCGCCCACAACAATGATGAGCCGACCGCTTAGATCGAGATTCACGGGGTACAGCAAAGAGACACCTCCGAAATATGAATCCTATTCACGTTCGCTATTATACCGCAAATGGGCGCAAAAAAAAAGAGGAGAAGACGGAATCCCCTCTCTTTATAGTGATTATCAACGGGCAGTCAGCGCGTCTCGATAAGCCTGCCGCATTCCTCAAGCAACGGATAGTCCGTCATATCCATGCCGACGGGCGTCACGGAGATCAGCCCGTGCTCCACGGCATAGATGTCCGTGCCCGCGCCCTTATCCGTATCGGACACCTCGCCCGCCACCCGGTAGTGCACGCGTCCGTTCTCCTCAATGCGCTCGAACGCATTGATATAGTCACGCCCACCCTGCCTGCAGAAGACGAAATGAGGCTGTCCGTCCGCAAGTTCCTTCGGAAAATTGATGTTCAGCAAAAACGGCTTCTCCATCACTGCCAGCACATCTTCCATAAAGCCTTCAAAATATGCCGCCGCTTCCGCATAGGAAATGCTGCTCCCCTCGACCAAGGAGAGTGCAAAGGACGGAATGCCGTGAAAAAGCCCCTCGAAAGCGGCGCCGACCGTGCCCGAGTAGATCACATCGGTGCCGAGGTTCGAGCCGTGGTTGATCCCGGAGAGCACGACGTCCGGCGTTTCCTCCGCAATCGCGTCCAGATAGAGCTTTGCGCAGTCCGTCGGCGTCCCATCGATCGCCCATGCCCGAATGTCATGCGTGCAATCGAAGCGCTCATCGGCGCGCACCTCGATTGCACGCCCGATCGTCAGTGCGTGAGATGTCCCGCTCTGCTGATGCATCGGTGCGGCAACGGTCACAGTATGACGCTGCGCCAGATGACGCGCGAGCGTCCGTATCCCCTCCGCCGCAATGCCGTCGTCATTCAGTATCAGGATATTCACAAGAACGCCTCCTATACACGAAAAGCAGGTTGGCGTACCAACCTGCTTTTCCAAAAACCGCCAAGCGGATGAAATACACATGGTGACCCACCACGGAATCGAACCGTGAACCTACTGATTAAGAGTCAGTTGCTCTGCCAGTTGAGCTAGTGAGTCATACGCGCCCTGAGCGCATAGCTATTATAGTGGAAATATACAGGGAATGTCAAGGGGCAATGTCGTATTTGTGCAGAAACAAGCCTTTCATAGGAAAAAGGTCTTTGCAGACCGGCTGCAAAGACCTTTTATGGATTTGTTCAAAAGCGATTTACTTCAGCGCATCGCCGAGCTGTGCGTTGACCTCGCGTGCCGCCTGGACGCTCTCGTCGAACTTCGCCTTCTCCTCGCCCTCGAGCTTGACATCGACGACCTTCTCAAAGCCGCCCTTGCCGAGCACGATGGGAACGCCGACGCAGAGTTCCTTCTCGCCGTACTCGCCCTCGAGGTAGACGCAGCAGGGGATGACCTTCTTCGCATCCAGCGCGATCGCCTCGACGAGCGTTGCTGCCGATGCACCCGGTGCATACCATGCGGACGTGCCGAGGAGACCCGTCAGCGTTGCGCCGCCGACCTTCGTCTTCTGGACGACATCTGCGAGCACTTCCTTCGAGAGGAGCTGGGTCACAGGGATACCGCGGAGCGTTGCAATGCTGACGAGAGGAACCATCGTCTTGTCATTGTGCCCACCGATGACCATGCCGTCCACATCGCTCGGGGTTGCGGGATGTCCTGCGGCGTTGAGCGCCTCGGAGAGATAGTAACGGAAACGGCTGCTGTCGAGCATGCCGCCCATGCCGATGACGCGGTTGCGCGGCAGTCCCGTCGACTTCAGCGCGAGATAGGTCATCGCATCCATCGGGTTGGAAATGATGATGAAGATTGCGTTCGGGGAGTGCTTGAGCGCCTGCTCCACGACGCTCTTGACGATCTTTGCGTTGACGCCGACGAGTTCCTCGCGCGTCATGCCCGGCTTACGCGGCAGACCGGAGGTAACAACCACAACGTCGGAGTTCGCCGTAGCAGCATAGTCGTTCGTAACGCCCTTGACCGTCGTGTCAAAGTTCAGGGCATGCGAGCACTGCATCATGTCCATCGCCTTGCCCTCGGAGACGCCCTCTTTGATATCGATGAGGACGACTTCCTGTGCAAACTTCTTGAGCGCGACGACGTTTGCTACGGTTGCGCCTACGTTACCTGCACCAACAACAGTTACCTTCATAGTATTTCCTCCTTAAAAACTCTCCTGTCACCCATCCCTAGCAATAAGTGACACGATTCGGAACAGGGTATACCAATAGTTCATAACTATGGAATCATTATAACATTCTCGTTCAGAAAAATCAATTACTTATTTAGGAGAATTATTCAAACTTTCGTGGAAAAAGACATTCTTTTCACCCAGCATACATTTCTCCCGAATTCTCTCGTACACACGAAAAAACTCAGCCGATTATTTTCATCGACTGAGTTCGATTGTCATATGGTGGCGGCACAGAGATTTGAACTCCGGACACTGCGGGTATGAACCGCATGCTCTAGCCAACTGAGCTATGCCGCCGGT
>NZ_ALKG01000118.1 GCF_000286455.1 Selenomonas sp. FOBRC6
ACCGCCAATCCGAATATCGTGGATTTCTGGTGGGCGGTGGATCGCGCTGGCAAGGACTGTATCAAGGAACGAAGCAAAAAGATGACGCATGGAATCCAGTTCATCTATCGGGGCAGCATGATGTTCATCGAGCTTCCGAGCGGGCGCAGGCTCGCCTATGTGAAGCCGCGCATCGGTGAGAATCAGTTCGGCGGTGAATCCATTACCTACATGGGACTCGACCTCTCGAAAAAGTGGGCGCGGATCGAATCCTACGGTCCGAAACTCGTGGAGAACATCACACAGGCGATCAGCCGTGACATCCTCTGCCATGCCATGCAGACGCTGCGGAACATGGAGATTGTTGCACACGTCCATGATGAAATCATCATCGAATGCGATGAACGCACCTCACTATCTGCCGTTTGTGAGCAGATGGCGAGAACCCCGCCTTGGGCAGAGGGGCTTCTGCTCCGCGCCGACGGTTTCGAGTGCGCATTCTATCAGAAAGACTAATGTCCATCCTCCCAGAAAATTGGGAGGATTTTTGGTGACCAAAACCTCCCTATTCGTCCTCTTACTGATGAGAGGAACTAATCACTTTTCAAAAGGGAGGAAATTTCATGTTCTATGTCAAGGAAAAGATCAACGATTCTATGGAGGTCACGGTGGAAATCAACGATGAGAATGTCTTCTGTCACTGTCCGCGCTGCGGAGCGGAAGTGCCTGTTGATCTCAATGAGTTCTTCGGCGATGCGGAGTTCGACCTCTCCGGCACGGCGATCTGCTGCACGGAGTGCAGCCGGAAGGTACGGTGCGAGAAATGATCGAGTTTAGAAACCATGAGGGCTACGCCGACCCAACGGCGCACGCTGCTCTCACGAAGGTGCTCCGACAGAATCAGTTCACTTACATCTGCTCACCCTATCGGGACAGCCCGCGCGTCAACGTCATGCGGGCGCGGCAGTACTGCAAGTTCGCTGTGGGTAAGGGGCGCATTCCGATTGCCCCGCACCTATACTTTCCGCAGTTCCTGTTAGAGACAAACGAGCGTGGGAGAGTGATGTCCATGAACCTCGAACTTTTGTGGTTGTGCGGCGAAGTCTGGGTGTTCGGCGAAAAGATCACCGAGGGCATGGCAGCGGAGATTGCTCATGCCGAGAGACTGCGGAAGAACATCCGCTATTTCACAACAAAATGCGAGGAGGTATTAGGATGAGAGACTTGGCAATTGCCTACGGAAACAGCCGTCAGGCAAAGAATTGGGTGAATAAAACCATTCGGTACGAGGATTTGAAGGAGCGGCTCAAGGTCACCATCCGTACAGCGGAATCCGCGGAAGAATACGCAAAGATGTCAAAGGCACAGAGAGATGTGGCAAAAGACCACGGCGGATTTGTCGGCGGTGCGCTGAAAGGCGGTCGCCGCAAGGTTGATGCCGTGGAACTGCGCTCGATGATCGCTCTGGACGGCGACCGTATTGACAAAGCGTTCCTCGATGACTATGAAACGAATGCGTCGTACACTTCATGCCTTTACACCACGCATTCCAGTACGGAGGCGAATCCGCGCGTAAGACTGGTATTCCCGCTGCTGCGGGATGTCACCTCGGAGGAGTTCGTGGCAGTATCCAGGTATCTGGCGCAGATGCTGGGCATTGACTTTTTCGATGAATGCTCCTATCAGCCGAATCAGCTGATGTACTGGCCGTCGTCTCCGCAGAACGGCGTATTTGTCTTCAAAGAAGTGGAAAAGGAATGGCTCGACCCGGATGCGATCCTGTCGGTGCACCCGGAATGGACGGATCCGACGAGGCTTCCCACATCCTCTCGTGAGAGCAAGGCGAATCAGGTCACGCAGCAGAAGGTGCAGGATCCTCTTGAAAAAGAAGGCACGGTCGGAATCTTCAACCGGGTATTCTTTCCTGTCACCCGTGCTCTTGAAATCTTTCTTGCCGGCGTATACGAGCCGACCGAGAGCGAAAGCCGCTGGCATCTCATCGCTTCCAGCAGCATTGCGGGCGTGGAGATCAAGGATGAAAAGTTTGTCTATTCCCACCATGCGAAAGACCCGGCATATCTGAAACTCTGTAATGCCTTCGATATCGTCCGCGTCCACAAGTTCGGTGATCTGGATGATAAGGCATCCTTCCGCGCCATGTGCGATTTTGCCATGCGGCAGGATGAGGTCAAGATCGTGGCGGCAAATGAGCGACTGAGTGAGGCAGAAAAAGACTTTGCGGAATCTGTCGATGACGAGTGGAAGAAACGTCTGCAGCGCAATAAGAACGGTGTACTGGAAAACAACCTCCACAATATCCGGCTCATCATGGAGAACGATCCGTACATGAAGAACATCGTGTTCAACCAACTGGCGGACGGCATGGAGATTCGCGGCGCGATTCCGTGGAAACATCCTGCGCGGTTCTGGCGGGATGCGGACGATGCACAACTCATCTGCTATATTGACGCAAGCTACGGATCCTTTTCACAGAGAAATTATGACATTGCCGTGACCAAGGCCGCAGATGACCGCTCCTACCATCCGATCAAGGAGTATTTCGACGGTCTGCCGGTGTGGGACGAGATGCCGAGAGTGGATACCGTCCTGATTGATTATCTGGGGGCGCAGGACAATGCCTACGTCCGCGCTGTGACCAGAAAGGCACTTTGCGCGGCATATATGCGCATCTATCATCCCGGCATCAAATTCGACTACATCACAGTGCTCAACGGAAATCAGGGCATCGGGAAATCCACGCTGATCGCCAAACTCGGCATGGAATGGTTCGCCGACAGCTTGACGCTTTCCGACATGAACGACAAGACGGCAGCGGAGAAGCTGCAGGGCTACTGGATTCACGAGATCGGTGAGATGGCAGGTATGCGTAAAGCAGAGCTTGAGAAGGTGAAGGCGTTTGTATCGAGGCAGGATGATAAGTACCGCGCCTCTTTCGGCAGACGGGTCACACCTCATCCGAGACAGTGCATCTTTTTCGGCACGACCAACAGCGAGAACGGGTATCTTCGCGACATTACGGGAAACCGCAGGTTCTGGAACGTCAAGGTTACGGGTGACGGCAGAATGAAGCCTTGGGATCTTGGCCAAGAGACGGTGGATCAAATCTGGGCGGAGGTCATCGTTCTTTCCAATGCCGGAGAGGAACTGTTTCTCGACCACACCTTGGAGGACTATGCCAGAAAGGAACAGTCCGAGGCGATGGAGCAGGATGACCGCGAAGGGCTTGTCGCACGTTATCTCGATATGCTTCTGCCGGAGACATGGGACACGATGGACGTGCATCAGAGAAGGGATTATGTGCAAGACCCGGACGGTCTCCTGAATGCCAAAGGAACGATGCGCCGAGAGACCGTTTCCAACATCGAGATATGGTGCGAATGCTTCGGCAAAGCGAAGGAGGACATCAAACCTGCGGACAGTTATGCCATATCTGCGATTATGGCAAGGCTTCCCGACTGGTCGCGTCCTGAAACGAGGCGGCGCATTCCGATATACGGTCTTCAGCGCCTTTATAAAAAGATGTGACAAAATGGTGTGACAAGGTGGTGCGTGTGACAACGCAGGTAAAAGTTGTCACACTTCCATTGCCGTGTTTCATGGCAGTTATGACGATTTGTGACGGACAAGACAGTAAATTCTATATAAGAGAAAAACAGTAAATATATACCCATAAGGGGAAACCGCGCACATATACGCGCGTATAGGATTTTTAGTCACTGTCGTCACAGGGGAGAACGATGAGAGAAAAAGACATTGAGCAGGAACTTGCAGCAAGAACCAAGGCGATGGGAGGCATCGCTCCAAAGTTCACCTCACCGGGATTTGATGGAATGCCTGACCGACTGGTACTTCTGCCCAGTGGCAGGATGGCGTTTGTGGAGCTGAAAGCTCCGGGGAAGAAGCCGAGAGCCTTGCAGATGGCGCGGCACAGGCTGCTTCGGCGGCTGGGATTCAAGGTGTATGTGATTGACGAGATAAATCAGATTGACAGCGTATTGGAGGAAATCGACCATGAATGAACTTATGGTATTGGAACATAACAACATCCGTGTCATGACCACGGAGCAGCTTGCCGAGGCGTATGGATGCAAGGCAATTCATATCCAGCAGAATTTTAAGAACAACAGGGAGCGATTCGTTGAGGGGAAGCATTACTTCAAACTTGAAGGTGCTGCTCTCAAGGCTTTCAAGGACTCACTCGAAAATATCGAGTCAGTTGTCGGGAGTCGCGCACCGTCTCTGATTCTTTGGACGAAGAGAGGTGCGGCTCGCCACAGCAAGATGCTCGGAACCGAGCGGGCATGGGATGTATTCGACGAGCTGGAAGAAAGCTATTTCAACCCCATGAGGAACATGACACCCGAGGAGTTTCTCCTTTACAGCGCACAGCGAATGGTGGAACAGGCGAAGGCAATCAAGGCGGCAAATGCCCGCATCGACAAGGTGGACGAGCGGCTTCTTGAGGTCGAGTCCAAGCAGATGACTATCGATGAGCACCACTACACCATCATCGGCTATGCCAACCTCACGGGAATCCGTGGCGTGAGTCGGGATGCCGCCGCAAGACTCGGACGCAAAGCCTCGGCAATGTCCAGAAAGCAGGGCTACCACATCGGCAAGGAGTACGATGCCAAGTACGGCATGGTGAACACCTATCATGTGGATGTGCTTCAGGAAGTGTTTCGGTAATGAATATAGCTGAGATTGGAGGTGATGTCCCATGAAGTTCATACCGCATGATTACCAGCAGTACGCCATCGACTTTATCGAAAGTCATCCGACTGCCGCCGTACTCCTAGATATGGGCTTGGGTTGAGGAAAGACCGTGATTACCCTCACAGCTCTCAATGACCTGCTCTTTGACTATTTTGAGATTTCCCGTGTCCTCGTTATCGCGCCGTTGCGTGTGGCGCGGAACACATGGCCGCAGGAGATCGGCAAGTGGGGGCATCTGCATCATATCCGCTACTCCGTAGTGGTTGGGACAGAGAAAGAGAGATTGGCAGCACTCCGCAAGCAAGCCTCCCTCTACATCATCAACCGCGAGAACGTGCCGTGGCTCGTGGAGAAAACCGACTTCACCTACGATGCCATCGTGATTGACGAACTCTCGTCCTTCAAGAATTGGAGCAGTAAACGCTTCAAGGCACTCATGAAGGTTCGCCCATTGGCGAAGAGAGTCATCGGGCTGACGGGAACGCCATCCGGCAACGGCTTGATGGACTTGTTCGCGGAGTTCAAGGTACTCGACATGGGACGGCGACTGGGGCGATTCATTACGAAGTATCGGCAAGATTACTTCGTGCCGGACAAGCGCAACGGGCAGGTGGTGTTCTCCTACGTACCCTTGCCCGGAGCCGAGGAGCGGATTTACGAGAAAATCTCCGACATCACCATCTCCATGAAAGCCGCCGACCATCTGAGGATGCCCGATCTGATTGAGAGCGAATACAGCGTTCACATGGATGAGGCTGAGAAGAAGATATACACCGAAATGTGCGAGCAGTTGGTCTTACAGATGAAGGGCGATGAGGTGACGGCGGCAAATGCCGGAGTCCTGTCCGGGAAACTCGCGCAGATGGCAAACGGCGCAGTCTATACGGACGATGGAACCACACTGCATATCCATGACCGCAAACTCGATGCTTTGGAGGACATCGTCGAGAGCATGAATGGCAAGCCGCTCCTCGTGGCATATTGGTTCAGACATGATGCGGAGCGCATCGAAAAGCGCGTGCCATGTGTCCGACTGGATACGGACGAGGCAATCGCCCGTTGGAATCGCGGAGAAATCCCCATCGCCCTGATCCATCCTGCGAGTGCGGGACATGGACTCAATCTTCAGAGCGGTGGCTCGACCCTCGTGTGGTTCGGTATCACATGGAGCTTGGAGCTTTACCAACAGACCGTGGCGCGGCTCTATCGGCAGGGACAGAACGCAAAGACCGTGGTGGTGCAGCACATCATCGCCGAGGGCACGATTGACGAGAGAATCCTTCGTGCTTTGAAGCTGAAGTGCAAGACACAGGCGGCACTGATTGAAGCCGTCAAAGCGGAGGTAACATCATGAACTATGAAATTCTGGCAAACGCCATCGTCGAACAGGCGGCGAAGGATTATCGGTGGGCACGAACGGCACTCGGCAAAGACGCAGAGAATGTTACAGCGACAGCGATGCGTTCTGAGACAGAGCGGTTCTTCCGTTCTGCATGGTTCGGGCCGCTGACAAGTCTGGATGGAGAATGGCTGCTTGAAAAGTTGGAGGGGGAATTTGCATGACAGCGAAAGAATATCTCAGTCAGGCGTATCGTATTGACCAACGGGTCAACAGCAAGCTCCGCCAAGTGGACTCTCTGCGTGATCTTGCTACCAGAGCCACGTCCACAATGGGAACGGAGCCTGTCAGTGGCACGAGGAATGTCCATCGCTTGGCGGATACCATCGACAAGATTGTCGACTTGGAAAATGAAATCAACGATGACATCGACCATTTGGTGGATTTGAAGCGTGAGGTTATGGCGACCATCAGCAAGGTGCAGGATACCAACGCACTCATGCTGTTGGAACTTCGGTATCTCAGCTTCATGTCGTGGGACGAGATTGCGGGCGAGATGCACTATACTTCCCGCTGGGTGCATATTCTCCATTCCAAAGCGCTCACTGCTGTGGATAAGATTCTTGTAGCGGAGGTAGATAGGTCATGAGTTATCAGGAAGCACTAGAAGACAATATTTCTATCGGTAAGGATAAGTATGGTTTTGAGGTTTATTACCCAGAGTGCCATATTTGCGGAGCGCCAGTCACGACTTGGACGTATAAAAAGGGGATGAAAATTACCTGTCCCAAGTGTCGTAGCTTTTTTTCGGCAGTAAGAAAAGCCGGCAACAACTTTCTTGCAACAGAAAAAAAGGGACGCAAGCTGGAAGAAGCAATCAAAAGAATCAGCAAGGTGGCACCTATAGAAAAATATCAACGGGCATATGATGTAATAAAAAGAAATATCGACCGACCAGGTTGGTTTCAGAGCACAGAAGAAATCATGACTGCGTTGGAACTTGTCCGTAAAGGATTAAAGATCCGTCATCAAGTGAAGATTTTTAATTATTCCATAGACTTCGTTATCCCAGAATATAAGGTCGCCCTAGAGATTGACGGCAGACCGTTTCATGGCAAGGATCATGCAGATAAGCAGCGAAAGCGAGATGAAGTCATCATTTGGAAGCTGGGCGAGGATTGGGAGATTATCCATATCGATACAGACAATATTAACGCCAATGTTACGAAACTCGTCCCGGCCATCAAAGCCGTTTTGAAATCACGCAAAAAGACTTCACTATAATTCTCTTGAGTTCCAGTGTTGACATGGTAAAATGGTGTTATGAAAAGTATGCTTAAAGGCTCGACCTCCAATGGGAGCAATCCCAGCGGAGGTTTTTTCATGCCATCGAGGAGGTGAAACGATGCCGAGAAAGCCGAAACGACCCTGCCGCATGACAGGCTGTCCGAACCTCACGGATCGAAAGAGTTGCTACTGTGAGACGCACGAAAAAACGATGCAGAGGCATTATGACCACTTCGCTCGTGGCTACGATCAGCATAAGAGATACGGAGGTTCGTGGAAGAAAATCCGTGACCGACACTTGGCAGCGCATCCACTTTGCGAGTGCTGCAAAGAGCGGGGCAGATACATCCACGCAACACTCGTGCATCACATCCAACCGATTTCGGACGGTGGCACGCATGATACGGAGAATCTGATGTCGCTCTGCGTGTCCTGTCATGAGCGAATTCACCAGCGTAGCAGAGGCGACCGCTAGACCCCCCAGGGGGCGGTCAAATCTCTAAAACCGCGCCGTTACTGGACCGGGGAGGGGGCGTACGCACAAAAACGTCAGTTCAAACGGGGTATTAAAGAATGTGCATAGAAAACGAGCCATCAAGTCGGAGCGGAACCCCACACAAACTTGATGGCTCGTTTTACAGATGTGCTTTCCAGTCACGAGGAAAGCCCAAGTGGTATAAATCAATATCATCTGCATATTTTTGAAAGAGTTTTTCTGCACGCGGGACAAATTCTTCACTCCATTTTTGAGGGGAAGGATAGAGTGCTTTTATGACAAGCATAACAGCCCACATGCGCCAACGAACGCCGGCAGAGAAGTTAAATCCGGCAGGAGCTGCAGAAAACACACGATAGTACAAACGACCATAATGCGCACAGATATTTCGCGCATCTGTACAACAGCGCAGCCAGCTTTTTAAGACCGTATGGCTTGTGTTATATTGCCGCGCTATGGCTTTTTGATCTTGTGTGAGTAAGTCGCTATAAAAATATGACAGCATACCGAATGTGAATAACTCGGTAATTACCCATACTGGAAAATAACCGTGATATTTCTGTTGATGATGCTGTACAAAAGGGACGTTCCGATTACTGGTAATCTCTCTTTGTATATTTTCTAAAAATCGATCCGTGTTATGTCGCGCGTTAAAATTTGCAGAGTCGAGGTATCCAAGGGCGCCGTAACGTAGCCCGTGCAGATATGAAAGACGTGCCCGCAAAGCGATTTCAATGGACTCTATCGCACTGAAAAGGAGCGACCGCAACTCCCGATCAAACTCGTAAATACGATAAATTTTTTCAAAAGTTGTGTCCGAAAGAAAACTTCTGTCCTCATTTCTAAAGGGGAGGAAATAAGCAGACAGGCGGTAATAGTTGATGGTTGATAAAATTTCCTCTGCAAAAGTGGAATCGGAAATGATACAGCCATGATCTTTTAGAATTGCAATTTGTTCAGCAATGGTCGTAGGACGTTTTGTTTCTGTCATGATACATCATCCGTTTTTATAAAAAAATGTCTCCCCTGGGACACATCGTTGAGAGGTGCGGGGAGTCCTGTTACTTTGTATTATACACGAATTTGGCAATAAATCAAGGCAGCAGAATACCAAAAAAGTTCGTGTCTATAGTTTTGGAAAGGGGGCGAGAAGATGGCGCGTGACGGAACAAATCGCGGAGGACGGCGCATCCGGGCGGGAGATAAGCCTGAACCACTGGCAGACAAGATTGCGGGCGGGCGCACGGCGCACATCATGGAGTTCCCGATGACGGAACTGGACAGGG
>NZ_ALKG01000119.1 GCF_000286455.1 Selenomonas sp. FOBRC6
GTACGCAAAGCTCGTCACGCAGCTTTTCGGCGACCGCATGATGATCGCCAATGCAACGGGCTGCTCCTCCATCTGGGGCGCGAGCGCACCTGCAATCCCGTATACGAAGAACCCGAAGGGGTACGGCCCTGCATGGGCAAACTCGCTGTTCGAGGACAATGCGGAGTACGGCCTTGGAATGCTGCTCGGCACGAAGGCAGTGCGTGAGTCCATCGCGGCGGCGGTGACACAGGCACTCGAGGAGAAGAAGGGCTCTGCCGAGCTTCAGGCAGCAATGCAGCTCTGGCTCGAAAAGCGCGACAGCGGTGAGGGCACGCGTGACCGCGCCGACCTCCTGCGCGAGCTGCTTGAGAAGGAGAAGGGGACGGACGAGCTTCTCTGCCGCATCTACAAGGACAACGACTACTTCGTTAAGCGTTCGCAGTGGGTCTTCGGCGGCGACGGCTGGGCATACGACATCGGCTTCGGCGGCGTGGATCACGTGCTTGCGTCGGGCGAGGATGTCAACGTCATGGTCTTTGATACCGAGGTCTACTCGAATACGGGCGGACAGGCATCGAAGTCGACCCCAGCGGCGGCGATTGCAGAGTTTGCGGCAACGGGCAAGAAGACGAAGAAGAAGGATCTCGGCATAATGGCGATGTCCTACGGCTACGTCTACGTTGCACAGGTGGATATGGGAGCCGACCAGAATCAGGTACTCAAGGCGATCAGCGAGGCGGAGGCGTATCCGGGGCCGTCCCTCATCATTGCGTATTCGCCGTGTATCAACCACGGAATCCGCAAGGGCATGGGCTGTGCACAGCTTGAGGGCAAACTCGCCGTCGAGTGCGGCTATTGGACGAACTATCGCTACAACCCGCAGCTCATCGAGGCGGGCAAGAATCCGTTCACGCTCGACTCCAAGGAGCCGGACTTCTCGAAGTTCCAGGAATTCCTGCTCGGCGAGAACCGCTACATCAGCCTGAAGAGCAACTTCCCCGAGGCGGCGGAAGCACTCTTCGAGAAGACGCAGAAGGACGCAGAGACACGCTACAACAACTACAAGAAGCTCGCAGGCAAAGCGTAAGCTGCTGTGAGATGGGGACTGCCGTGGAGATTTTCACGGCAGTTTTTTCTTGACATCTTATTAACATAGTAATATAATATGCGAACAATGCTTTTGGGGTTGGAAGGAGTCATATATGGCAGATCAAAAGAATGCTACGCCCGCACATGATGAGGTAGAGCAGAAAGCACAGGCGGCGCTCTCTGCCGCAAAGCTGAACGATCAGAAGCGGCAGGTTGTGCTCTGGATCGGTGCGCTCATCGTCGGCGGAATGCTTGGCTGGGCGAATGTGCCTGTACTGAATGAACTGTTTAACTTTATTGCGACGGTATTCACGCGGTTGTTCCAATTCGTTGCCGTGCCGACCATCGCACTCGCTGTGATCACGACACTCGCGGCGCTCGGGACGAAGCGCGATACGGGGCGGATCTTCGCCCATGCCGTCACCTATACGCTGCTCACGACGATCTGTGCGGCGGCGGTGGGGCTCGCGCTCTTTATCTGGCTCGCACCCGCGAATCTGCCGGCAGAGGTCGTCGGGGCGGGCGCATCGGATGTTCCGGGTAAATTGGAGGGGCTGTCCTACTACGATCACTTCCTCTCTATTGTTCCGAATAATGTGCTGGCGCCGTTTGTTTCGGGCAATGTGCTCTCCGTCATGCTGGTCGCGGCGGCGGTCGGACTTGGACTTGCCTTTGCGCCGAAGACGGAGAATCGCGAGATACTGCTGAAGGGGATTCACGGCTTGCAGGAACTCCTCTTTACACTGATTCGAGGGCTGCTCACGGTGCTTCCCGTGGGGATTCTCGCCTTTGCCGCGCAGCTTGCAGCGCAGATCGAGGCGGGGGTCATCATCGGCTCATTAGGCGTTTACACTGCCGTTGTCATCGGTGGAAACCTCATTCAGTTCTTTGTCGTCATTCCGTTCTTCCTCGCCGTGCGCGGACTGAACCCCGTGCGTGTCTTTCGTCAGATGGCGCCTGCCGTTGCGGTTGCTCTCTTTACAAAGAGTTCGGCGGGGACGCTGCCCGTGACGCTCGCCTCGGCAGAGCAGCGGCTCGGCGCACATCCGTCCGTTGCGCGCTTCGTCCTGCCCATCTGCACGACGATCAATATGAACGGCTGCGCTGCATTCATCCTCGTGACATCGCTCTACGTCATGCAGAATGCGGGGATGGAGCTGACGCTAGGGACAATGGTAAGCTGGCTCTTCATCGCCGTACTCGCTGCCGTCGGCAATGCGGGCGTACCGATGGGGTGCTACTTCCTGACGCTCTCGCTCATGGCATCGATTGGCGCGCCCGTCGGACTCATGGGCATCATCCTGCCGATCTACTCCGTCATCGACATGATCGAGACGGCGGAGAATGTCTGGTCGGATTCGGCAGTGTGTGCGATTACAAATCACGAACTTGCGGGTACGCTTGCAGACGATGAGGAACTTGCTTCGACTGCCTGAGCAGCATGGTATAGTATAGCTGAAAAGCCTCTGAATAATTTCGTTCAGAGGCTTTTCAGCGTTTTCACCTATAATGCATCATAGAATCGAAAGTCATAAGGAATGTTTTTTGACAAAGGAGCTGTGGATGATGTTCAGCTATGGAAAACAGATTGCAGGTATTGCGCTTGGTGTCAGCCTTCTCGGCTCTGCGGCGGCGGAGGCTGCTGTGCCGCAGGATGCGCTCGTTGTCGGCGGTATCGAATACGGAGCATCGGAGTCCTATGTCCGCAGCGTCTACGGTGCGCCGCGCGAGGTCGAGACGAAGTTTGACTCGATTTATGCAGGTGGTCAGGGCGTCGAGTGGGAATATGGCAGCGACTTCGATATCGTCTTTGTCAATGATATGGTGCGCCGCGTGGAGATCGGCGCACGCAACGGTATTCAGACGAAGGACGGCATCGCCGTTGGTTCCGATGTGAATGCGCTCGTTGCCGCATATGGTCAGCCGGATGCCATCCGCGGAGACAAGTACATCTACTATGTGGATGGGGATGCGTCAATCGGATTTAACTTCGAAATTGAGAACGGCCGCGTTGATGAGATCAATATGGGGCTGATCCGTTAATTTGGGCATCTGAGGCACAGGTTCACGATCTGCGCCGTCATCAGAGGGAATGATTTTGGGGGAGAGAATCATTGAATATACGGATGTGTGCAGCCTTTGTTGGGATTGCAGTCCTTGCAGGAGTGGCGGCAAGCCTTGCGGTGGATGCGTACCGCTCTGCGGTGACAGTGCCGCCCGGCGTGGATGGGGGGAAGCGCGTTACGATTGCGCGGGACTCCGTTGAGCAGACGCTCTCGGCGGACGATGCGGCGAAGCGTGAGGCGGAGGCTCTGCGTCAGCACCGTGCGGAGGAGCAGAATTCGGCGGCACGTATTGTCCGCGAAGCACTCGTGCTCGGTGACATTTCCTACGGTGCGACGGAGGCAGATGTGCGTGCACGTTACGGCGCGCCCTATGAGACGGAGTCGGAGCGCTCCATGCGCTACGCCGGCAAACAGGTCGTCGAATACGAGTATGCGGATAGCCTGTCGCTCGATTTCGTGGACGGTCTCGTCCGCCTCGTCAAAATATCGGAGCGCAGTTCCCTCATATCAGGGAAGGGCGTCCGCATCGGGACGCCCGTGGAGGAACTGCGCCGCGTGTATGGCGAGCCGAGCATGATCTACGGAGAGGATTATATCTACTTCTCCGAGGAGGATCCGACCATCGGCTTTGCCTTTGAGATCGCACATGGTCGCGTCGAGGAGATCAAGATGGGGGATCTTGGACTCTGATCAGCATGATAGATATGATAATATTTTTGAGGACGGAGGGAAATCGTCCTCTTTTTTATTGACAATATAATCGCTATATCGTAATATATGAATATATAGATTGTATTGAAGGAGATGGTGTTGTGAGCAAATATATCATTGTGGGCGGTGTTGCCGGCGGAGCAACGGCCGCCGCGCGTCTGCGGCGTCTGGATGAGACAGCGGAGATCATTCTGTTTGAGCGTGGGGAGGATATCTCCTTTGCAAACTGTGGGCTTCCGTACTATGTGGGCGATGTCATCGCTGAGCGGGGGGACTTGCTCCTCCAAACTCCTGAGAAGTTCCGTGGGATGTATAACGTCGACGTGCGTGTGTGCAGTGAGGTCACACGTGTGGATACGGAAAATCGTACCGTAGAGGTGCGCTCTGCGGACGGCGTATACACGGAAAGTTATGATGCGCTGCTGCTCTCGCCGGGGGCAAAGCCGCTGCGTCCGCCGATCCCCGGCATCGATCATCCGCGTATTGCGACGCTGCGCAGTGTGCAGGATGCGGATCGCATTCGTTCCCTCGTCGGTACGGGCGGCAGCGTTGTTGTGGTCGGCGGCGGCTTCATCGGCGTGGAGCTTGCGGAAAATCTGCGTGAGCGAGGGCTGTTTGTTACTCTGGTCGAGGCGATGCCGCATATCCTTCCGATTTTTGACGCAGATATGATTTCTCTGCTTGAGGTTGAGCTGCGTAGGCACGGCGTTGAGCTTGCGCTTGGGGATGGCGTTGCCGGATTTGAGGAGCAGGAGGATGGTGGGATCTGCGTACGTCTTTCCAGTGGGCGTACGGTACATGGGGATTTCGTCGCGCTTGCGATCGGCGTGCGTCCCGATACCGCGTTCCTCGACGGGAGCGGCATTGCGCTCGGGGAGCGCGGGCACATTCTTGTCAATGAATATATGCAGACCAATATCCCTCATGTCTATGCTGTTGGGGATGCGGTGCTGACCCGCTCCGCACAGACGGGAAAAGCGACGGCACTCCCGCTCGCGGGTCCTGCGAATCGGCAGGCACGTCTGGCTGCGGATCATATGGCAGGGGAGGCGCGTGCCTATCGCGGTGTAGTTGGAACTGCCGCGCTCAAGGTATTTGGTCTTACGGCAGCGGCAACGGGGCAGAACGAGCGAGCCCTCCAGTCGGCGGGCATGGTGTACGGAAAGGATTATCGCTTTACGGTGATTTTCCCGCGCCATCATGTGACCTATTATCCGGGGGCAAAGGAGGTTGCACTCAAGCTGATTTTCCGTCTTTCGGACGGTGTTGTACTGGGGGCGCAGGCAATCGGTGCAGAGGGTGTGGACAAGCGCATCGATGTTCTTGCCTCTGCCATCGGGCGCTCGCTCACGGTTGCGGATTTGGAAGAGTTTGAGCTGTCCTATGCACCGCCGTATTCCGCAGCGAAAGATCCCGTGAATATGGCCGGCTATGCAGCAGAAAATATTCTGCTGGGCAGGAGTATTCCGCTTCTCCCGCACGAGCTTTCGGCGGAACTTGCGGCAGGGGCGAGGCTCATCGACGTTCGCCCGCCGGAGGAATATCATGCGGGCGAGATTGCAGGAGCGCAGCGCATTCCGTTGCCTCGGCTGCGCGAGCGTCTGCATGAATTCGATCCGCAGATACCGATCGTCGTCTGCTGCAAGATGGGGCTGCGCGGCTATCTTGCAGAGCAGATTCTGCGGGCACACGGGTTTTCCGTAAAAAATATGGTTGGCGGCTATACTTACATGAAGATGCAGCATGAGGAGAGAAATTAAGATGGTGATTGAGGATCAGGAACGTCTCGAGGAGGCCGCAGATTTTTTGCGGGCATTGGCACATCCCGTACGGCTCTGCATTGTACGCCGCCTTCTGCGCGAGGGGAGCTGTAATGTCTCCTATATGCAGGATTGTCTGGATGCACCGCAGTCCACGGTATCGCAGCATCTGAGCAAGCTGCGCCAGGCGGGGCTGATCCGTGGAGAACGCAGCGGGCTCGAGGTTGCTTATCAGTTGAAGGATGAACGTGTTGCAAAGATCTTGCGTGCCCTGCTCTGTGGGGCAGACGAGGAGGGGGCGTCTCATGGGGACGAGGAAGCGGCCACTTCCTGTTGTTGAACGCGGAAGCTGCGTTGCCTGTGGAACGTGTCAGAGTGTGTGCCCACGTGGAGCAATCTCCGTTAGGCGCGGGCTCTATGCGGTGGTCGATCCTGCACGCTGCGTCGGCTGCGGTATGTGCAGTCGTGAGTGTCCGGCGGAGATCATACGAATGGAGGTGTGCACATGAGGACGAGGGGCAAGCGATGGTATCAATATTTTTGGATCTTCTCCATCGTGTATTTCTCACTGGGCTTTGTCAATATTCTGTTCGCATGGCTCGGTATGATCTGCTTTCTCACACCGCTCGCCTTTGCTTTGGTGGCGGGAAACAAGGATTACTGCAATCACTACTGTGATCGTGGACAGCTCTTTCAGCTGCTCGGCAGCCGTCTGCATCTTTCCGCACGAAATGAACTGCCAATGTGGCTGCGCAGTCGGCGCTTCCGTTATGGATTCCTGGCGTTCTTTCTGAGCATGTTTGCCAATGTGATGGTCGTAAGCTATCATGCGGCGGCAGGTGCTCCTCTGCGGGAGACGGTGACACTGTTCTGGCTGTTTGATGTGCCGTGGGGCTGGGCGTACAGCGGAGATAGTGCACCGTGGGCTGCACAGTTCGCCTTCGGCTTCTACAGCCTCATGCTGACCTCGGCAATCATCGGCATTTTGATGATGCTGCGCTATCGTCCGCGTGCATGGTGTGTCATCTGTCCGATGGGAACGATGACACAGGCAATCTGCCGTGCAAAGGCATCGGGGACGGAAGAAGCTGCGGTTCTGGGCTCGCGATGTATTTGCTCGAATGACTGATTTGTGTAATGATTGACGCTCTCTGCATTTTCTGATAAAATTTACGCTATGCCGCATTCGCTCCGAATGGTGCGAATGCTTATTTTTTCGATGAGGAGTGACGACGATGAAGCTGGTTGTGACGATTGTCGGACGAGATCAGGTTGGTATTGTGGCGATGGTGAGCGGGATTCTCGCGGAGCAGCGCGTGAATATCATGAATGTGAATCAGAATATCATGGACGGTTTCTTCAACATGGTCATGATTGCCGAGATGCCGGATGATGCGGAGATCCGCCTGAAGGATTTGCAGGAACTCCTGCGGAAGAAGGGCGAGGAGCGCGGTCTGGAGATCAAGCTCCAACATCAGGAGATCTTTCAGGTCATGCACAGCATTTGAGCGAGGAGCGGCAGAGTGATTACATTTGACGACATCCGTGAAACAAATCGGATGATTACGGAAAACCGTCTGGATGTGCGTACGATCACGATGGGGATTTCCCTGCGCGACTGTGCGCATCCGAACATTGACAAGTTATGTCAAAATGTGTACGAGAAGATTACGCGCTCGGCGGAGTATCTCGTGCGCACGGGCGAGGACATCGAGACGGAGTACGGTATCCCCATCATCAACAAACGCATCTCTGTCACGCCGATTGCGATTGCGGCGGACGCGTGTCAGACGGATTCCTTCGTCCCCGTGGCGGAGGCTCTTGACCGCGCGGCAAAGACGGTTGGCGTCGACTTCATCGGCGGCTTTTCCGCACTTGTCGAAAAAGGAATGACGCACGGCGACCGCGTGCTCATCGACTCGATTCCGCAGGCGATGGCGGCGACGGATATTGTCTGCTCCTCGGTGAACATCGGCTCGACGAAGGCGGGCATCAATATGGATGCTGTGCGCGAGATGGGCGATGTGATTAAGCGTACGGCGGAGCTGACACGCGAACAGGAGGCAATTGGCTGCGCAAAGATTGTCGTGTTCTGCAACGCGCCGGGGGACAACCCGTTCATGGCGGGGGCGTTCCACGGCGTCGCCGAGGGTGACCGCGTCATCAATGTCGGGGTCAGCGGCCCCGGCGTCGTGAAGCACGCGCTTGAGGATCTCAAGGGCGCGGATTTCACGGAGATTGCGGAGACGATCAAGCGCACGGCGTTCAAGATTACGCGCGTGGGGCAGCTCGTTGCGCGCGAGGCTGCGCGCCGCCTCGGTGTGCCGTTCGGCATCATCGACCTCTCGCTTGCGCCGACCTCGGAGGTCGGCGACAGTGTGGCGCGCATTCTTGAGGAAATGGGGCTGGAGGCGTGCGGTGCACCGGGCACGACGGCGGCACTGGCGCTGCTCAATGACGCGGTCAAGAAGGGCGGTCTTATGGCGAGTTCCCACGTCGGCGGGCTCTCGGGTGCATTCATCCCCGTGAGTGAGGATGAGGGCATGATCGATGCCGTACAGCGCGGCAGCCTCTCGATTGAAAAGCTCGAGGCGATGACCTGCGTCTGTTCGGTCGGGCTCGATATGATCGCAATCGAGGGCGATACGCCCGCCGCGACGATTGCGGCAATCATTGCGGACGAGGCGGCAATCGGCATGGTGAACAACAAGACGACGGCGGTGCGCGTCATCCCTGTGCCCGGCAAGAAGGTCGGCGAGGGCGTATCGTTTGGCGGGCTCCTCGGCTATTCGCCGATTGTGCCCGTGCGCAGCGGATTCAGCTCGGCGGCGTTCATCGCACGCGGCGGGCGGATTCCCGCGCCGACGCGCTCGCTGACGAACTGATATGAGAGTAACGAAAGCCATCAAGGCGGAGCAGCTCCACATCCTCCGCACTCTCTATCCCAATGCAAAGCCTGCGCTGGAATTCAAGACGCCGTTCGAACTCCTCATTGCGGTGATTCTCTCAGCGCAGTGTACGGATGTGCGCGTGAATATTGTGACGAGCAGACTCTTTCCGCGTGCGAATACACCGGAGGCAATTGCCGCGCTTGGGCAGGAACAGCTCGAGGCAGCGATTCACGACTGCGGATTCTTCCGCATGAAGGCGAAACACATTTTGGAGACCTGTGACATCCTCCTGCAAGAGTATGGCGGCGAGGTTCCGGCAGACTTTGAGGCCTTGCAGCGTCTCCCGGGCGTCGGACGCAAGACGGCAAATGTCGTGATGAGCGTCGCCTTTCACGCACCCGCGATTGCCGTCGACACCCATGTCTTTCGCGTGGCGAACCGTCTGCGGCTTGCAGTCGGCAAGACGCCGCTCGAGGTGGAGAAGGGGCTGCAAAAGGCAATCCCGCGTGAGGATTGGAGCGATGCGCATCACTGGCTGATCCTGCACGGACGTCAGCGCTGCAAGGCGCGCAAGCCGCTCTGCGGGGAGTGCCCGCTCGCACCGGTCTGTCCGAGTGCCATTTAACTGCATTGGAGAAGGGCGCGTGAGGGCATGATTTACCGAAAGGCACGGTTTGATGATATTGAGTCCATCTACGGACTCGTGCATATCTATGCAGCACAGGGAGAGATGCTCCCGCGCTCGCGCAATACGCTCTATGAGAATCTCCGCGATATGGTTGTGGCGGAGGCAGACGACACTGTCGTCGGTGTCGGAGCACTGCACATCATGTGGGATCGGCTCGCCGAGGTGCGCATGATGGCGATTGCGCCCGAACATACGCGGCAGGGGATCGGTGCAGAGATTGTGCGCCGCTTGCTCGCGGAGGGGGACGCGCTCGGCATCGAGAAGGTGTTCACGCTCACCTATAAGCCCGACTTTTTCCGCAAGCTCGGCTTTATCCGCATCAGCCGGGAGGAACTGCCGCAGAAGGTTTGGAAAGAGTGCATTGACTGCCCGAAGTATCCGAACTGTGACGAAATTGCTATGATCAAGGTATGATGGAGGCGCATTATGATTGTCGTTATGAATCCAAGAGCCACACAGGAGAATATTGAGCTGGTCACGGCGAAGATCGAACAGGCAGGGCTTCGCACACATCTGTCGAAGGGGGAGGATCGCTTTATCATCGGTGTGATTGGCGATAAGAAGATCATCGCGGGGCTTGAGATGAACATGATGGAAGGCGTTGAGAAAACGGTTCGTATCACAGAAAAGTATAAGCTTGTCAGCCGCGATTTCCATCCGTCAAACTCCATTGTGGACGTGGCGGGCTTCCCCGTCGGCGGCGAGCAGCTTGCCATTATGGCGGGACCCTGCTCGGTGGAGAGCTATGAGCAGCTCTATGAAGTTGCGGTCAAGGTCAAGGAAGCCGGTGCACAATTCCTGCGCGGCGGCGCGTTCAAGCCGCGTACGAGCCCGTATGACTTTCAGGGGCTCGGGCTTGAGGGGCTGAAAATTCTTCGCGATGTCGGAGATAAGACAGGGCTGCGTGTCGTTACCGAAATCGTGGACAAGGACGACATTGAGATCGTGTCGGAGTATGCCGACCTCCTTCAGGTTGGTGCGCGCAATATGCAGAACTTCCAAATGCTCAAGGCACTCGGCAAAACGAAGATGCCCATTCTGTTCAAGCGTGGGCTCTCCGCAACGATCAGCGAGTGGCTGAATGCAGCCGAGTACATTGCCTCGGGCGGGAACGAGAACATCATCTTCTGTGAGCGTGGGATTCGCACGTATGAGACCTATACGCGCAATACGATGGATCTCAATGCCGTTGCGGCACTCAAGGAGCTTACGCATTTCCCGGTCATTGCCGACCCCAGTCACGGAACGGGGCGTTGGCAGATGGTGCGCCCGCTCGCGCGTGCCTCCGTTGCCGTCGGAGCGGACGGTCTCATTATTGAGGTTCACTGCCACCCCGAATGCGCACTTTCGGACGGCGATCAGAGCCTTGTTCCACGCAACTTCGAGCAGCTGATGGATGAGGTGCGCCAGATCGCCCCCGCAGTCGGTCGGCGCGCATGAACGGGACAAAGCTTGCCATCATCGGCGTCGGTCTCATCGGCGGCTCGCTCGGGCTCGCGCTCAAGGACGCGCTTGGTGAGGACATCCATATCACAGGACTCTGCCGCACGGAGACATCCATGTGCGCGGCAATGGCGTGCGGTGCCGTGGACTTTGCCTCATCCGATCTGAAAGAAGTGGTGGGGGAGGCGGATATTGTATACCTCAGCCCGCCCGTCCTTCAGATTGTGCCGATGGTCGAGCGCATCCTGCCCTATCTGAAAGACGGTGCGATCCTCACCGACGCAGGCAGCACGAAGGGCTATATCTACGAGGCTCTGCATAGGATTCTGCCCCCGCATGTGTACTATGTGCCGGGGCATCCCATGACGGGGCGTGAAAAGAGCGGTGTCGAGGCGGCGACGAAAGACCTTTTTGTAGGAAAAGCATATGTCATCATCGACGACGCGTCAGTGCCGCAGGAGGCCAAGGAGCGATTGATGGCGCTCCTGAGGCATACGCGCGCGAACTTCACGACGCTTGATCTCGCACAGCATGACCGCTGCGCAGCAGTCATCAGCCACGTGCCGCATCTTGCGGCGGCGGCGCTCGTCACGCTGCTGAACCGCAGCGGCGATGATCTGGACTCCTGCCTGAAGCTCATCGGCGGCGGATTCAAGGACACCACGCGCATTGCGTCGTCCAACGCGGATATGTGGGCGGACATCTGTATGACGAACGGCGTGCCGATTGCGGACTCGCTGCGTGAACTGCAGGCAATCCTCGGCGAGGTCATCACAGCGGTTGAGCGCGGGGATCGACAGGCGGTGCACGATTATTTTGCCGCATCGAAGGAGCGCCGCGACGGTATTCTGCACGATGCAGAACAAAAATTTGATACGAATTGATGTTTTTTTTCAAAACCCTCTTTTTTTTAGAACGTACATATGCTATGATATAAAAGACTATATGTGTACGAACGAACCTGTCAGGGGGTATTACCGTGAAGAAAACCAGAATCTCCACACGGCGTCAATCCGAGATCTTGCAGTACATCAAGGATTTCTTGGTCGAGAAGGGCTATCCGCCCTCGGTGCGCGAGATCGGAACAGCCGTCGGACTGAAGTCCAGTTCGACCGTACATCGCTATCTCGCCATGCTCGAGGAGAACGGCGCGATTCGACGCGATGCGACGAAGCCGCGTGCGATCGACATCATGGGCGAGAACCCGTGGGGGCGTACGCTCCCTGTGCCGCTTGTCGGCACGGTGACAGCGGGTGAGCCGATTCTCGCGGAGCAGAACGTCGAGGAGGTCTTCTCCTTCCCGCGCGCGCTGCTTGGAACATCGGAGGATGTATTCATGCTGCGCATACAGGGCGACAGCATGATCAACGTCGGCATCTTCGACGGGGACTTCGTGCTCGTGCGCCAGCAGCCGACGGCGAACAACGGGGATATCGTCGTGGCACTGATTGACGGCGAGTCGGCGACGGTGAAGCGCTTCTTCCGCGAGAAGACCTGCATACGCCTGCAGCCGGAGAACGACTCGATGGAACCGTTTTACGAGACGGATGTGCAGATTCTCGGCAAGGTCATCGGACTCTATCGTCACATTTGATGGACATTTCGAGAGCGTTGTGTGAAAAACACGGCGCTCTCTTTTCATTTCCATGGAAGAATGTTATAATAACTCTGTTTTTCTCTTGTGGAGATTTATTTGTATGGCAAAGGGCGAATTACGCAGCGGATATACAACGGGGGCGTGCGCGGCGGCGGGCGTCAAGGCGGCGTTTCTCTATATGGCGGGGGCGGACTGGCACGAGGTCGGCCTGATGGCACTTGACGGCACGCCGCTGACGATTCCCGTGAAGGATGTTGTCGAGACGGCGGAGGGGATTCGCGCGGAGGTCGTGAAGTTCTCGGGGGATGACCCCGATATCACGAATGGTGTCTCTGTCTTTACAACGCTTGCGCTTGTCGATGAAACGGATGATATTGAATTCCGCGCGGGCGAGGGCGTCGGTACGGTGACGAAGCGCGGCATGAGTCTCCCCGTCGGTGAGCCGTCGATCAATATGGGGCCGCGGACATTGATCCGCAACGTCGTGGAGGAGATGACGGGGAGTGCCGATGTCGGCGCGCGCGTGACGATCTCCATCCCTGCGGGTGTGGAACTGGCGAAGAAAACGCTCAATCCCGTGCTCGGCATCGAGGGTGGAATCTCCGTGATCGGGACGACGGGCGTGCTCCGCCCAATGTCGGAGGAGGCGTTCAAGGACTCCCTCGTGCCGCAGATCAACGTAGCGCTTGCCGCAGGCGAGCCTGTACTTGTCTTTGTCCCCGGCAAGATTGGGGAGCGCATTGCGCTCTCGCTCGGTATCTCGCAGTCGGCGCTGATCGAGACGAGCAACTTCATCGGCTTTATGCTGGATCGTGCGGCGGAGCGCGGCGCGGAGAAAATCCTCATCCTCGGGCATACGGGCAAGCTCGTGAAGATGGCGGCGGGCGTATTCCACACGCACAACCGCGTTGCAGATGCGCGCCTTGAGACGCTTGCCGCCTATGCGGCGGCGGAGGGGCTGGCGCAGGAGGCGGTACGCGCCGTGCTCGCGTCGAATACGACGGAGGATGCAATGGAGGTCATTGCTGCGGCAGGGCTTGCGGAGCGTGTCTGTGCCGTCATCGCCGAGCGCGTGCACGTCCGTGCGGAACGCTATCTCTTCGGCAAAGTTCAGGTCGGCGCGCTGATGGTGAACTTTGCAGGGGATATTCTCGGTGCGGATGCGCGGGCGCTTTCCTTTGCCCGTGACTATGGATGGAGACTGAACCGTGAGTCATAAAATTATTGTTGTCGGCATCGGCCCTGGAGATTCTGCGTATTTGTTGCCAAAAGCACAGAAAACAATCGAAAATGCGCGTATCCTTGTCGGGGGGAAGCGTGCGCTTGCGGATTTTTCGCACAGCGGGGCGCGCGAGTGTGCCATCGGTGCCGATATTCCGGGCGTACTTTCCTTTATACGTGATGCACTCGCGGCAGATGATGTCGTCGTCATGGTCTCGGGTGATCCCGGCTACTATTCGCTGCTCGACGCGCTGCGGCGCAGCTTTCCCATCGGGCAGATCGAGGTCATCCCGGGGATCAGCTCCCTGCAGATGGCATTTGCGCGGCTGGCGCTGCCGTGGCACGCTGCGCGGCTTCTCAGCTTTCATGGGCGTGAACCGCATGAGGCAGAGCTTCTCCGCACGGAGGGCGCTGTGCTCGGCATGCTGACGGATGGGCGGAACAACTCGCAGACCATTGCCACGCGTTTGATAGCGCACGGATGGAGCAGCGATGATACCATGTATGTTTGCACGCGGCTTTCGTATGCAGATGAGCAGATTACAGAAATGACGATAGGTCAGGCGGCGGACACGGACGGCATCGGGCACGGTGTCATCATTGTCTGTGCGCATGAGGAGAAATATTGATGAATCTTGGGATCAAAGACGAGGAATTTGTGCGCGGCAAGGTGCCTATGACGAAGGAGGAGATTCGCATCCTTACGCTCGTCAAGGCGCAGATTGCGCCCAATGCCGTCGTCTATGACATCGGTGCGGGCACGGGCTCACTCTCGATCGAGGCGGCACGGCTTGCACCTGCGGGGTATGTATACGCGATTGAGAAGAACCCCGAGGGAATCGGGCTGATCGCGGAGAATGCAAAGAAGTTCTCCGTGGAGAATATCAGTGTCGTGGAGGGGGCTGCCCCCGATGCGCTGGCGGATCTGCCGGCGCTGGATGTTGCTCTGATTGGCGGCAGCGGACGACGCCTCGCGGATATTCTGGATATCATTGGGGAGCGTCTGCGCCCTGATGGGCGCATTGTGGCGAATGCAATTACAATGCAGACGGTCGCCGCCTGTCTGGACTATTTCCACGCACACGCAGACCGCTATACCTACGAGGCGATACAGGTGCAGATCAGCCGACTGGAGCGCGTCGGTTCGTACGATATGGCAAAGGCGCTCAATCCCATTTACATTATCACTGCTCAAAGAAAGTGAGGAACATATATGATTCATATTGTCGGTGCGGGTCCCGGTGATCCCGAACTCATCACGGTAAAGGGCTCACGCTATCTTGCGGAGGCGGATGTCGTGATCTATGCGGGGTCGCTTGTCAATCCGGCTCTCCTTGACTACTGCAAGGAAGGGGTGGAGATCCACAACTCGGCGCATATGACGCTGGACGAGGTGGTGGAAGTTATCGCGCAGGCAGAAGCCGACGGAAAGATGACCGTGCGCCTCCATACGGGTGATCCCGCGATCTACGGGGCGATACAGGAGCAGATGGACGCATGGGAGAAGCGCGGCTTCGACTATGATGTTGTGCCGGGCGTGAGTTCTTTCCTCGGGGCGGCGGCGGCACTGCGGCAGGAGTATACGCTGCCCGGCATCTCGCAGACGGTCATCATCACGCGCAACGAGGGGCGTACGCCCGTGCCGGAGCGTGAGAAGCTGCGCAGCCTTGCCGCACATCATGCGACGATGTGCATCTTCCTCTCGATTGCAATGATCGAGGAGGTTGCGGCGGAGCTGATCGCGGGCGGCTACGAGGAGACCACGCCGATTGCAATCGTACAGCGTGCAACATGGCCGGAGCAGAAGATCCTGCGCGGTACGCTCGCGACGATTGCGGAGCAGGTGAAGGCAGAGGAGATCGACCGCACGGCGATGATCGTGGTCGGGGACTGCCTCAATACGGAATATGAGCTCTCGCAACTCTATGCGCCGCAGTTTTCGCATATGTTCCGGGACGCGAAAGCATGAGGACAGCGCTCTTTGCGCTCACTGTGGGCGGTGCGGCTCTCGCAGACCGCCTCGCGGGCGCTGTGGAGGGCAGCGTGACGGTGAATCTGCCCGAGCGTCTGCGGAGCAGTGATGTTTCGACCGCGCATGACACCGTGTATTTTGAACGCCTCGGAGATGTCATGCGGGAGGCGTTCACACGCTATGACGCGCTCATCTGTGTGATGGCGACAGGCATCGTCGTGCGCATGATCGCCCCCTATGTGAAAAATAAATTATACGATCCTGCCGTCCTCGTCTTTGACGAGGCGGGGCGGCACGGCATCAGCCTCCTCTCGGGGCATATCGGCGGTGCGAATGAACTCACGCGGAAGCTCTGCGCAGCGGTGGGCGCCGACCCCGTCATTACGACGGCAACGGATGTGACGGGCATGCTTGCCCCTGATGCGATTGCCGCGCGGCTTGCGCTGCGCCCCGTGCCGAAATCGGCAATACAGGTGCTGAACACGGCGCTGCTCGAGGGCAAGGAAATCGCGTATTACATTGCGAGCGATTTGCCGCATGCCGCATTCTACGAGGCGCAGCTGCGCGCGGAGGAAGTGCAGGCACGTCTCTTTCGTGGGGCTATACCGCCCGTGGGGACGGATGAGTACCGCGTCATTATCACGGCGGCGGATGACCTTCCGCAGGAAAATGCGCCGCGCACACTGTATCTCGTGCCGCGCCGTCTCATTGCGGGCGTCGGCTGCCGCGCGGGTATCCCCGAGGCGAAGATCCTGCGTGCGCTGACGGAGGCGTGCGGCATAATCGGCAGAGAGCCGTCTGGCATCGATCTCCTCGCGAGCACGACGGTCAAGCGCGATGAGGCGGGGCTGCTCGCGGCGGCGGAGACGCTCGGGCGGGAGATACGCTTTTTCCCGAACGAGACACTTGCAGCAATGATTGAACAATACGGGCTAAAGGAGTCCGATTTTGTCCGACAGACGATCGGCGTCGGGAATGTATCCGAAGCGGCGGCGCTCTGTGCGGCAGGTAAAGCAGGCGGGCGCATGGCGCTCGGGAAAACATCATTTGGGAAAGTGACGGTGGCACTCTTATGGGAAAAATAAGTGTTGTGGGCATCGGTCCCGGCAGTCTGGACGATATGACCTACCGCGCGCGGCGTACGATTGAAGAAGCAACGACGGTCGTCGGCTACAAGCGCTATGTGGAGCTCATTGCGGAGCTGGTCGAAGGGAAAAAAGTGCTCGATACGGGCATGACACAGGAGATTGACCGCTGCCGTGCGGCGCTCAAGGAGGCGTCGGCGGGGGAGACGGTCGTCGTCATCTCGAGCGGGGATGCCGGCATCTACGGGATGGCAGGACTCGTGCTCGAGCTGCTTGTGAAGATGGACGAGGCGGAGCGCCCCGAATTCGGCGGCGTCATCCCGGGAGTCTCGGCGATGAGTGCAGCGGCGGGGCTCCTCGGCGCGCCCATCATGCATGACTTCGTTGTCATCAGTCTCTCGGATCTGCTCACACCGTGGGAGATCATTCAGGAGCGCGCAGAGCTCGCGGCAAAGGGAGACTTTGTCACCGCGCTTTACAATCCGCGCAGCAATAAGCGCGTTGGGCAGATCAACGCCGTGCAGGAGATCTTCCTGCGCCACCGTGCAGCCGAGACTCCTGTTGGCATTGTGACGGGGGCGAGCCGTGCGAATGAGGCGACGCTGATCTCCACGCTTGGCGACTTTACGAAGGAGGATATCAATATGTTCTCGCTCGTCATTATCGGCAACTCAAAGACGCGGACGGTGGGCGACTGGATGATTACGCCGCGCGGCTATCAGAAGCGGGAGCCGGGGCTTTGATATTCACGGCGGCGGGTACGCAGGACGGGCGTGAGATCGTGCGCCGCCTCTGTGCGGCGGGATATGACGTGGCGGCGTCGGTCGTCAGCTCCTACGGGCAGCAGCTGCTCGCAGAGCAACGGGAGAGCGGCAGCGGACGCCTTCTCATCAATGACACACCGCTCGATGAGGACGGACTGCGCGCATTTTTCGCAGAGCACGGCGTGCATGTCTTTGTGGACGCGACCCATCCCTATGCTGTCAATGTCTCGCGAAACGCGATGTCGGCGTGTGCGGCGGCGGGGATTCCCTACATTCGCTTTGAGCGCGATCTCACGGACATTTCGTATGAGAATGTGCATCTCGTGCACTCCTATGAGGAGGCATCAGAGATCGCAGCGCAGTTCGGGAAAAATATTTTCTTGACGACGGGCAGCCGAAATCTGGAACGATTCGTAAAGGCGGAGCCGCTCGCAGACTGTACCCTTATTGCGCGTGTTCTGCCGACGGCAGAGGTAATTGCCCTCTGTGAGGGACTGGGGCTGACGCCAGCGCAGATCATTGCGATGCAGGGACCGTTCTCGCGTGAACTGAACCGCAGTATGTATGAAAAGTACAAGGCGGATGTCATCATCACGAAGAACAGCGGGACGATTGGCGGAACGGATGCAAAATTTCAGGCGGCGGCGGATCTCAATCTGCCCGTCGTCGTGATTGACCGTCCCGTGCTTTCCTATCCACATTTGGCACACAGCTATGAAGAAGTAAAGGCATTTGTCGATTCGGTCAGCGAATCGTAGAAATAGGAGTTAACCATGGATTTCATCAAGGAGCCGATGGCGATTGAAAACCGCAGCATGGAGCTGATTGCGCCCCATCTGGAGGGGCTTGGACTCGACGAGCGTGCAACGAAGCTCTATTCGCGCCTGATTCACGCATCGGGCGATGTCGGCTATGCGCCGATCACGCGCGTGCATCCCGAGGCGATTGATCGTGCCATCGAGGCACTGAAGGCGGGTGCGCACATCTATACGGATGTCGAGATGGTGCGCACGGGCATCAACAAGAAGAAGATCGCCTCCTTCGGTGGTGAGGTGCACTGTTTGGTTGCCGATCCCGAGGTTGCCGTCCGTGCGAAGGAAGAGGGCATTACGCGCTCGATGGTTGCCATGCGCCAGTTCGGCAAGGCGCTCGACGGCAGCATTGTCGCCATCGGCAACGCGCCTACGGCACTCTTTGAGGTGCTACGCCTCGTGCGTGAGGAGGGCATCCGTCCCGCCTGCATCGTGGGCATTCCCGTCGGCTTTGTGGGCGCGGCAGAGTCCAAGGCGGCGCTTGCATCACACGGCATTGTTCCCTATATCACCGTCGAGGGCACGAAGGGCGGCAGCCCGATTGCTGCTGCGGCGATCAACGCGCTCATGTATCTCATTGACAACACGCGTCCCTAAGGAGAGATGGATTCATGCAGTGGAATATCCCGCGCATTGTGATTGCGGCGACGCAGTCGGGTGGCGGCAAGACCACGCTCGTGACAGGGCTTCTCTCAGCCCTGCGCGCGCATGGTCTTCGCGTGCAGTCCTTCAAGGTGGGGCCGGACTATATCGACCTCGGCTATCATCAGCTAGCGAGCGGGCGCACGGGGCATAATCTGGACACGTGGCTCGTGCCGGAGGAGCGTCTGACGGAGATCTTCGCGCGTGAATGCGCGAATGCGGACATCGCCGTCATCGAGGGCGTCATGGGGCTCTATGACGGCGGGCGGCGTGGCGTCAGTTCGACGGCTGCGATTGCAAAGGCGCTGGATGCGCCCGTCCTCCTCGTCATAGACGCAAAATCCGTCGGAGCGTCTGCGGCGGCAACGGCACTCGGCTTTCGTGTCTATGACCGCGCGGTCAATCTCGCGGGTGTGCTCCTCAACCGCCTCGGCAGCGAGACGCATGAGGAGATGGTGCGCACGGCGATGGAGGGCGTCGATCTGCGCGTCTATGGTGCCCTACGTCGCGACGCCGCGCTCGCACTGCCCGAGCGTCATCTCGGATTGACGCCCGTGGAGGAGCACGCGGCGGCGGAGACGATTGCCGCCGTTGGTCAGCGGGTCGAGGCTGGGCTGGATCTGGACGCAATTCTGGAACTTGCCCGCAGTGCCTCTCCGCTGTCTGTTGCCACTACCGTGGGCACGGATGCTGTATCTTCCATGCGCATCGGCGTGGCGCGGGACGAGGCCTTCTCTTTTTACTACGCGGCGAGCCTTGCTGAGCTCGAAGCGCGCGGTGCAGAGATTGTCACGTTCAGCCCGCTGCATGATGAGGTGCTGCCCGATGTGGACGGCATCATCATCGGCGGTGGCTTTCCCGAGATGTTTGCGCGCCAGTTGGCGGAGAATACAGCGATGCGTGCCTCGATTCGCCGTGCGGCAGAGACGGGGATGCCCATCTACGCCGAATGCGGCGGCTATATGTATCTGATGCGTTCGTTGATTGACTTTGATGGGGCAGAGCATGAGATGGTCGGCATCTTCCCCGCGCGCGCGCGCATGACGGAGAAACTGCAGATGGTCGGCTATGTGGAAGCGGAGCAGACAGTGGATACCGTGCTCGGTGCGGCGGGGCTTGTGCTTCACGGACATGAATTCCACTTTTCCGTGGAGGAGGCGGAGGAGACTTCGGAGTCGGTGCGCCCGCTCCGCTTTACAAAGTTGCGCAATAACGCACAGTATTCTGCGGGGCATGCGTACAAAAATGCACTCGGCAGTTATTTGCATCTGCACTTTGCGGGCTGCACGGAAGCCTCAGAGCATTTCACGGAGGCGTGTCGCAGATGGGGCAGATAATTCTCGTGACGGGCGGTGTCCGCTCGGGCAAGTCCGCATTTGCCGAGCACTATGCCGCACATTGTGCCGCATCGGGGGCACAGGTCGCCTACATCGCGACGGCGCAGGTTTACGATACGGAGATGCAGCAGCGTGTCGATCTCCATCAGGCGCGCCGTCCTGCCAACTGGTCGACCTATGAGGCACCTTTTTTTTCTGAGAACGCCATCCGCGCGGCGGGGAAGTCGCACGGCGTGATTCTCTTTGACTGCATTACAATGTTCCTGAGCAATGATATGCTCCAATATCCCGAAGACGAGCAGGAGCGTGACTCGTTTGTGCTCCATGTGGAGGAGCGGATTGGTGCGCTGATTCAGGCGGCACAGGAGGTGGAGGCGACAACGATCTTCGTCACGAACGAGGTGGGGGCGGGCATTGTGCCAGAACATCGCCTTGGACGCCTCTACCGCGATATGGCGGGGCTGGCGAATCAGCAGATTGCGCACAGCGCCGCAGAGGTCTATCTCGTTACCTGCGGCATTCCCGTGAACATCAAGAAACTTGCGGAGGCGATCTGATGGCTAAGAGCATTATGCTGATGGGGACGAGCTCCCACGTGGGCAAGAGCATATTGACAACGGCGCTCTGCCGTATCTTTCGGCAGGAGGGGCAGCGTGTCGTGCCGTTCAAGGCACAAAACATGGCGCTGAACTCCTATGTCACGCTCGACGGGCGTGAGATGGGGCGCGCGCAGGTTGCACAGGCAGAGGCGGCGGAGCTTGCGCCCGAGGTGCATATGAATCCCGTTCTGTTGAAACCCACGGGGAATTCGCAGTCGCAGGTCGTCATTATGGGCGAGCCGGTCGGCAATATGAGCGCGCGTGAGTACCACAAGGACTACTCGCTCAAGGCGTGGGGGGCGGTCGAGGAAGCACTTGATGTCTTGCAGGAAAACTATGACCTGCTTGTGATCGAGGGGGCAGGGAGTCCCGCCGAAATCAACCTCAAGGCAAACGACATTGTGAATATGCGCGTCGCAAAGCATCTACGCGCGCCCGTCCTCCTCATCGCAGACATCGACCGCGGCGGCGCGCTCGCCTCCCTCGTGGGCACGCTGGAACTCCTCGACGAGGAGGAGCGTGCCCTCGTCAAGGGACTCGTCATCAACAAATTTCGCGGCGACGTGACCCTGCTGACGCCTGCACTCGACTTCCTTGAGGAAAAGACGGGGAAGCCCGTGCTCGGTGTTGTGCCGCATATCGAGCAGCTCGGCATCGACGAGGAGGATTCGGTATCGCTCGATGAGAAGCACTATGGGGATGGCGCCGCGCACAGCGATCAGCTGCGTATTGCCGTCATTCGTACGCCGAAGCTCTCGAATTTTACGGACTTTGATGCGCTCGCAAACGAGCCGGATGTCGCGCTCTACTATGTGGGCACGCCGCGCGAGCTCGGGACGCCCGACCTCATCCTCCTGCCCGGATCGAAGAATACGACGGAGGATCTGCTCTACATCCGTGAGGTGGGCTTGGAGGATGCAATCCGTGCGCGCGTGACAGAGGGAACGCCGCTCTTTGGCATCTGCGGCGGCTATCAGATGCTCGGACGTGTTGTGCGTGATCCGCTGCATACGGAGTCCGAGCACGATGAGACGGCGGGCTTCGGCTATCTGCCGATTGAGACGAGCTTTGCGGCGACGAAGCGTCTGCGTCAGGTTACGGCGTCCGCTGACCTTCCCTTTTTGGGGGCGCGGATTGCGGGCACGGGGCTTCCCGGTTATGAGATTCATATGGGGGAGACGCGCTTTATGGAGGACGTTCATCGTCCGTTCCGCATTGTTTCGGCAGCGGGGACGGCGGTGGATCTGCCTGACGGAGCAGTCTCGGCGGACGGGCTTGTCGTGGGCACGTACATCCACGGCGTATTCGATGACGACGACTTCCGCCGTGCACTGCTCAACCGTCTGCGCGTGCGGCGCGGCCGGGAGGAGCTGTCCGTGCAGTACCGCTATCGTGCGGAGAAGGAGTGCGCTTATGACCGTCTCGCCGAAACGGTGCGCACGAGCCTCGACATGGAGAAGCTGCGCGAAATCGTGGAGGGGCGCAGATGATCTCGCCCTCCCTCATCGCTATGGCGGCGTTCTTTCTCGACACTGTGCTCGGCGATCCGCAGACACGATGGCATCCCGTCGCCGTGCTAGGGCGCCTGATTGCATTTTTGGAGAAGCTGCTCTATCCGCTGCGGGGGAGCGACACGCAAAAATTTGCGATGGGGTCGCTCCTCACGCTGCTGGTTCTCTGTATTTCCTATGCATTTGCCGAGGGGCTTCTCTTGGTGGCGCGTCAGCTGCCCGTGGCGTGGGGCGCGGATGTCGTCAGCGTCATCCTTCTCTACTTCTGCATCTCGCCGCGCATGCTGGCAAAGGCGGGGCAGGACATCTATGCGCTGCTCGTCAAGAGGGACATTGCGGCAGCGCGCGAGCACGTCGGTTATATTGTCGGACGCGACACGGCAGAACTCGATGAGGCGGATGCCGCGCGTGCGGCAATCGAGACGGTAGCGGAGAATACCGTGGACGGCGTGATTGCGCCGCTTTTCTTCTTTGCGCTTGGGGGCGCGCCGCTTGCCGTTCTCTATCGCGCGGCGAATACGATGGATTCCATGCTCGGCTATAAGAATGACCGCTATCTCTACTTCGGACGCATGGCGGCGCGCGTGGACGATGTGTTGAACTTTGTTCCAGCACGCATGACAGGCATACTCTTCGTGATGGCGGCGTTCCTGCTCGGCTATGACGGGCGCAACGCGCTGAACATTCTCGTGCGCGATGCCGCAGGGCATCCGAGTCCGAACGGCGGTCATGCGGAGGCGCCCGTTGCGGGGGCGCTGCACATCCGACTTGGCGGCGTCAATTACTACTTCGGCGAGCGGCATTTCCGCGCCTATATGGGAGATGCGCATATGGAGATTACGGCGAAGCACATCCTCGGCGCAATCCGCCTCATGTATACCGTGACCGTCCTCTATCTGCTGCTTTACTATCTCCTATCTCTCTATTATCATATTTAGGGAAGCACTTCATGAATTCTTTTCTGATCGGACTACAATTCCTCACGCGCATTCATCTCGTCAGACAGACCGTGTGGACAGCGGCGGATTTCGGGCGCAGTACGCGCTTCTTTCCGCTCGTCGGGCTTGTGCTCGGTATCTGCTATGCGCTTGCCGCGTGGCTGCTGCTCTATGTGCTCGGCATGCGGTCGCTGACTGCCGCGCTCCTGCTCATCCTGCCGCTCCTCCTGACGGGCGGTCTGCACGCGGACGGCTTTATGGATACGGCGGACGGCGTCTTCTCGGGGCGGGAGCGTGCGCGCAAGCTCGAGATCATGAAGGACAGCTGCGTCGGCGCGTTCGGCGTCGTGTCGTTTGTCATGCTTATGTTCGTTCAGTATGCGTTGCTCTCCGATATGGCGCCTCTGCTGCTCGTACCTGCGCTCTTCGTCATGCCGATCATCGGCAGACTCGCGATGGTGCTCGCCGTTGCGTGCTTTCCCTATGCGCGTGAGGACGGCATGGGCAAGACATTCGCGGATATGGCGGATCGCAGTACCGTCGTGATCGCCGCGTTGACGACGGCGGTGCTCGTCCTGCCGTGGGGAATGCTCGCTACGTTTGCGCTCGTACTCGGTACGCTCTTTGTGCTCTTCTTCTGCCGTACGATGACCAATATCCTCGGTGGGGTTACGGGCGATGTCTACGGGGCGGCGACCGTGCTCACGGAGACCCTTGTCCTCGCCATATTTTCACTTGCGTCATCATATCCGAATGTTTGGGGGATTTTATGGAAATAATTGCAAAAGCGCCCGCATCCTGCGGCGAACTCGTGGAAGGCGTTCTCGACGGGACGCCATTTCTTGTGACCGCGCCCATCAGCATGTATGCCGTGGCGACGGTCTCGGATCAGTTCACGGGCGTGCATGGGCTTGGGGAAAAAGCGGAGGAGGCTCTGCGGCGGACGCTTGCCCATATCGGCAAGGACTCTCTCCCGTTTGGCATACGGCTTGATTCCGAGATTCCACAGGGCAAGGGTATGGCATCCTCGAGTGCCGATATTGCGGCAGTCTCCTATGCTGCGGCGCGCGCGCTTGGACGCGAACTCACGGGGCGTGAGATCATGGACATTGCGATTGCGATTGAGCCGAGCGACGGCATCGCCTTTGCGGGGCTTTCCCACGTCAGCCATACGACAGGCGAACTCTTCGGGCAGTATTCGAATGTACCGCTCCTCGCCGTCTCCATCTTCGATGTGGGCGGTACCGTTGACACTATCGCCTACTATCAGAGCAAGGGCAATCGCGGCAGTCAGGATGCGGCATATCGACAGATGCTTACGACGGTGGGGCAGGCGTTCCGCACGGAGGGGGATCGTCAGGAAATGCTGCTCGGACAGGCGGCGACGGCGAGCGCGCGCCTCAATCAGGAACATCTGGAAAAGCCACAGCTGGATGCGTTTATTCAGTCCTCGCAGAAGAAAGGGGCACTCGGCGTTCTCGTGGCGCACAGCGGCACCGTGGTCGGTGCACTCTGGGCATCGGAGCTGGGAGCCTCGGATGTGGAGAGACGGACGCAGGAGCTTGCCGCAGAATTTGACGGAAACTACAGCTATATGCAGACGGCACGCCTTATTTCCGGCGGCGTAATCTGTGAGATCAAATCTTGATACATGGAAAGGGGAGGGGGATATGACAGAGATCATCATCATACGGCATGGGGAGACGGAGTGGAACAAGACGGGGCGCTTTCAGGGGCATTCGGATGTACCGCTCTCGGCGGAGGGGCGCGCACAGGCGGCGGCGCTTGGAAAAAATCTTGTTGTCGATCATGTGGATGCAATCTATGCGAGCGATCTCACGCGTGCGATGGAGACGGCGGCACCTCTGGCGCAGCGCTTCGGACTTGAGGTCATTTCTGACCCGCTGCTGCGCGAGCTGAACTTCGGCTCGTGGGAGGGGCGTAACTTCAACGATGTCAATGCCGAGAATCCCAATGCCATGAAGAATTTTTACACCGATCCGGAGCAGGCGGACATTCCTGAGAGCGAGCCATTTCCGGAGTTTCAGCGGCGCGTCGCCGGGCGCGTGCGCGAGATTGTCGCGCAGGAGCGCGGGAAGCGCATTGTCATCGTTTCACATGGTGCGTCAATCCGCATTCTGTTCGCCGACATTCTCTCCATGCCGATTCGCTCCATCTGGCATGTCTCTCAGCTCAATACCGCAGTCAACAAGATCCGCTTCGAAGATGACGGATTTGCCGTGGTCACGCTGATGAATGATACCTCTCACCTGCGCGCAGAGGATGTACAGTGAACATCCTTGCGGTCGGGCTTGGCGGCGCACTCGGTGCAATTTTTCGCTATCTCCTCGGTCAGATCATCCCGAAACTCGGCAGCGGATTTCCGCTAGGCACCTTTGTCGTCAATCTCATCGGATGCTTTGCCATAGGACTCGTCGTTGGACTTGCAGGCAAGCACAGCAATATAGATCCGCGCCTCATCCTCTTTTTGCAGACAGGCATATGCGGCGGCTTTACAACATTTTCCACGTTCTCACTCGAATCCCTGACCCTCATCGAGGAGGGAAAGATCGCCATCGGTATTCTTTACATCACGATGAGTGTTCTGCTCGGGCTCTTTGCTCTTCTTGCGGCGAGAAATTTCGTCAGCGGATGACAAATGTAAAAAAAATAAATTTTATTTGCGTGGGAGAGGCAGGCGTGTTATACTGTTACTCAGATTGTGTGGATAGGATTCCGTATATATCGATTCATTGAGAATCAATATACGTTTTTGGTGAGGTCTATGGAGGTTATTTTAGCTGAGCATCTGGGATTCTGCTATGGCGTGAAGCGCGCCATTGAGATTGCCCGAGAGAATGCCTCGCCGGATGGAACATCCAGTACGCTGGGCCCGATCATTCATAATCCGCAGATGGTGGCGCGCCTCAAAAACGAAGGCGTGGGCACTGTCGGCTCACTCGATGAGATGGAGGATGGGCTCGTCATCATCCGTTCGCACGGAGTGGGACCAAAGGTGTATGAGGAGGCGGAGTCACGCGGCTTAGAACTCGTGGATGCGACTTGTCCGCACGTCAAGAAAGCGCAGCTCTCGGCAAAGCTGTTGTCCGAGGAAGGATATACGGTCGTCATTGTCGGAGAGAAGAACCATCCGGAGGTCAAGAGTATCTTCGAATGGACGGGGCATGGTGCTCATATTATCGAGACAGAGGCGGAGGCAGAGGCGCTGCCCCGCATCGGAAAGCTCGGGATCGTCTCGCAGACGACGTTCTCAGCCAAACGGTTTCAGAGCATTGTGTCGTGTCTCTTGGAGAAGTCGCGCGAGATTAAGATTCTGCGCACAATCTGCACGGCAACGGATCTGCGTCAGGCGGCAGCTTTGGAGCTCGCCGAGAAGGTTGACGTGATGCTTGTCATCGGCGGCAAGAACAGTGCGAACACCTCGCGGCTTGCCCAGATATGTGCAACAAAATGCAAAACATACCACATCGAAACTGTAGCAGAATTACAGGACGAGTGGATGAATCATGTTAATAAAATTGGTATTACAGCTGGTGCATCTACGCCGGACTGGATTATCAAGGAGGTTTATAAACAGTGTCAGAGCAGAGCATGAAGGAACTTTTGGAACAGGAAGATATGCCCGATATCCAAGAGCGTACGGTTGTCAAAGGGGAAGTCGTTCAGGTATCCCGTGATGAGGCGTATGTCGATATCGGCTACAAGCAGGAGATTCCTGTCTCTAAGAGGGAGCTTGCCGTTCCTGCGCCGGACGATGCACGCGATGTCGTGAAGGTCGGCGATGTGATTGATGTCTATATCAAGTCGCTTGGCGGTGATAACGGCGGTAGCCTGTCCAAGGTGGAAGCCGACAAGATGGCTGCATGGAAGGTCATCGAGGAGATCCAGGAGAAGGGCGAGACAGTCGAGGCAAAGATTGCGAAAGAAGTCAAGGGCGGACTTGTCGCCTACGTCATGGGACTGCGCGGATTCATTCCTGCATCTCAGATGGAGCTGCACTTCGTCAAGGATCTCGCGGTCTATGTCGATCAGACGGTAGAGGCGGAGATCATCGAAATCGACGTTCAGAAGCGCCGTCTCGTGCTCTCGCGCCGCAAGCTTCTCGAGCGTGACCGCGCGGAGAAGGAAGAGGCTGTGTTCTCGGTCATCGAGCCGGAGCAGACTGTGCGCGGCACGGTCAAGCGCCTTGTCGACTACGGTGCATTCATCGATATTGGCGGCGTGGACGGTCTGGCACATATCTCCGATCTCGCATGGCATCGTGTGAAGCATCCCTCCGAGGTGCTCGAGGTTGGGCAGGAGCTCGATGTCTTTGTCAAGAGCGTTGATCGCGATGCAAAGCGCATCTCCCTCTCGGTGAAGGATACGCTTCCGGATCCGTGGGTGGAGAAGGCGGAGCAGTACGCCGAGGGCGACTTCATCGAAGGTAAGATCATCAAGCTGACGGACTTTGGTGCATTCATGGAGATCGAGCCGGGCTTTGACGGTCTCATTCCGATGGGCGAACTTGCCGAGAAGCGCATTGAGCGTGCCGATGAGGCTGTTCATACGGGCGATGTTGTGACGGTTAAGGTTCTCCGCATCGACACGAAGCGTAAGCGCATTTCGCTTTCGATCACCAAGGCGAAGCGCGACGCGGATCAAGCAGACATCAAGAAGTATGTGGACGAGCATCAGTCGGAACGGGCTGAGTCCAGCGAAAATACAGAAGGTCAGGTCGAGGCACATCTCGACTGGCTGAAGTAAGTTCAGATACAAATAATTCCATACGATAACAGAGGAGTGATGAAACGTCACTCCTTTTTCATGAGAAAGGAGGGGAATATGGCGAGAACGTATCCGGGCATCATCCTGCGCGTGCTGGAGGGGAGCATTGCAGAGGAACTGGAGCTTGTCCCGGGGGATAAAATCCTCTCGGTTAACGATATGCCGCTGCGCGACATCATTGATTTCAGCTTTGCAATGGCGGACGAGGAGATCGAGCTCCTCGTGGAGCATGCGAATGGAGAGCAGGAGCTGATTGCATTCGACAAGGATTACGATGAGGAATTCGGCGTGGAGTTCGAGCGTGCGGTCTTCGACGGGATTCGCGCCTGCGCCAATCACTGTTATTTCTGCTTTGTCGACATGATTGCGCCGGATATGCGCCACAGCCTCTCCGTCAAGGATGATGACTATCGCCTCTCCTTTCTCTATGGCAACTTTGTGACGCTGACGAATATGGGGGCGGCGGATTTTTCGCGCATAGAGCGCTATCATCTCTCGCCGCTCTATGTTTCTGTGCAGTGCACAAATCCTGTGCTGCGCGCGGAAATGCTGCGCTATAAGGGAGCCTCGGATATACTGGGGCAGCTGGCAAAGCTTGAGCAGGCGGGGGCGGACTATCATACGCAGGTGGTTCTCTGCTACGGGCTGAATGACGGGGAGGAGCTCGAGCGGACGATCCGTGACATTACGGCACGCCGCCCCCATGCGCTCTCGCTTGCCATTGTTCCCGTCGGTCTCACGAAGCACCGAAGTGATCCCTTTCCGCTTGTCCAATTTGATCGAGAGGGCGCGGCGCGCGTGATCGATCAGGTGGAAGCGTGGCAGGAGCGCATGCGTGCGGAGGAGGGGCGCACCTTCATCTATCTCGGCGATGAATTCTACTTTCTCGCGGGGCGTGAGGTGCCGCTCACCGAGATGTACGATGGATTCCCACAGCTGGATAACGGCATCGGACTGACGCGCAATTTCATCGAGGAGTGGGTGAAGGCCGGTGTAGCGATGGATGAGGAGGATGATGAGGCGCGCATTGCAGTCGTCAGCGGCACGGCGGTTGCGCCCGTGATGGAGCAGCTGGCACGCGAGCTCGACCCTGATGCACGACGCATCCACGTGCTTCCTGTCGTGAATGAACACTTCGGTGCGACGGTCAATGTATCGGGGCTTCTTACGGGGCACGATATTATGCAGGCGCTCCAATCTCTCACACATACGGTGGATGGGGTGTTGATCCCCGCATCTGCGCTGCGTGAGGGCGAGGATGTTTTTCTCGACGATATGAGTCTCGACGCGATGAGGGCGTCCTTTCCCTCTGTCCGCATCGAGCCTGTGGCGACGGGGCGGGACTATCGGGAGGCGCTTGCTGCATGGGGCGCGTACCATCGCGAGCGTCCGAGCGGGGGCTATACGTGGCAGAGCAATGCGGGCTATACGAAGCCTGCGGCAAGCTAGTTAAGGAGAGGAGTGAGCAGATGAGCAAGCCCATAGTGGCGGTTGTCGGACGGCCGAATGTCGGCAAATCGACGCTGTTCAACCAGATCGGCAAGAAGCGCGTTTCAATTGTCGATGATATGCCGGGGGTAACGCGCGACCGCATCTATATGGATGCGGAGTGGCTGAATCACGAGTTTACAATTATTGATACGGGGGGCATCGAGTTCGACGAGAGTGACCACATCCTTCGCTCGATGCGCAGTCAGGCAGAGCTGGCGATGGAGGAGGCGGATGTCATCCTCTTCCTCGTCGACGGGCGTGCGGGTCTGACCTCCTCGGATGAGGAGGTGGCGCGCCTTCTGCGGCGGACGAAGAAGCCCGTCATCCTTGCGGTCAACAAGATCGACAGCTTTGACCGTGAATCGTTGATCTACGATTTTTATGCGCTGGGGCTTGGTGACCCGATTCCCATCTCCGCGTCGAATGCTATGAATCTCGGCGACCTGCTCGATGCAATCGTTGCGGCATTCCCCGAGGAGATGAGCGATGGGACGGAGTCCGACGAGATTGCAATCGCTGTTGTTGGGCGCCCGAATGTTGGCAAGTCATCTCTTGTCAACCGTCTGCTTGGCGAGGAGCGTGTCATCGTCAGCGATGTGCCCGGAACGACGCGGGATGCAATCGACACGCATTTCACGCGGGATGGCGCGAAGTACCTGCTCATCGACACGGCGGGGATGCGCCGCAAGGGGAAGATCACCCTGCCCGTGGAGCGTTACAGCGTCATGCGTTCGCTGCGCGCAATCGACCGCGCGGGCGTGGTGCTCATGGTCATCAATGCCGCCGAGGGGATTCTCGAGCAGGATACGAAAATTGCGGGCTACGTCCATGAGTCCGGCAAGGGCGTTATCATTGTCGTGAACAAATGGGATATTTTCCCCGAAAAGCACGATAAGTCGACGCTCCGCTTTACGGACGATCTGCGCGAGAAGCTCGGCTTCCTGCAATACGCACCTGTTCTTTACACCTCGGCACTCACGGGACAGCGCGTTGAGCGCGTGACGGAGCTGGTCAAATATGTTGCGGAGCAGCAGTCCATGCGCATTAAGACGAGCGTACTCAACGAACTCATCCGCGATGCGGTCTCGGTCAATCCGCCGCCGACGAAGAAGGGCAAGCAGCTCAAGATCCTTTTCGTCACACAGGTGGGGATTGCGCCGCCGACGTTCATCGTGTTTGTGAATGATCCCGAGCTCATGCACTTCTCCTACCTGCGCTTCATTGAGAATCGTCTGCGTGAGAGCTTTGGCTTCGAGGGAACGCCGCTGCGCCTTGTCGTGCGCGCACGCAAGGAGGAGGAATGATGACGGACTATATACTCGCGGCGGTAATTGCCTATCTGATCGGCTCGATTCCAAGCGGGCTGATTCTCGGAAAACTCTTTTGGCATACGGATCTGCGTGAGCACGGCAGCCACAATATTGGCGCGACGAATGCGTGGCGGACGCTCGGGAAGGGCGCCGGCATTGCAGTATTCATTGCAGACAGCCTCAAGGGACAGGCGGGTGTTGCACTGGGGCTCGTCCTCGCAGGGACGCCGCTCGCGGCGGTGCTCGGCGGGCTCTTTGCCATCATCGGACACAGCTTCTCCATCTTCCTGGGCTTTCACGGAGGGAAGGGCGTTGCGACATCGCTCGGCGTTTTGACGATGCTGATGGGGGATGTGACATTCATTGTATTTGTCGTTTGGTTTACGATTGTTTATATGACACGCTATGTTTCCCTCGGCTCGGTGGTCGCGGGTTTTCTTACACCGATTCTTGCGGCGCTCTACGGCTATCCGATGGAATATGTGCTGTTTACCGTGATTGCTGCGATTCTTGTCATCGTTCGACATCGTGAGAACATCAAACGACTGATGAACGGGACGGAGAATAAAATTTAATCCGTGCTTTTATTTGGCGATTGCGTTCAGATATGCTATACTTTGACTGTCTACAAGAAAGGGCTTTCTATCCATTGGAGGAATAATTCATGAAAATTGATATGACGGGCGTCTATCTCGTACGCGAGGAGATTCTGCCAAAAGCAATTAAGAAGACGATTCTTGCAAAGGAGCTCATCAACAGCGGGGAAGTCCGGACAGTCAATGAGGCAGTCGAAAAGGCGAATCTCAGTCGCAGCGCGTACTACAAGTACAAGGACTATGTGTATTCGTTCTTTGAGGCGACGCGCGATAAGATTGTTACACTTGCTCTTCTCATCAGTCATCGTCCGGGTACACTGCAAGATGTTTTGCGCGTCATTGCCGAGGAGGGCGGGAATGTTCTGACGATCAATCAGGGGCTTCCGGCGCGGGGGGCAGCAACGGTACATATCTCCCTCGAGACGGCAAAGCTGCGCAGCGATTTTCAGACCTTGCTCGAAAAAGTGGATGTGGTCGACGGCGTGCAGCGGCTAGAAGTAATTGGACAGGCCTGACTGGGGGATGAAATTTGGTGAATACGATTAAGATTGCACTGCTCGGTGCGGGAACGGTCGGCTCCGGCGTGGTGCGCACGCTCGCGATGAATGCACACACGATTACGGGACGCAGCGGCGCACATATTGAGATCGCAAAGATTCTCGTGCGCGATGCAAAAAAACATCGTCCCGAGGCTGAGGGCATTGCGCTTACAGACAATTTTGACGAGATCCTGAATGATGCGGAGATCTCGGTTGTGGTCGAGGTGATGGGCGGACTCACGCCCGCCAAGGACTATATGCTGCGTGCGATGGCGGCGGGCAAGCACGTCGTCACGGCGAATAAGGATGTCATTGCAGAGCATCTTGCCGAGCTCTATGCTGCAGCGGCTGAGAACAATGTCGACTTCCTCTATGAGGCGAGCGTCGGCGGGGGCATTCCCATCATCAAGCCGCTGAAGGAGTGCCTGACGGCGAACAGCATCTCGGAGATTATGGGGGTTGTCAACGGGACGACGAACTATATGCTGACGAAGATGACGGAGAAGCACGTCAGCTATGATGCCGTCCTGCGTCGTGCGCAGGAAAAGGGCTATGCGGAGGCAAACCCCGCGGCGGATGTGGATGGTCTCGATGCCGCACGCAAGGCGGCTATTCTCGCCTCACTCGCCTTTGATACGGTCATCGGCTTCGAAGATGTCTCCGTTGAGGGCATTTCGCATATCACCGAGGACGATATCGACTACGGACTCAATCTCGGCTACGTCATTAAACTCCTCGCGGTTGGTCGCAATACGGAGGAGGGAATCGACGTCCGTGTCCACCCCGTCTTCCTGCCGAAGACGCATCCGCTTGCCTCGGTGAACGGGGTGTTCAATGCGATCTTTGTGCGCGGTAATGTCATCGGTGACGCCATGTTTTACGGGCGCGGTGCGGGTTCGCTGCCAACGGCGTCAGCGGTGGTTGCGGATATCATCGAGATTGCGCGTGATATTGTGTCCGGTACAACAGGACGCATGAAGTACAAGATCGGGGAGAGAAAGAAGCTCTGTCCCGTGGAAAAGACGAAGTCCTCCTACTATCTGCGTCTCGTCGTCGCCGATGAGCCGGGTGTCCTCGGAGAGATTGCAACGACATTCGGGCGTGCGGGAGTCAGCCTCAAGTCCGTCATCCAGGCGCGCTGGACGGAGAACGGGGATGCGGAGATCGTCGCCGTGACCCATGTTGTCACACATGCGGCGGCATCCGCAGCTGTCGAGGCGCTACAGGCGCTCCCCGTCGTACGTGAGGTGCGCAGCTTGATTCGCGTTGCGGACGGGCAGGAGGATCTGCTATGAATGAGCGATCCATACGGGTGCGCGTTCCTGCGACAAGTGCGAATCTCGGCCCGGGGTTTGACGCGTTGGGGGTTGCCTGTACGCTGTATAACGAAATGACGCTGACGCTCACGCACGAAAAGGGGCTTCATATCTCTGCGCGCGGCGAAGGCGCGGCGTATATTCCGGGCGATGAGCGCAATATCGTATGGAAATCCATTCAATATCTTCTCCAGCGTGCCGACCGTGCGGAGGAGTTCCAGGGCGCAAAGATCCGCATGAACAATCGGATCCCGCTGTCACGTGGACTCGGCAGCAGCGCAACGGCGATTGTGGCGGGGCTTACTGCGGCAAACGCCATTGTCGGAAGCCCCTTCGACCGTCAGGATCTCCTGCAGCTGGCGACGGATATTGAGGGACATCCCGACAACGTTGCTCCTGCGATTTTCGGCGGCTTTACGGTGAATACCGTGACAAACGGTCATGTGGAATGTTTTTCCTTCCTGCCGCGCATCTTTATGCGTTTTGTCGTCATGGTGCCGGACTTCTATCTCTCGACAAAATCTGCGCGCGAGGTACTGCCCGCCGAAGTTCCGATGAAGGACGCCATATTCAACGTCAGCCATGCTGCGATGATGGTTGCGGCACTCGCGCGCGGTTCGGAGAAGCATCTCGGCAATGCCTTTGAGGACGCACTCCATCAAAACTATCGCGCGTCCCTCATCCCGGGCATGTTTGATGTCTTTGCCGCAGCGAAGAAGGCTGGTGCCTACGGTGCAGTCTTGAGCGGGGCGGGACCCTGCCTCATCGCCTTTGTTCCTGAGCATCGCAAATGCACGGAGGAAGTGGCGGCGGCGATGCAGGAGGCATTTCGCGCGCATGATGTCACGGCGCGCCCGCTGCACCTGCGCCTCGATACGAAGGGAGCGCGCATCCTGCGGCCGCAGCAGCGAAAGAGATGATTTAGGGAATCACTGATAAATTCAGCGCCGCCATCTTAACGCATCTTTTTTGCCCGAACTTTGTTGGCAAATCCTCCACATAGCCTCTGCTATGCGTCCGGTTTGCCGCCTCGTTCGGACGAAAAAATCTGCGCTAATCTGACGGACTTCATTTTATCAGTGATTCCCTCGTACCGACCTTACAGTTCTTTTACGGCGATCTGTGAGGTCGGTTTATTTTTTGAAAAAAGGCTTGAAAACTTATGCAGTAAAGATGTATAATTATAAAATCTTTTCGAAGATGAAACGGAGGGGATGAAATGAAGGCAAGCATTATCGGAGCTTCCGGTTATGCCGGGGAAGAATTGATTCGCTTACTGCACGGACATCCGAATGTTGAGATTGCACATCTGACATCCGAGCGTCATACGGGCGAGCCACTATCTGCTCTTTATCCACATTTGATGAATATTTATGACAATGAGCTTGAATCCATGGAGGATGTGCGGCGGATTGCCGCAGACAGCGATGTTCTCTTCATTGCACTGCCGCACGGGCACGCAATGAAGATTGCAAAGAGCGTTTCGGATCTGCCACTGCGTATCATCGATCTGGGCGCGGACTATCGCTTTGCAGATACCTCCGTATACGAGGCGTGGTATCATGTGGAACACATCGACGCAGGTGCAGACCGTGCCTATGGGCTTGCCGAACTCTACCGCGAGCAGGTACGGCGGGCGTGCATCATCGGCAATGCGGGCTGCTATACGACGGCGAGCATCCTCGCGCTTGCTCCGCTTGTGAAGGCGCAGCTCGTAAAGAGCGACAGCATTCTGGTGGATGCTGTGTCGGGTGTGTCGGGCGCGGGACGTGCGCCGAAGGAAAGCACGCACTACCCCGAGTTCTATGACAGCTTTACGGCGTATGGCGCTGTATCGCACCGGCATACGCCCGAGATCGAGCAGGCACTTGCGGATGCGGGCGGCGCTGCGGTCACGATCAATTTCACACCGCATCTCGCACCCATTTCGCGCGGCATTCTCGCGACCTGCTATGCGACGCTGCGTGAGGGCGTGACGCCGGAACAGGTTGATGAAGCGTTCGGAGCGATGTATGCGGATGAGTTCTTTATCCGTCTGCGCGGGCGCGGTGCATATCCAGCGACGAAGTATGTGCGCGGCACGAACTACTGTGACCTCGCGTGGCATATCGACCCGCGCACACGACGCGTCATCGTCTTCTCTGCCATCGACAACCTCGTCAAGGGGGCGGCGGGGCAGGCTGTGCAGAATATGAATATTGCGTTTGGCTTGGATGAGCGTGCGGGGCTGGATCTCGTGCCCATGTATCCATAATTTTGTAGGAAAATGGAGGAAAATATATGTTTAGTGAAGAGAGTGCAAAGCTCGGGGTTACCTACCCGAAGAGATTTCAGGCAGCCGGCGTCAAGGCGGGCATCAAGAAGAGCGGCAACCTCGATGTTGCCGTGATCTACAGTGAAAAGCAAGCCGCCGTTGCGGGAACATTTACGAAGAACGCTGTTGCGGCTGCGCCCGTACACGTCTCCAAGGCGGTTGTTGCGACGCATACGGCACGCGCCATTGTCGCCAATGCGGGCTGTGCAAACGCGTGCACGGGGGCACAGGGCGAGGTGGATGCCGCCGCCATGCAGAAGATTGCAGCGGATGCGCTCGGCTGCGGCGCACAGGATATCATCGTCGCATCGACGGGCATCATCGGTCAGCTCCTGCCGATGGACAAGGTGGAGAGGGGCATCCATGCGGCGGTAAAGGAACTCTCACCGCATGGAAGCATGGATGCAGGCAACGCCATCATCACGACGGATACCTACTCCAAGGCGGGAACAACCTCCGTTATGCTCGGCGGCAAGGAAGTCCGTCTCGGCATCATCGCAAAGGGCTCGGGCATGATTCGCCCCGATATGGCAACGGTACTCTGCTTTATCACAACGGATGCGGATATCGACGGTATCTTGCTCCAAGAGGCTCTTTCCGAGGTTATGGAGCACAGCCTCAATATGATCTCGATCGACGGCGACATGAGCACGAACGATATGGCGATTGTGCTTGCGAACGGGGCTGCAGGAAATCCGAAGATCACGGAGAAGAACGCAGACTACGAGGCGTTCAAAGGCGCACTGCTCGCATTGTGTCAGGGCATCTCGGAGAAGATTGCGGCAGACGGCGAGGGCGCGACGAAGTTCATCACCATTCATGTCAAGGGCGCAAAGAATTTTGCCGACGCAAAGACGGTCGGCATGAGCGTGGCGAACAGTCCGCTCGTCAAGACGGCATTCTTCGGTGAGGATCCGAACTGGGGGCGTGTGATCTGCGCGGTTGGCTATGCGGGCGTGCCGATGGATCCGAATCGGACGACGGTGAAGTTCGGCGGAATCCCCGTCTATGCGGCGGGCGTCGGCGTGGCATACGATGCGGATGCGCTGCGCGCAGTGATGATGGCACATGATATCGTCATCGAGATTGACCTTGGGGACGGAAACGTCGAGGCGACGGTCTGGACCTGCGATTTCTCCTATGAATATGTAAAGATCAACGGCGAGTACCACACCTGAGAGGGGGCGCACGATGTATTCAGATCAGGACAAGGCGGAGATTCTCGTAGATGCGCTCCCGTACATACAGGAGTTCTACGGAACAACCGTCGTCATCAAATACGGCGGCAACGCGATGATCAACGACGCACTGAAGGAAAATGTCATGCGCGATGTGGCGCTGATGAAGTTCGTCGGCATCCGTCCGATCCTCGTGCATGGCGGCGGGCCTGAGATCACGGGCTTTCTCAAGAAGGTCGGCAAGGAGAGCACCTTTGTCTCGGGGCTGCGCGTGACGGATGAGGAGACGGTGGAGATTGCCGAGATGGTCCTTGACGGCAAGCTGAACTCGGAGATCGTCGGGCTGCTCAATCTGCGCGGTGTGCGCGCGGTCGGACTCAGCGGCAAGGATGCGGGTCTCATCAAGGCGAAGAAGAAGCACGCGACTGTCTATGAAAACGACAGGGCACGGACAGTCGATATCGGCTACGTCGGCGAGGTCACGGAGATCGACACGGGGATCATCGTGGATCTCCTGAATCGGGGCTATGTGCCCGTCATTGCCCCCATCGGCATGGGGGCTGAGGGGGAGAGCTACAATATCAATGCGGACTATGTTGCGGCGGAGATTGCGGGGGCGCTGCATGCAGAGAAATTCCTGCTCCTTACGGATGTGGAAGGCGTCTACAAGGATTTTGGCGACAAGAGCAGTTTCCTTTCACAGCTGCATATGGACGAGGCGAAGGAATACATCCGCAGCGGCGTCATTGCGGGCGGCATGATTCCAAAGGTGGAGGCGTGCCTTAGGGCACTCGAGGCGGGGGCGCACAAGACCCATATCATCGACGGTCGGCTTGCACACTCCATCATATTGGAGATCTTCACCTCGCGCGGTATCGGAACGATGGTGCTTCCGTAGGCAGGAGTTATGATGAAGAACGAGAATGAAATTATTGCAAGGGACACGGCGAGCTATCTGCCGGTCTTTGCGCGCTATCCGATTGTGCTTGACTATGGGGAAGGCGCATATGTATGGGATGCGGGCGGGCGCAAGTATCTGGATGCGCTCGGCGGCATCGCCGTGAATGTCCTCGGGCATAATTATACGCCGCTTGTACGCGCGATTGCCGCGCAGGCAGCGCGTCTCATCCATGTGTCGAACCTCTACTATACCGAGCCGCAGGCGGATGCTGCGGCAAAGCTGTCGCAGCTGACGGCGGGCGGCAAGGTGTTCTTCGGCAACTCGGGCGCAGAGGCGAACGAGGGCGCAATCAAGGCGGCACGCAAATACGCACATACGATTTCCCCTGACAAGTCGCAGATCATCACGGCACTTGGCAGCTTTCACGGGCGGACGCTCGCGACGCTGACGGCGACGGGGCAAGAGAAATTCCACAAGGGGTTCGAGCCACTGCCCGGTGGCTTTGACTATGTGTTGTTCAACGACATTGCGGCACTCGAAGCCATTATGAGCGCACGTACAGCCGCCGTCATGCTCGAACCGATTCAGGGCGAGGGCGGCGTGCGCATGCCGTCGGACGGCTATCTGAAAGAGGTGCGGGAACTCTGCGACAAATACGATGCCCTCCTGATCTTCGACGAGATCCAGACGGGCATGGGGCGCACGGGCAGTTTTTACGCCTATGAGAGCTGCGGTGTCACCCCCGACATTGTGACGCTTGCCAAGGGGCTTGCGGGCGGTGTTCCAATCGGCGCATTTGTCGTCACGGAGAAGGTTGCTGCAGCATTCCATGCGGGCGACCACGGGTCGACGTTCGGCGGGAATCCACTTGCGTGCGCGGCGGCAAATGTCGTCCTCGATACGATTGCAGACGAGGCTTTCCTGCGTGAAGTGCAGTCGGTCGGTGGATATTTCAAAGAGTCACTGCGTGGCTTGCAGGAGAAATACCCTGCGCATATCAGAGAGGTGCGCGGCACGGGGCTGATTCTCGGCATGGAGATGCAAAAGAGCGAGGATGCAGCACAGATCGCGCGTCTCTGCCTTGAGTGCGGCGTTATCATCAACTGCACGGCAGGGAATGTCCTGCGCTTTATCCCGCCGCTGATCTTTACGAAGAATGAAGTGGATGAGCTCATCCGTGTACTGGATCACTGTATCCTTGACATATGTGACCGAGGGGGATTATGATGAACAAGGGCATGGACTTACTCTCCATTCATGAGCTGAGTGCGGACGATGTGGAGGAGATTCTGACGCTCGCCGCTGATCTCAAGGCAAAGCAGAAGGCGGGGATTCCCCATAAACTGCTTGCGGGAAAGACGCTCGGTATGATTTTTGAGAAATCCTCGACGCGCACGCGCGTGTCGTTCGAGGTCGGGATGTACCAGCTCGGCGGACAGGCACTCTTTCTCAGCAGCCGCGACCTGCAGCTTGGGCGTGGCGAGCCGATCAAGGACACGGCGCGCGTGCTCTCGCGCTATCTCGACGGCATTATGATCCGTACCTATGGGCATGAACGCATCGAGGAGCTGGCTCGCTATGCGGACATTCCCGTTATCAACGCGCTCAGCGACCTCCTGCATCCGTGTCAGGCACTTACCGACCTGCTTACGATTCGTGAGTACAAGGGCAAGAATCTCGCGGGTCTCAAGATGGCATACGTCGGCGATGGCAACAATATGACGCACTCACTCATGTATGCGGCGGCAAAGGTCGGCATGCACTTCGCTGCGGCAACCCCCGAGGGCTACGAGGCGAATGCCAAGGTCGTTGCAAATGCAAAGGCGGACGCAGCGGCAACGGGAGCGACTGTCACAATCACGCACGACCCGAATGAGGCGGTCGAGGGCGCGGATGTCATCGTCACGGATACATGGGCGAGCATGGGGCAGGAGGCGGAACACGACGCGCGTACGGCGGTGTTTCGTCCCTATCAGGTCAACCGTGCACTTGTCGATGCCGCTGACGCACGCTGCATCGTGATGCATTGTCTGCCCGCGTATCGCGGTGAGGAGATCACGGAGGATGTCTTTGAGGAGTTTGCCGGTGTGATTTTTGACGAGGCGGAGAACCGCCTCCACGTCCAAAAGGCGATCATGGCACTCGTTATGGGTGACTGATTTATATTTCTAAGGAGATGTTTCAAACATGGCAAAGCAGATCAAAAAAGTAGTTCTGGCATATTCCGGCGGTCTTGATACGTCGGTTATCATCCCGTGGCTGAAGGAACACTATGACAACTGCGAGGTCATCGCTGTCTGTGCAGATGTCGGGCAGGGGGAGGAACTCGATCCCGTGCATGACAAGGCGCTTGCCTCCGGCGCGTCGAAGGTGCACATCGTCGATCTCACGAAGGAGTTCCTTGAGGAGTATGTCTGGCCGACACTCAAGGCGGGGGCTGTCTACGAGGGCAAGTATCTGCTCGGCACATCGTTTGCGCGTCCCGTGATTGCAAAGGCACTCGTCGATATTGCAAAGCGTGAGGGTGCGGACGCAATCGCGCACGGAGCAACGGGCAAGGGCAACGATCAGGTACGCTTCGAGCTGACCGTGAAGGCACTCGCACCGAACCTCCAGATCATCGCCCCGTGGCGCGAGTGGGATCTCGATTCCCGTACGGCTGAGATCGCGTATGCAAAGAAGCACGGAATCCCCGTTGCGACGGAGAACAAGACGTACAGTATGGATCGCAACATCTGGCATCTCTCTCATGAGGGCTCTGATCTTGAGGATCCCGCGAACGAGCCGAAGAACTCCATGTTCCTCATCTCCTGTGCGCCGGAGGCTGCTCCGGATGCGCCGGAATACGTCTCCATCTCGTTCGAGAAAGGCATTCCCGTTGCTGTCAACGGTGAGAAACTAGGTGCGGTCGAACTCTTGACGAAACTCAACGAAATCGGTGCGCGAAACGGTGTCGGCATCGTCGATATCTGCGAAAACCGTCTCGTCGGCATGAAGTCGCGTGGTGTCTACGAGAATCCGGGCGGCTCCATCCTCTACTATGCGCACCGTGAACTCGAGTACCTCTGCCTCGACCGTGCAACCTATCACTACAAGGAAGGAATGGCGATCCGCTACGGTGAGCTCGTCTATGACGGTATGTGGTTCTGCCAGCTGCGCGAGGCACTTGCCGCGTTCGTGGACAGCACGCAGGAGACCGTGACGGGTGAGGTGCGCCTCAAGCTCTACAAGGGCAATATCATCTCCGCAGGAGCAACGTCGCCGTATTCGCTCTACAGCCAGGAGTTCGTCACATTCGAGCATGACGATGTCTACAATCAGGCAGATGCAGGCGGCTTCATCAATCTTTTCGGTCTGCCGCTCAAGGTGCGCGCACTCATGCAGGAGGGGCAGAAGTAATGAGCGAAAAGCTCTGGGGCGGACGCTTCTCTAAGACGACGGACGAGATGATCAACGAGTTCCAAGCCTCCATTCAGTTCGATCGTCGGATGTACCGCGAGGATATTGCAGGTTCGCTTGCACACGCCGCCATGCTGGCAAAGGTCGGAATTCTCTCGGAGGAGGATCGCGCGGCAATCGACAAGGGACTGCATGACATCCTCACACAGATCGAGAGGGGCGCATTTGAATTCAGCGTCGAGCTCGAAGATATTCATATGAATATCGAAAAGCGCCTCACGGATGCGATTGGAGAGGCGGGCAGCCGCCTGCATACGGCGCGCAGTCGCAACGATCAGGTGGCGCTCGATACCCATATGTTCGTGCGCCGCTCCGTTGTGGAGGTGCTCAGTCACATCGCCGAGCTCCAACACGCGCTCGTGGAATCCGCACACGCAAATAAGGATGTCATCATGCCGGGCTACACGCATCTGCAGCGCGCCCAGCCCATCCTCTTTGCCCATCATCTTATGGCATACTTCGGCATGCTCACGCGTGATTTCGAGCGCTTTCAGGGCGTCTATGCACGGACGGACATCATGCCGCTCGGTGCAGGGGCGCTTGCGGGTACGACACTGCCGATTGATCGTGCATTTGTCGCGCAGAAGCTGAACTTTGAGCGTATCTACACGAACAGCATGGATGCGGTCAGTGACCGCGACTACATCCTTGAATTCCTCTCGGCGGCATCCATCCTCATGGTGCATCTCTCGCGTCTCTCTGAGGAGATCATCCTCTGGTGCTCGCGTGAATTCTCCTTCGTCGAACTGGACGACGCGCACTGCACGGGATCGTCCATGATGCCACAGAAGAAGAATCCCGATGTCTCCGAGCTCGTACGCGGTAAGACGGGGCGCGTGGTCGGTCATCTCATGGCGATGCTTACGGCGGTCAAGGGACTCCCGCTTGCGTATAACAAGGATTTGCAGGAGGACAAGGAGGGGCTGTTCGACGCCATTGATACGGTGAAGTTCAGTCTTTCCGTCTATGCGCAGCTGATCCGTGGGATGAAGGTGCGCGCCGATATCATGCGTCACGCCGTCGAGGCAGACTTCTCGAATGCAACGGACCTTGCGGACTATCTCGTCCGCAAGGGAATGCCTTTCCGTCAGGCGCACAGTGTCTCCGGGCAGGTGGTCGCGCTTTGCATCGAGCGTGGCATCTGGCTTTTGGATCTGCCGCTTGCGGACTATCAGAAGCTGTCGAACCTCTTTGCCGACGATGTCTATGAGGCAATTCGCCCCGAAACCTGCGTCGCCGGGCGGAACTCCTATGGCGGAACCTCGTATGAACAGGCGGCGATGCAGCTCGCTGCGGCAGAGGAACTGATGGCGGAGGAGCAGCGCATACTTTCGGCGTTAGAGACGAAGCAGCAGATCCTGTGAGCCTCTTCTTTTAGCGTCAGGTGCTAAAGATTTATCAAAGAATAATCCCGTGTTAAGTTATATCAAACGCTGCACAGGGATAATATATCAACATCGGAAAGGAGAAATTACGATGAAGAAAATTGCAATTCTGGCTGCTGTGCTTGGTCTTTCTCTTTCGACGGCGGCTTCGGCAGCGCCGATCAATCACCTTGGCGCGCATGATGCTGCCGTTGGTATCGGTACGAAGGAAGCCTACATTGAGTATAAGGCAACGGATGAGATCACGGTCGGTGTGGGGCGGAATGACCGCGATGAGTACGGAAATCCGAAGGATGCCTATATGCAGTACAATGTTCTCGGGCAGAATATCCGTCTGATCGGAGGCTATCGTTGGGATATGGGGCAGACAAACGAGGACAATGCCTATGGCGGACTGGCTCTCAGCACGCCGTCTGTACTTGGTTTCAATGCCTATGCGTCCTACATTGCAGGCAAGGATTTCAATGAGTCTCAGGTCGGACTCAACAAATCGCTGATCGCAAATCTGGATCTCAATGTGAACTACCACAACTTCAAGCCGGATCACGGCAGCCGTGAGAACGGCGTCGGTGTCGGTCTCACCATGCGCTTCTGAGCGCACGATATAAGGCACTCCCTGCACGCGGTGGGGAGTGCCTTTTGTGTATCTGCACAAAATTTATTTGCATTGTTGGTAATGGAATGGTAAAATAGCCTCAAGTGAATGGATCGGATCATTTTTCTTGCAGTTTTCGGGCAGCTGTGCGGTCGTATTTTTTCACAGCAATGACAGCGAAAACGGCGCTTTCCCATGTGGCGACGATGGAGGATATACCCTTCGGTCGCTGTATTTTCGTGTGGATGAATTCTGATTTCATGATCGAATGAATGAGCAATTATTTTATAAAGGGACAAGGAGAAGATGTCCCATATCTATGGAGGTGTGTTTTTTGTCGTTAAATCGTAATGGCAATCATGGGAAAAATGTGCAGAAGGTACAGGTCATACCGCTTGGCGGTCTTGGCGAAATCGGAAAGAACATGACTGCCATCCGTGTGGATGATGAGATTCTCGTTGTGGATTCCGGACTCATGTTCCCGGAGGAGGACATGCTCGGCATCGACCTCGTCATCCCGGATATTACCTATCTGATCGAAAACAGGGACAAGGTCAAGGCAATCGTCCTGACGCATGGTCATGAGGATCACATCGGAGCGCTGCCCTATGTGATGAAGCAGATTCCCGCGCCCGTCTACGGGACGCGTCTGACGCTCGGCATTCTCGAGGGGCGTCTTAAGGAGAACGGGGTGGATTCGAGCAATCTGCACTCCGTCATGGCGGGGGACATCATCAACATCGGCTGCTTCAGCGTCGGATTCATCCGCGTGAACCACTCGATTCCCGACGCGGTCGGACTCTCGATCAAAACACCCGTGGGCATGATTGTCCACACGGGCGACTTTAAGCTCGACTATACGCCGGTCGACGGACAGATGACGGATTTTCGCCGCTTCTCCGATCTCGGCAACAAGGGGGTTCTGCTCCTCCTCGCCGACAGTACGAATGCGGAGCGCGAGGGACATACGGCGAGTGAGCGCACGGTCGGTGCGGCATTCGACAAGGCCTTCCACAATGTGCGTGGGCGCATCATTGTCGCGACATTCTCATCGAATGTCCACCGCATCCAGCAGGTTATTGATACGGCGGTCAAGTACAAGCGGCGTGTTGCCGTACTCGGACGCAGCATGGAGAATGTGGTTGGCATCTCTCTCGATTTGGGCTATCTGACAGCGCCGGAGGGGACGATCATCGGCATCGATGAGGTGAACAACTTCCGTCCCGAGCAGATCGTCATCGTGACGACGGGCAGTCAGGGTGAGCCGATGTCTGCGCTCTCGCGCATGGCGGCATCCGATCACCGCAAGATTACGATTGTGCCGGGCGATACAGTTATCATCTCGGCGACGCCGATCCCGGGCAACGAGAAGCTCGTCTCTAAGACGGTGGACAATCTGATGAAGCTCGGTGCGAACGTCATCTATGGGCGTGACAAGGGCATTCACGTCTCGGGGCACGGCAGCCGCGAGGAACTCAAGCTCATGCACAATCTCGTGCGTCCGAAGTTCTTTATGCCCGTGCACGGCGAATACCATCACCTCGTGCAGCACGCAAGCCTTGCACGCGAACTCGGTATGCCGAAGGAAAATATCTTTATCAGTGAGAACGGACAGATTCTCGAGTTCACGAAAGAGAAGGGACAGGTTGTCGGACGCGTGCAGTCCGGCATGGTCATGGTCGATGGTCTCGGTGTCGGCGATGTGGGCAATATCGTCCTGCGTGACCGCCGTCAGCTCTCTCAGGACGGTATCCTTATCATTGTCGTAACTATGGATCGTCAAAATAACCGTGTGGTTTCGGGACCCGATATCGTCTCACGAGGCTTCGTCTATGTGCGTGAGTCAGAGGCTCTGATGGAGGAAGCACGTGCGCGTGTCCAGCAGGCACTCGATCGCTGTGAGGATGAGAATGTGCGCGAGTGGTCGGCGATCAAGTCGAATGTGCGCGATGCACTCAGCCGTTATCTCTTCGATAAGACGCGCCGTCGCCCGATGATCCTGCCCATCATCATGGAGGTCTGAGTAAATTGTAACAAAAAGGGTCGCCCCTTTGGGGCGACTTTTCTATTTGTAAATATTTGGGAAAAATTGTAGCCTTGTGTATCTTGCGGGTGAGAAGAAAAAGGGGTAGAATGAACCCGTATGGTAATGTATTGATTGGGGCGAGGAGGAGTTTTATGACGCCAGCTGAAGAGAAAGATCTCCGGCTTTTCGCAGTGAAGGTGCGCGAGGGCATTTTGCGCGGTACGCATGCAGCAAAGAGCGGGCATCCCGGCGGGTCGCTTTCGTCGACAGAGTATTTTACCTATCTCTACAACAAGGAAATTCGCGTTGATCCGAAGAATCCGCATGATCCGAATCGCGACCGTTTTGTCCTCTCGAAGGGGCATGTTGCGCCCGGGCTCTATGCGACGCTTGCCAATCGCGGTTTCTTTCCCGTGGATGAGCTGCTGACGCTGCGTCACATCGGCTCACGTCTGCAGGGACATCCGAATATGAACCTTACGCCGGGCGTGGATATGTCTACGGGCTCGCTCGGGCAGGGCATTTCGACAGCGGCGGGCATGGCAAAGGGCGCAAAGTATCTCGGCAAGGACATCAATGTCTACACGCTGCTCGGAGACGGTGAGCTTGCCGAGGGGCAGGTCTGGGAGGCGCTCATGTTCTCGGCGCACTACAAGCTGGATAACCTCTGCATCGCAGTGGATGTCAACGGCCTCCAGATCGACGGCGCAACGGCAGATGTCATGAATACAGCACCGATCGACGCGAAGTTTGAGGCGTTCGGATGTGCGGTTATCTCGATTGACGGGCATGACTACAGTGCGCTGGAAGAGGCGTTTAAGGCGTTCCATGCAAATAAGGGGACAGGGAAGCCGACCGCGATCCTGATGAAGACGGTGAAGGGCAAGGATATCTCCTTTATGGAGAACAATGCCGGCTGGCATGGCAAGGCACCCAATGATGACGAACTCGCACGAGGCCTTGAGGAACTGGCTGCGATTCGCAAGCAGATTGAGGAGGCATGAGCATGGCAGACGTAAAGAAAGTTGCAACGCGTGACAGCTACGGAAACGGACTTGTAGAGCTCGGCAAGGAACATGAAAATATCGTTGTTCTGGATGCGGATCTCGCAGGAGCGACGAAGAGCGGTACCTTTAAGAAGGCATTCCCTGATCGTCACTTTAACTGCGGCATTGCGGAGTGCGACATGGTCGGCGTTGGCGCGGGACTCTCAACGATGGGGCTTGTGCCCTTTGTGTCCACATTTGCCATGTTTGCGGCGGGGCGTGCCTATGAGCAGGTGCGCAATACCATCGGCTATCCGCATCTGAATGTCAAGATCTGCGCAACCCACGGCGGCATTTCCGTCGGCGAGGACGGCGCATCCCATCAGTGCTGCGAGGACTTTGCCCTCATGCGGACGGTTCCCGGCATGACGGTCATGTGCCCCTCGGACGATGTGGAGGCGCGCAAGATGGTGCGCGCTGCCTACGAGGTGGAGGGACCCGTATACATCCGTTTTGGACGCGCGGCGACACCGGTCTATCACGACGAGTCGTTCGAATTTAAGATCGGGAAGGGAGAGGTGCTACAAGAGGGGACGGATGTCGCCATCATCGCCACGGGCATTCTCGTCCCTGAGGCGATCGAGGCGGGAAAACTTCTCGCGGCTGAGGGCATCAAGGCGCGCGTTATCAATATGGCGACGATCAAGCCGCTCGATGAGGAGCTTGTCATTCGTGCGGCAAAGGAATGCGGTAGAATCGTGACCGTGGAGGAACACAGCATTCTTGGTGGACTCGGCGAGGCGGTTGCAGGCGTTGTTGCCGAACACGCACCTGTTCTTGTCCATCGCATCGGCGTTCGCGATGAATTCGGACACTCCGGCTCCGCGGCGGAACTGCTCAAGCAGTTCGGACTGACGGCAGAGCACATCACTGCGCAGACGAAGACCTTCGTCGGGAAATAAACGAAGTTGGGGAGACGCTTTTACGTTTGTAGAGGCGTCTTTTTTATTTCGAAAACAACGGCGCAGTGGGGGATGGATAAAATACCTTGTGGATTTTCGGCGAATTGTTTATAATGGAAAGAGCTTAGATTCTTCAATGTAAAGAAAGAGAAGCCTCATGAAGCGGTATACGCTATTTATCGTCGTGATTGCTCTTCTCGTGACAATAATTGCTGCTGGGTCGGCATTTCTCTCGTCCGGCTCGCCTGCGGTGAAGCGCCATCCCATGCAGGAATTTACAGCATATACGACACTTCCGACAGAGATTGCGGCGGTTCTGTCTGAGGAGTATGAAAAAGAGCATAATATTCGTGTCAATTTCGTTCAGCTGTCCTCCGAACAGATTCTAAAGCGTCTCAATGACCAATCCCGTGAGACGGCGGATGGGAAGGCTGCGCTCGTTTTGGCAGATCGTGAGACGTTGGATCGTGCCGCGGCTGCGGGCTACCTTGTGCCCTATATCTCGGAGAAGAGCGATCAGGTCGCGGATTCATTTCGCCATCCGAACCGCTACTGGACCGGGGTCTGGTATGATCCTGTGGTTTTTGCGGTGAATCAGGACTATCTGCGGACGCATCTTGATCTGCCAAACTCGTGGCAGCAGCTCACGCAGCAGCGTGATATTCGCATCGGAACCACGGATTTCATGGCAGCAGATGCCTCGTCGAATCTGCTCTACAGCATGATTGCAGAGTACGGGGATCAGCGCGCGTTTGAGATTTGGCGCAGGATTCAGCCGAAGATCATACAGTATTCCAAATACCTGCACACGCCGGTACGGCAGGCGGGGATGGGGGAGGTAGATCTCTCGGTGGCGGTTCTGAGCGAGACACTCCGCTATGTGCATGACGAGTACCCCATCCGCATTCTCTATCCCGTGGATGGCACGTCGGCGGTCATCTATGGGACAGGCATTGCCTTTCGTGCGTCAGAGCGCGATGCACGCGCAGCAGAGGTCTTAGCCGACTGGCTGCTGACGGATGAGGCGCAGCTCTCGTTGGCACAGCATCGGTTCTACTTCCTCACCACGAATCCGATGACACTTTCCTATCAGATGTTTGCAGGGAAGAATATCAACATTTTTAGAAACAGGCCGTATTTCAGCAAGGAGGAAAAGGAGATCCTCCTGGATCGCTGGATCAAAGAGGTGCGGTTCTACGAATAATAACGAAAGCCGGAGGAGAGTTTATCAGTGAAAGCAGGTTTTATCAGTCTCGGTTGTGCAAAGAATCTCGTTGATACAGAGGTCATGCTCGGCATCATGCAGGAGCACGGGATTGAGATCACCAATGAGCCTGCGAAGGCGGATATCCTGATCGTCAACACCTGTGCCTTCATCCAGTCCGCGAAGGAAGAATCCATTACAACCGTGCTCGGCATGGCGGACTATAAGGAGACGGGGCGCTGTCGGAGCCTGATTGTCGCAGGATGTCTCGGGCAGCGCTATGGACAGCAGTTGCTCGATGAGATCCCAGAGGCGAACGCCATCATTGGGACAGGGGCATGGAGCCGTATCATGGAGGTCATTCAGGAGACGCTGAAAGGGCGGCGGCTCCTGATCGCGGGCAAGGACGAGACCATCTACGATGCCAAGACGCCGCGTCTGCGAACGACGCCTCAATATACGGCCTATGTCAAGATCGCCGAGGGCTGCGATCATCGCTGTGCGTTCTGTGCGATTCCGCTCATCCGTGGCAGCTTTCGAAGCAGGGAGATGGAGGATATTCTTGCAGAGGCACGCGAACTCGCAGAGAGCGGCGTGCGTGAGATCGTCCTGATCGCGCAGGACAGCGCGAACTACGGTCTCGACCGCTATCGGAAACCGATGCTTCCCGTACTTCTTCGGGAGCTTGCAAAAATCGACAAAATCGCATGGATTCGCGTGCTCTACAGCTATCCGAAATACTTCACAGACGAGCTTATCGAAGTGTTTGCAACTGAGCCCAAGGTTGTAAAATACGTCGATCTCCCGTTGCAGCACGCACATAATGCCGTGCTGCGCTCAATGAACCGCCCCGATACGCGTGAGGGCATAGAGAAGTTGATTAAAAAGCTGCGTGAACGCATCCCTGGCGTTGCAATCCGCTCGACGTTCATCGTCGGATTCCCCGGGGAGACGGATACGCACTATCAGGCACTTCGCTCCTTTGTGGAGGAGCAGCGCTTTGATAAGGTGGGAATCTTCACCTACTCCGAGGAGGAGGATACGCCTGCAGCCACGATGGCGCAGAGGGTCTCCGAGGAGGCCATGCAGGAGCGCTATCACGATCTCATGAGTCTGCAGAGCAAGATCTCCGAGGAAATCAATATCGGACTTGAAGATCAGGAGTTGGATGTCCTGATTGAGGGGCGCGATGCGGAGCAGCAGGCGATTGCCGTGGGGCGCTCCTATCGGGAGGCTCCCGAGGTGGACGGACAGATCTATATCGAGGGGGATGCCGAGAGCCGGGTTGGTGAGATTGTCCGTGTCCGTCTGCTGCAGGGATTTACCTACGATATTGTGGGTGAGAGGGTGCATTGATGGAGTCTGCATATGAAATATTCTCTGATGAGTTGGGGAGGGAACTGCGTGCGCGCGGTCTTACGATTGCCTGTGCAGAATCCTGTACCGGAGGACTCCTCACGAGTACGCTGACGGATATTCCCGGCAGCTCCTCCTACGTCATGGGCAGCGTCGTCTCCTACTCAAACGATGTGAAGTCGCGCATTCTTCATGTCTCTGAGGAGACCCTTTTGCTGCATGGTGCTGTCTCTGAGGAGACGGCACGCGAGATGGCGGAGGGGGTGCGGCAGCTCATGCAGACGGATATCGGAGTCGGCATTACAGGCATTGCAGGCCCCGACGGCGGATCGGCGGAAAAGCCGGTTGGGCTCATCTATATCGCCGCAGCCGATCGAACGCATACGATTGTCGCAAAAAACAATTTCTCCGGAACACGGCTAGAGAATAAGCGTGCAGCTGTCGAAAAAGCACTTTCTATGATACACGATCTGATAAGGAGTTCCCTATGATAAAGAGATACCGAAAAATAGCCGCAGCCATTGGTGCCATGATAGTTCTCTCTGCTGTACCTCATGCCTTTGCGGAAGAGACGGTGCAGGCTGTTCAGGAGAGCGCAGGCGAGACCGCGCCTTCCGAACTGCCCTATGCATATGAGAGCAGATCATACGGCTATCGCATTATGTGCCCCAAACAACCTGCTTTCGTTATCCCCTCAGTCGAGCTTGATGGGCACGAAGGTGAGGTTTTGATTTTCGAGAACGAGGATTACTATATCAAACACGCGTGGGTTATTCACGTGAATGCATTCCCGGAGGACGGCGTCCCTAACCTCAATGCGATCAGCCCGGAGGAGTCGGTAGAGCTTCTCAAGGGGATTATGGGCAGCAACGGATATGAAGGGATTATGCTCATCAATCTGACAGAGGATAACAAGGCGATCTTTGCAACGACTGCCAAGGAGATCGAGATTGATGAGGATGGCGATGGCACACCAGATGCAACGGCAAAGGCGGACAGCCAGATGGCGGAGCTCTTCTTCCGCGGTGCAAACGGTATGCGTTATGGACTCGAGCTCATCGACAATCCGGAGCTGCGTGCCTCCTCTGTCTCTGCCTTTTTGGCGGGCGCACGTACGATGCAGGCACTGCAGTAAGCAGTTGTTTTCATAGAGTGAGAGAATTGAAGGAGAAATATCAATGAAGATGTCATCGAAGAGAACAATGCTCACCGCTGCGGTGCTTCTTACGCTCTCATCGGGTACGGCATATGCTGCTACACCGGGTACTGTGGATTCGCAGGAACTATTTCACGCCAATCGATTGGTGACAGATCCTGCACAAAATCCTGCGGTCGAGGAGACCGCGGCTCCGGATCGCTATGAAGCATCCATATCGGCGCAGAAGAAAGAATCGGTGACTGCCGCGACGGCACCGCCTGTGGCAAAAGCGGCATCCCAGCCGGCACGCCTTCGTTGGGACAGCGTAGATGCACGTCTTGCCGCACGAAATGGGGATCCGTCCTTCAGCCTTTCCGCACAAAAGGCGAAGCCTGTCATCATTACGGCGGAGGACATCAAACGCGAGGAGAAGCTGGCGGCAAAAGAAGGGCGCCCTGTGCAGGAGCTGGTTGGGGACGTGAATATGAATCGTCCGACGCCGCCGCCAAAGCCGAAAAGACTGCTTGTCCCAAGCAGTGAGCGGCCTGTGATGAATCCCCACGCAGCAGATGCATCCGTGCCTCCGCAGACGAATGTGCCGCCTGCATCGGGGCAGCATGCGATGCGGCAAGACTCTGCCGCCGTACAGCCGATTGCGCCGCCTCCCGTCATGGAGCGGCAGGCAGAAAAGACAGGGCAGAATGCCTCTGTATTGCCGACAAGCCCCCCCGTCTCTGCGCCCGAGGCAGAACAGCGCCCCGAGCGTCAGCGCTATCCACAGCTTCCTCATAGGGAATTCTCTCTGACACCTCCCGCTGAGAACGGGGCTGCAGCGAAACAGCCGGAGCGCTTCGAGGCTCTGGACAGTACAAATGCACAGCGTCCTGCTGTCGCCCCCGTAAAGGATCACACACCTGCCGTGGAGCACTCTGTGCGTCCCGATGGGATTCCGGAGCTGGCACCAAGACAGATTCCTCAGAACTCGGAGGCAGATCTCGCGGGTATTTCGGATGAGGTACGCCGCCACATCCTTGCAGGTCAGCTTGCGATGGAGGTTCAGCTGCAGCGGGATCCGAGCGTTGCGGGAATGAGGGCGATTACGAAGGTGCTGCGTGAGAATACAACGCTGACGCGGCTTCAGAAGATCGACTTCCTCATTGGTTTCGGACGTGCACTGCATCAGAGTGGGCTGCCGCGCCAGCAGGAAGCTCTGCTGATCAAGACGATTGCGGACGCGTTCTAATCAATTTTATGGAAATTGATCGGGAGGGAAATCCATGAAGTACTTTGATATCGCAGTCATTGCGGGGGATGGCATAGGCCCCGAGGTCATTGCTGAAGGGAAGAAGGTGTTTTCCGGCATCGCTCATATGGATGGGGGATTCTCTGTTTCCTTTGAGGATTTCCCGTGGGGCTGTGAATACTATCTGAAGACGGGAGAAATGATGCCGGAGGATGGTCTGGATCGCCTCAAGGATTTTGATGCCATCTATCTTGGAGCCGTTGGCTACCCCGGGGTACCGGATCACATATCCCTAGGCGACCTCCTGCTGCGGATTCGCCGCGGTTTCGATGAATACATTAACCTGCGCCCCATACGTCTCCTGAAAGGTGCACCATGCCCCCTCGCTGATATATCGCCGCAAGATATCAATATGATTGTTGTGCGCGAGAACAGCGAGGGGGAGTATGCGAATGTTGGCGCACATCTCTACACGGGAACGGAGCGTGAGGTGGCGCTGCAGACGGGCGTCTTCTCACGTCATGGCTGCGAACGTGTCATACGTTATGCCTACGAGCTTGCACGTCGTGAAAAACGCTCGCTTACCTCGATCTCCAAGGGAAATGCACTTCGTTACTCCATGGTGTTCTGGGATGAAATTTTCGCGGAAATCGGCAAAGAGTATCCCGATGTTGAGATACACAGTCTTCTTGTCGATGCGGCGAGTATGTTCTTTGTCAAAGATCCGGGGCGCTTCGAGATTGTCGTGACAAGCAATCTCTTTGGCGACATCCTGACGGATCTCGGTGCGGCGATTGCAGGTGGCATGGGACTCGCAGCTGGTGCGAATCTCAATCCCGAACGGAAGTATCCGTCGATGTTCGAGCCGATCCATGGAAGTGCGCCGGATATTGCGGGACAGGGGATTGCAAACCCACTGGCATCCATCTGGTCGGTCAGTCAGATGTTGGAATTCCTTGGAGAGCCAGTATGGGCAGAGCGTCTGCTCACTGCGATTGAGACCCTGCTCGTGGAGCGAAGGACATTGACGCCCGACCTTGGCGGACATGCCAAGACCGCGGAGATCGGCGACGCCGTCCTTGAAATTTTGAAACGCTAATTACAGATTTTCATGAAAAGCGCGGGGTGCTGTGCGCCTCGCGCTCTATTACATGATGGATGGAGTACATAAGATGAAAGAGAAACAGCGCATACGCAAAGCCGTTATTCCCGCCGCAGGCTACGGAACGCGGTTCCTCCCTGCGACGAAGGCAACGCCGAAGGAAATGCTGCCCATTGTAGACAAGCCGACCATCCAGTACATTGTGGAGGAGGCACTCGCGAGCGGCATCGAGGACATCCTCATCATCAGTGGTCATGGAAAGCGTGCCATCGAGGATCACTTCGACTCCGCGCCTGCACTCGAGCACGAGCTGGCGCGCAAGGGAAAAGATGATCTGTTGGACCTCGTTCGCGAGACCACCGATGTGAACGTTCACTATGTACGGCAGAAATATATGCGCGGATTGGGCGACGCCATCCTCTGCGCGCGCAGTTTTGTTGGGCATGAGCCTTTTGCTGTCCTGCTCGGTGATGATGTTGTCTACCATCCGCAGCGTTCGGCTCTTCGTCAGCTGATCGACGTATACGAGGAGACGTGCGGCTCTGTTCTGGGCTGTCAGGTGGTCTCGGATGAGCAGGTCTCATCATATGGCATTGTTGCGGGGGAGACCTTGGAGAATCCGCGCCTCATGCGCGTTTCCGACATGGTGGAGAAACCTTCTCTGGAGGAGGCGCCAAGCCGCATGGCTGTGCTTGGGCGCTATATCATCAGCCCGGAGATATTTTCTATTCTCGGCGAAACGAAGCCGGGCAAGGGCGGGGAGATCCAGTTGACGGATGCGCTCAAGGTGCTGGCGCAGCGAGAAGCCGTCTATGCCTACGATTTCAAAGGGAAGCGCTACGATCTCGGAGATAAGCTGGGATTTTTGCAGGCGACCGTTGAATTTGCACTGCGCCGCGAAGATCTCGGTGCGGATTTTAAGTCTTATCTGCAAGATCTCGTAAAGACACTGTGAGGCGATTGGCTTGCAGAAGGAAAATCAGGCAAATCTTGCGCTTGCGCTGAGTGTCATCGGCGCAATCGGAACGGCAGGGCAGGGAGGATCGCTTGCACTGACAACCATTCATCACGGTTTTCTGGCGGCGACGATCGGCGGGCTGGCGGATTGGTTTGCAGTCAAGGCGATCTTCGGCCGTCCGCTCGGCATCTCCCATCGCACGGATATTCTTCGGCGCAACCGCGCCCGTATCATGGAGTCCCTCGTGCGGTTCTCTGCCGATGATCTGCTCAGCAAAGAGAATATCATGGATGTTGTTGAGCGCGAGAAAATCGGGGCGCTCCTCGTAGAGTATCTGCAGCATCGCGGTGGACGTGAGCGCCTCGTCGAGGCTGCAGTGGACATTCTCCGCCATGTTTCCTCGGATGTGGACAGTCGCAGCATCGCAAAGGAACTGACTCCATACGTGATTCAGGCACTCCATGCACTTCCTTTGGAGGAGAGCTTTGCAGAGCTCCTTGACGTGCTGACAGAAGAGCCCCATGCAGATCGCATTTTCAATATGCTGATCCGCATGGGGCTGCGGCTCGTGCGGACGCAGGTCTTTCAGGATATGCTCCATGAGAACATCGCATCCATACGCACGGAATATGAACGCGATGGGATGATACGTGCCTTTGTCCTGTCCTTTTTTGACGATGGCATGATTGCGGAGTGGCTGACCGTACGCTTGGAGGAGATTCTGACCTGTGCAACGGCGTTGGATGACCGCCGCCATCGGGATGGTGTTCAGGCTCTGGTCTCCTTTGTGACCGGGCTGCGCGCGAATCCGAAGCTGTATGAGGAGCTTCATCGGTACAAGATTCACGTGATCGAGCAGCTTGAGATTGAGACCATTCTCACCGACTTTATCGAACATCGCATGAAGGGCAGCCATCCCTTTTGGGTTCCGTATGTCAAGGAACTCCTCAATGAAAAAATAGACATCTTTGTCCATTCTGAGGCGTGGCAGAATCGTGCAGATCGCTGGATGAAGGATCTCGCGGCCGGAGAGGTGGAAAAGCATCACGAGATGATTGCGGACTTTGTGCGGGAGTATCTGAATCAGAAGTCGGATGATGAGCTCATTACCTTCGTCGAAGGGAAGGTGCGTACTGATCTGCAGATGATCCGTGTGAATGGCGCCATCGTCGGTGCCTTCGTCGGGATGGGGCTGTCTCTCATTGTGACCTTTGCGGAAAGGATGTGGGGACTGTGACGCGCACATGGAACAAGGCCGATACGGCTCTTTTGGGCTCCTTTCTGTTCTTTCTACTCTCCCTCGGACTGCATCTGCATTTCCCGCAGACGCTTTGGCCGGAGGGGCTGCTCATGGTCAGTGAGGCGGCTCTGGTCGGCGGTGTTGCGGACTGGTTTGCAGTAACGGCACTCTTTCGGAAGCCGCTTGGATTTCCCTATCATACGGCGATTCTGCCGCGCAGGCGGGACAGTTTTATTCACGCGATTGTCATTATGGTGCAGAAGGAATTCTTCTCACGCCGAAAGCTTTTTCGTCACATAGAGAAAATTCATCTGCTCCCCATGCTGCAGGAATTTTTACATAAAAAAAGGACGGAGAAACAGCTGACTGGCACCGTCCTGCACTTTATCCGTGCATCATTCCTGCGGAAAAACAACAAAAAAGCGATTTCATATCTGTCCGCGCGGCTCAAGTCTCTGATTCTGCGTGAAGATCCGTCCGCGTTAATGAGTCGCTTTGACACGCTGTCCAAAGCGAATGGATGGGATCGGCAGGCACTCACGCGAATCGCCCAACTTCTTGCGCGAGAGGTGTCCACAGAGGAAACGCGTCAATCGATTCGGGAGACACTGGCAGACCTGGAGCGTGAGAAGATCGGGGATGGGTTCCTGTCACGCCTGCTTGAGGTGACGAATACGGTCAATCTGGACGAGGGGGCGGAGCTGATTCAGCGGCATACCTGCCATGTTCTGGACGAACTTGGAAGAGCGGGTTCTCCGCTCCAGGAAAATGCTACTGCACTCCTCCACGACTGTCTGTCTGACATGCGTCAGGATGATGAACTGTTGCACCTTGCCCGCGAACTGCAGGAGCGGCTGGCACAGGAGCTTCCGATTGACGAAACGCTCGCACGACTCTTTCAGGGGATGCGCAGGCACTTTCAGATGGATTTGAATCGGGCGGTCGATCCAATCGAGGAGCATATGCCCGCCTTTTACACACAACTGCAGAACATCCTTCACCTCGAATATCAGCACATGCTCTTCCTCGTGGAGGAGCGGACGGAGCTGCAGAAGATCATCGCCAAGGTACTCTATGATCTCTTGGCGCGCTCTGCGCTCCACGCGCAGACCCTCGTTGGTGTCATTGTCAATAACGTGTTGTCCCGTCTCACAGACGATGAGCTCAATCATCTCATCTACGACAAGGTGGAGGAGGACCTTCTTTGGATTCGCGTCAACGGCTCTCTCGTGGGCGGATGTATCGGACTTTTGCTCTTTGTCTGCATGAACATTTTCAGATAAAGTACATGAGGTTTTCGCTGCTCTCCTCGTGGTTCAGAGCGGTAAGGAGTTCCTCCAATGAGATCGCGTTCAGTGTCTCGTATATGCTCTTATCCAGCACATCGAAGACATTGCGCGAGAGAACATGATTCAGCTGATCCATTTTCTCAGAAGCCAATCCGGTCTTTTCGATGAGAGAGATTTCGATGGAGGAGAGAACGTCGTATGCCGTGATCTCGCGCGGATGACGCGAGAGCTGATAGCCGCCCTGAGAGCCTTTGATTGAGTTGACGAGCTTGCTGCGCTTGAGCAGGGAAAAGACCTGCTCAAGGTAGATCTTTGAGATACCGAGATGATCCGATATACTGATGATCGTAATGGGGGAGGACGCATCGTAGTTGCGTGCGAGAAATACCATGGCTGCGATTCCGTAGCGACCTTTTGCAGAGATTTTCATGTACTCACTTCTTTCAGTAAAACATAGTTTTTATAGCAATATAATATGTTAAAACTGAGAAAATGTCAAATAAAAATCCCTTCTTCGCTGAAGAAGGGATTTTGTATTGCAATGCGATATTAGCGCTTCGAGAACTGGGACGCCTTACGTGCCTTCTTGAGACCGTACTTGCGGCGCTCCTTCTCACGCGGATCACGCGTGACGAAGCCTGCCTTCTTGAGGGCAGGGCGCAGCTCCGCATCCATCTCGATGAGTGCGCGCGTGATGCCGTGACGGATTGCACCGGCCTGACCGGATGCGCCGCCGCCGGATACATTGGCAATGACATCGTATTTATCAACCGTTTCGGTCAGGTTGAGCGGCTGACGAACAATCAGCTCGAGCGTCTTGAGACCGAAGTATTCCGCCATCTCACGACCGTTGATCGTAACCTTGCCGTCGCCGGGGACGAGGCGGACGCGTGCGACCGAGGTCTTGCGGCGACCTGTGCCGTAGTAAGTGACTTGTGCCATCGAACAGATTCCTCCTTTTATGAAACTCAGCGAATATCAAACGCCAGCGGTTCAGGCTTCTGTGCTGCGTGGGGATGCTCCGAGCCAACGTAGACGTTGAGCTTACGGAAGATCTGAGCGCCGAGGCTGTTCTTCGGCAGCATACCCTTGACAGCGTGCTCGATGACACGGGTCGGGAAGCGGCGGAGCATATCGCCGGCGGTCGTAAAGGTCGTGCCGCCCTGATAGCCGGAATGACGGAAGTAGGTCTTGTCCGTCAGCTTCTTTCCCGTGAACTTCACTTTCTCAGCATTGATAACAATGACGTAATCGCCGGTATCGACGTGCGGCGTGTAGATGGGCTTATTCTTGCCGCGTAGAATTTTCGCGATCTCTACTGCAAGACGTCCGACCGTCTGGTTCTCGGCGTCTACAACATACCACTTGCGTTCAATATCGGCGGCTTTTGCCATAACCGTGGTTTTCACGTAATTCCCCCCTAGAGAGTAAGAGCATTCAATGATTATGAGTTGATGCAATATCCACTCATGTCTCCGGGGCTAATGGTTACATGAAAAATATCACACGCCGCTATTCTATGAGATTTTGAGCGGAATGTCAAGGCATTTTATCCATTGCGCGCTTGACTTTTTCTGCAATCCCGTGCATTTTTGTGCTTGGGACGGAGCACGCTGCAATGCGCACGCCCATTTTGAGCGGTACGGCAAAGATCAGATCCCCATGGAGCAGATCGCAGACTGCCTGTGGATCTGCTGCCGGGATGGCGAGGAAGAAGCCGCCCTTGTAGGGAAGGGCGGGGAGACCGCACGCCGCTGCCTCTTTCATGAAGATGTCGCCGCGCTCCTGTACAAGACGATAGAGGGCATCGCGCTCCGCCTCGTAGGAGGCATAGGCGGCCACATCCTGCTGAATGCGCGTCAGGAGGGTCATTGCGGCGCGGTTGATGTTCGACCACGTGGCGCGTGCTGCATACTTGCTGATTTCGTTGAACTCATCGATGACCGTCTTGCTCGCGGAGAGTGCGATGAGCGCACCGCAGCGCTGTCCGTAGAACGTATACGCCTTGGACATGGAGAAGGCAAAAAGCGTCAGGATATTTTCAGGCAAATTGGCGAATTTCTGCATGAAGGCGCGCGTTTCATGCTTTTCTCCTGCGAAGTCGATGTAGGCAATGTCGACGAGCAGGTGTACCTTCTTGCCCGCGGCTGCGTGCTTCTTCACGCAGTCGAGTACATGAGCCCAGTCCTCCGAGGAGAGGCTGTAGCCCGTCGGGTTGTGTGCCGGTGTGTTGAGGATGATGAGGAGGCTGTCCTGCTTCTTGAAGAGGGCATCGACCGCTGTGGAAAATGCTGCATGGTTGAAATTGTTTGCCTCGTCAAAGAGCTGGAAATTCGTCACGGAGCAGCCGAGCTCCTGACAGATGACATTGTACGTCCCCCAGAACCAGTCCGAGGTGAGTACCTGATCGCCCTTTTCCACATAGTTGTCTACGGCTGTGCGTAGCGCGCCTGTTCCGCCTGCAGTGGCAATCGCAGCGAGGTAGCCGTCCGGGCGATTGCCTGCAAACGTGATGTCGATTGCCGCCTCCAGATACTCCGGAAGTCCCGAGATCGGTGCATAGGCAATATAGTCCTCAATGGCCAGCGAGCGAAAGACGCGCTCGACAGTGGGGAGGTGGGCGAGTTTGCCCTCGTCATCCATGACCGCACCGATCGTCGCATTCGTCACACGTTCCGCACCATGCTCTGCGATTGCAGCGCGGCACGCTGCATTGGCACCGAAAATCGCGTCCTTCAGTCTCCTCGAAGCCGCGTGGGATGCCGCCATCTGAATTGCCATTGTAATACGCTCTCCTTTTCGTTTTGAAAGCACGGACATCATGAAGTCCGCCAAGCGGCAGATCTTCATTCATCCGTGCTTTCTTTGGATTCATTATGATGATATCGTTTTGTTCCGCCCCTGTCCACCGAAGGGGCGGGTGTATACAAGTATTCTTAGCCTTCGGGGAAGAACTCGTCGTGAATGCGGTTGACTGCATCCTTTACACTGCCGCCCTTGATGAGGCAGGAAATGCTGATCTCAGACGTGCTGATGATCTCGATGTTGATGTCGGCGCGCGAGAGTGCGCCGAACATACGTGAGGCAATCCCAGGATTGCCGAGCATGCCCGCACCGACGATGGAGATCTTTGCCACGTCGTTGTCGATGGCAACCGCAGAAGCCTTGATCTCAGCTGAGATCCCCTCGACCACCTGACGCGCTTCCTCGGCATCAATCGTGGCGACGGTGAAGACCATATCCGTCATATTCGACTCTGCGCTGCGAATGCTCTGAACGATCATGTCCACGTCAATGTTTGCCTCTGCAAGCGCGGAGAAAATCTTGTGCGCAACACCGGGGACATTGGAGACACCGAGGACGGTGATCTTCGAGACATGCTCGTCATGGGTAACGCCGCGAATGATAAAGGACTTTTCTTCCACTGTGTATTCCTCCCTAATGATGGTTCCCGGTTCCGAAGTAAAGGTCGAGCGGACGTGGATGGGGATGCCGTAGAGCTGTCCCATCTCCACTGAGCGCGGCTGCATGACGCCCGCACCAAGACGTGCCATCTCGAGCATTTCGTTGTAAGTGATCTCGCGCATGCGGCGTGCGCCCTTTGCAATGCGCGGGTCAGCAGAGTATATGCCGTCAACATCCGTGTAGATCTCGCAGGCATCTGCGCCGATTGCGCCCGCAATCGCGACCGCCGAGGTATCCGAACCGCCGCGTCCGAGGGTCACGGGATTCCCGTTTTCATCCGTTCCCTGAAAGCCCGCAATAACGACGATATTTCCCTTGTCAAGCTCTTCGTGGACGCGTTTCGGATGAAGCCCAAGGATGCGCCCCTTCGTATGCGCACTGTCGGTTTTCATGCCCGCCATCGCGCCCGTGAGGGAGACAGCAGACTGTCCCATTGAGCGGAATGCCATCGCAAGTAGTGCAATGGAGACCTGCTCGCCTGTCGTCATGAGCATATCCATCTCGCGCGCGTACTGATAGGGGCTCTCTGCCACTTCTCCCGCGAGCGCAATGAGATCGTCTGTCGTGTCGCCCATTGCCGATACCACCATAACAATGCGATCATCGGGGGTTTTCTCGCTCAGAATCCGCTTTGCTACATTCTTGATCTTTTCAGGCGTCGCCACAGAGCTTCCGCCAAATTTCTTTACAATAAGTGCCATATAATGTCCCCCTATGGATTGATATGATTCCCATAACGGTGAATGCTGAACGCATTATAGCGTAAAAATGAAGCACTGTCCAGCAAACAGAATGCGAATGGGGAGGATACGGGGATAAAAATATGACCTTATCTCATGTCATACACGAAATAAGGTCATATTGCATGCACTCCGTTATGCGAACGGGGCGATATTACTTGTTGAGGAGCGCCTGGATTTCAGGAGCCTTGCCGTCAGAGCCGAGCACCTCTTTGATCTTGTGGGTGACGAGCTCCTTGATGTAGCTGCGGCCGTCGGTCAGATACTGACGCGGGTCGAAGTGGGACGGCTCCTTCTTGAAGTGCTCGCGGATACCGGCCGTCATTGCAAGACGGAGGTCGGAGTCGATGTTGATCTTGCAGACGGAGGATTTTGCTGCGCGGCGCAGCTGATCCTCGGGGATGCCGACTGCATCCGGCATATGTCCGCCGTTCTCATTGATGATCTTCACATACTTCGGAATGACGGAGGAAGCGCCGTGTAGCACGATGGGGAAGCCCGGAATGCGCTTCTCGATCTCCTCGAGGATGTCGAAGCGGAGCGGCGGCGGTACGAGGACGCCGTCTGCGTTGCGCGTGCACTGCTCCGGCGTGAACTTGAACGCGCCGTGCGAGGTGCCAATTGCAATGGCGAGGGAGTCAACACCCGTCTTTTCGACGAAGTCCTGAACCTCCTCGGGCTTCGTATAGGATGCATCCTCTGCAGAGACGTTGACATCGTCCTCAATGCCGGCGAGCTGTCCGAGCTCTGCCTCAACGACGACGCCATGTGCGTGCGCATACTCTGCGACGCGCTTTGCAAGAGCGACGTTCTCATCGTACGGCAGATGCGAGCCGTCGATCATGACGGAGGTGAAGCCACCGTCGATGCAGGACTTGCAGATATCGAAGTCTGCGCCGTGGTCGAGGTGCAGAGCAATGGGAATATTGTTGATTTCGAGTGCAGCCTTGACAAGATGGACAAGGTACTCATGGCGCGCATACTTGCGTGCGCCTGCGGAGACCTGCAGGATCAGAGGGGACTTGAGCTCTCCCGCAGCATCCGTAATGCCCTGAACGATCTCCATGTTGTTGACGTTGAAAGCACCGATGGCGTAGCCGCCCTCATAGGCTTTCTTAAACATCTCCTTTGTTCCGACAAGTGGCATGTGATTACCCCCTATTAAAGCTAAAAATATCCCACGAACAATTTTATTATAGCATAGTTTATTTACGGAAGATACCGTTTTTTGAAATTTCCCATCCGTTCTGTTATAATGGGTGAACTAATGGGGAAAGGCTGGTGCGTTGCGTGCAGTTAAAGCGCTTGGAAGCGTACGGATTCAAGTCATTCGCAGAGCGGATTGTCGTGCAGTTCGATCAGGGAATCACCGCCGTAGTGGGTCCGAATGGCAGTGGCAAAAGCAATATCACGGACGCTGTTCGCTGGGTGCTCGGCGAGCAGAATATTCGCATGCTGCGCGGCCTGCGCTCCGAGGACATCATCTTTGCCGGCTCTGCTGCACGCCGTGCGCTCAGCGTGGCGGAGGTCGTTCTGGTCTTTGACAATACGGACAAGATGCTGCCGATTGACTATGACGAGGTCGTTGTCAAGCGCCGCCTGTACCGCAACGGCGACAGCGAGGTGTATCTCAATGATTCGCGCTGCCGTATTAAGGACATCTACCAGCTCTTTGCGGATACGGGCATCGGACATGACGGCATGAGCATCATCGGACAGAACCGATTGAACGATATCCTCGACAGCCGCCCCGAAGACCGCCGCGTATTCTTTGAGGAAACTGCGGGAATCACGAAGTACCGTACACGCAAGCAGGAGGGTCTGCGCAAGCTGCGTGAGAACGAGGGTGACCTCGTACGTCTGAATGATATCATGTACGCGCATGCGGCAGAGCTTGAGCCGCTCGCCGCGCAGTCGGAAAAGACCATGAAGTTCCGCAGTCTCGATGCCGAGCGGCGACAGTATCAGATGACGGCGCTCGTACATCAGCACGGGCGTCTCATGCAGGAACAGGATGCTTTGGATCAGACGTTGCGCATGCATCGTGATGAAGAGGCGCGCGAAATGCGTGCACGTATGGATGCAGAGGGGAAAAAGAACGCGCTTGAGGCTGACATCACCGTCATCGACCACCGCATGCAGGCCGAGGAGCAGGTGGGGCGCAGTGTGCAGGAGAAGCTGGATACACTCCGACAGGAGGCGGCGCTCATCAAGGGGCGGCAGGATCAGGGGAAGAAGCGCGAAGAGGATATCGAGCGCATGCGCGTATCTGCGTCTGCCAAGATTGATGCGACCGATCAGGAAATCGTCCAGATCCAAGTACAGTTAGAACGCAAACGCGCTGAGATTACGGAAAAAAATGTGCAGCAGACGGCGGCTCAGGTCGCGTCCGAGCGGCTGGATGAGATCATTGCGGGCGAGGAGCAGCACATGGCGCAGGAGGAGCACTCCCGTCATGCCGTACAGCGGGTACTGGCGCGTCTGCGGGAGGAGCTTGCCGTCGCTCGGAATGCGGCACATACGGAGGAGGAGAACAGGCAGCAAGAGGAGGAGCGTGCACGGCGTCAGGATCTCCTTGCGGCGGCGCAGGGCGAACTCGCGCACATCAATCACGCTATCAACCTCTCTGAGAAGAAGATGCAGCAGTTCTCTCAGGAAGGAGATCAGCTTCATACAGAGATTGGAGACCTTCGCCGTACGATTGATCGTGATGAGGCGCAGCTGCGGCAGTCGGATGCGGAGCTCCTGCGCATACGGCAGAGCCTTGATTTTCAGCGGCGCATGCAGGACAGTTATGAAGGCTTCGGGCGGGATGTGCAGATTGTCCTGCAGGCACAGGAGGGCTGGCGCAAAAATGTCTCCGGAACGGTCGCCGATCTCATCCGCATCCCTGAGCGCTATCTCACGGCAATTGACGTGGCGCTCGGCGGGAGCGTGCGCAATATCGTCACGGAGGATACGGATACAGCAAAGGCTGCCATCTCCTATTTGAAGCGCAAAAATGGCGGACGTGTCACATTCCTGCCGCTGACAACGATCACGGTGCGCCAACCGCGTGCAGTCGACCTGCGGAGGTGTCACGGGGTAATTGGCTGGGCGAATACACTCGTGCAGGCGGAGGGGAGATTTCAGAAGGTCGCCGATCATCTGCTTGCACAGACGCTCGTGATGGAGAATTTGGATGATGCCCTGATTGTTGCAAAACAGGAGGGGTACCGCCTCCGTATTGTGACATTGACAGGCGAACTGCTGAACCCCGGCGGCTCACTGTCAGGCGGCGGACGGAGGAAGCAATCATCCGCGCTGCTGAATCGGCGTGCAGAGATCGAGACGTTGAGCGACACTCTGCGCGCGCAGGAGGAAGCGCATAGGGATATACGGGTCTCGTTGGAGCAGCAGAAACAACAGCTCAAGGAGACGAGCAATCGTTATACAGAAAATCGGACGGCAGCAGATCGGCTCTCACAGGAGCTTGTGGATGAGCGCGGGAAGCGCCGTGTGTTAGAGGAGCGCATCGCAGATCAGATGGCGACGCTGCAGGAGATGGAGCGGGCGGAGGATGCGCGTCTGGCGCGCGGAGCGCAGCTCGCTGCGAGACGCACGCGGATCGAGCGCCATATTGCCGTATGCACAGATCACGAGTCGCGCTTTACCGAGGCGATCGCGCAGCTGAATGAACGCTGCGAAGAGCTGCGCACCGCGCGCCGCGAACAGCACGAGCACCTGCATACACTGGATGTTGCAGTCGCTGCGCTGTCCGCAGAGATCGAGACGGGAGAGCGCAATCGCAAATCGCGCGAACTCGAACATGCGGAGGCGCACCGTTCACTGAGCGAAGTTATGGATCAGGCGACGCAGCTTGCGGATGAACTGCGAGTCGATGAGCAGCGGCTCTCGGAACTCGAGAGAGACATTGACGATCAGGATGCCGCACTCCAAGAACATGAAAAGCGCAGCGCCGTACTCAAGGATCAGCGCTTGGCACATGAGGCGGAGAGCCGTGTTCTCGACGCTGCCGTCAAGAGCGCCGTTTCGCGTATAGAAGCCATCCGCACAAAGCAGCACGACTGTGATAAGCAGTTGGAGCGCATTCACATACGTATCGAGGACTGCCGTACGCGTCTCCTGTCCGACTTCGGTCTGACGCCGGAGGCGGCGGCAGCAGGTATTCTGGACGTGGACGAGGCATCGTTGGAGAAGCGTCTGCGCGCATTGGAGAATGACATTCAGGCGCTCGGCTCTGTGAACCCGAATGCCGTCGAGGAGTATGCGGAGAAGAAGGCACGCTACGAGGAGGAAGAGGCACAGATTGCCGACCTGAGCGCCGCAAAACAGGATATAGAGCAAATTATCCAGAAGATTGATCAGGATATGACGCGCACATTTCGCGATGCGTTCCATCAGATTCAGGAATACTTTAACGAAATCTTCGTGCGTCTCTTTGGCGGCGGCATTGCGGAATTGCGTCTGACGGACAAAGAGGATATACTAAGCAGTGGCGTTGAGATCCTCGTGACCCTGCCCGACAAGAAGCGGCAGAACCTCTCCGCGCTTTCCGGCGGCGAACGCGCACTCACAGTCATCGCATTGCTCTTTTCCTTCCTGCGCTATCGCCCCTCGCCGTTCTCCATTCTGGATGAGATCGACGCGCCGCTCGATGAGGCGAATGTCTCGCGTTTCGGTGAATTCCTGCAGGAGTTTGCAAAGAACACGCAGTTTATCGTCGTCACGCACCGAAAGGGAACCATGCGTGCGGCGGATACCATGTATGGCGTTACGGTAGAGGATGCCGGCGTATCAAAGGTGCTGTCCATACGCTTGAAGGATTATGAAGCGGAGCAGTCCGCCTGAAAAGCAGAAAGGAGCTATTGTGGGATTCTTTGATCGACTGAAAAAAGGTCTGACGAAGACACGGGAGAACTTCACGCATAATATTGAACGCCTCATCATCGGATATGCCGATATTGACGATGAGCTGATCGACGATCTCGAGGAGACTCTGCTGATGGCGGATGTCGGCGTTAAGACGACGGAGACGCTCATTGCAGCAGTGCGCAAGGGAATCAAGCAGAAGGAAATACGCACGCCCGAGGATCTGATCCCCTTTTTGGAAAAGGAGATCGTACAGATTCTGGAAGTGGGAGAGAATACATTCCATATGGCAGAGCAGGGACCGACGGTGCTGCTCGTTGTTGGCACGAATGGTGTCGGCAAGACGACGACCATCGGGAAACTGAGCGCCTATTATCGCAGAGAGGGGAAGTCCGTCCTGCTCGCGGCAGCGGATACCTTTCGTGCAGCCGCCATTGATCAGCTCGAGATCTGGGGCAAGCGTGCAGATGCACAGGTGATAAAGCACGGCGAGGGTTCCGACCCTGCTGCTGTTGTCTTTGATGCTATGCAGGCAGCGAAGGCACGCAATATCGACATTGTCATTGTCGATACGGCGGGACGCCTCCAGACCAAGTCCAATCTCATGCAGGAACTCGAGAAGATCTATCGTGTCATTAGACGTGAGATTCCGGGGGCACCGCATGAGACGCTACTCGTCCTTGACGCAGGTACCGGGCAGAATGCGATTAGTCAGGCAGAGCTTTTTACGCAGGCTGCGCCTGTTTCCGGCGTTGTGCTTACGAAACTCGACGGAACGGCAAAGGGCGGCGTAACCATCGGCATCAAGTCGCAGCTGTCCATTCCGATCAAGTGGATCGGTGTCGGCGAGGGGATGGACGATCTGCGACCCTTCCATGCGGAGGATTTTGTGAGCGCTCTATTCGTCAAGCGTGCGGACGAAGCTGCAGAATGACGAAGAGGATATGTGGATGAAAGGGGGATCCGCCATGTATGAGGATCTTATAGAAACAAAGTGCAGCGGTGAGCATATCTTTGACGGCACGCTGCTCCATGTGCGCCGTGATATGGTGCGTCTGCCGAACGGGAAGGAGTGCGTACGCGAGTGGATTCACCACCCGGGCGCGGCGGCGGTGCTCCCCGTGATGCCGAACGGCAATGTGATTCTGGTGCGGCAGTTTCGCTATCCCATCGGGAAGGTAACGCTTGAGGTGCCTGCAGGAAAGCTCGATATGGAGGGGGAGGATCCCCTGCACTGTGCACGCCGCGAGCTGTCGGAGGAGACAGGCTATACGGCAGAGCAGTATGAGAAGCTGACAACGATTGCAACAACGGTCGGATTTTCCAACGAGTACATTCATCTCTATCTCGCGCACGGGTTGTCGGTCGGACAGCAGCATACAGATGAGGATGAGTTTGTCAATGTCGTTCAAATGCCGTTTGCCGAGGCTCTTGCGATGGTGAGGACAGGAGAGATCATCGACTCCAAGACCATCATTTCCTTATTGATGGCAGAAGAACGCCTGAGCGTCTGACGAGTGGGAGAGATATATGTTCGGATTTGATTTTGAAGAGATGCTGCTCGGAATACCGGGGCTCATCATTGCCATGACCTTTCACGAGTATGCGCATGCGCGTGCTGCCGTCTCACTCGGAGACTTCACACCGCGCCTGATGGGGCGTCTGACACTCGACCCGCGCGCGCATATCGATCCCATCGGACTCATCATGCTCTTTCTCGTCCGTTTTGGATGGGCAAAGCCCGTCATGGTGAATCCAAGCAATTTTCGTCAGCCGCGTCGGGATGATATTCTGGTGTCTGTCGCTGGTCCTGCGATGAATCTGCTGCTTGGATTTATTGCCTTCTATATGATCCTCTTCATTCGCTCGCATAATATCGATGTTTCACCGATTACATACGGGATCATACAGATGATCTTTGTCTACAACGTCAACTTCGCGATCTTCAATATGCTTCCGATTCCGCCGCTGGACGGCTCGCATATTGTGCGCAACCTTCTGCCGCCAGATCTCGCATATCGCTATCAGGCGATCGAGCGCTACAGTCTGCTCATTATGATTGTGTTCATTGCAACACCTCTGCTGAGCGTTGTCCTCATGCCGCTGTTTCGTCTCGTATACGGCGTATACAGTGCGATCGGCAGTGCGCTCTTGTTCTAGGACTGTCTATGGCGGCGGATTATCTTGTCAAATTGGATGCGTTTGAGGGACCGATGGATCTGCTCATGCATCTGATCGAAAAGAATAAAATTGATCTCTATGACATCCCTATTGCGGATTTGACGCGTCAATATCTGGATCACATCGATACGTTGTATCAATTTGATATTGAATATGCAAGCGAATTTCTCGTGATGGCGGCGACGCTCCTGCGGATCAAATCGCGTATGCTGCTGCCGAAGAGCGATGCAGCGGAAGATCAGGAGGAAGATCCGCGCATGGAGCTTGTGGAGCGGTTGCTTGAATATCGTCGGTTCAAGGAGGTCTCGTCCATACTATTCTCCCTGAACGATGCCCAGAGCCCGTATGTGGAGCGCGCGCCGATGCCGCTCCCCGCACATCGGCTGCCGATTATGGGGCTTTCAGCAGAGGCTCTTATGCGCATCTTTGCGGATGTGCAGCGCGTACGAGAAGAGCCTGTGATTCCCGCCGTTGTAGTATCGGCAGAGGAATATCGCGTGCAGGACAAGATGACGGATATTCTCGAGCTGCTTAGGCACAGGAACGGCAGAATCAAATTGAATGAGGCGTTTCCAACGGGAACGCGCGAGGAGCTTCTGTCCGCCTTTTTGGCACTTTTGGAACTTGCAAAAATGCAGATGGTCTATATCTCCCAGGAACATCTCTACTATGAAATCGTCATTTCGGCAAAGGAGGGGAGCCGTGCAGTCTCTTAATCGGGCGGGCATATTGGAAGCCGTTTTGTTCGCTGCCGGAATTCCGCTCTCCGTACCGAAACTCGCTGAAATCATTGAGGCACCCGAGTGGGAAGTGCAGGAAACACTAACCGAGCTGGAACATATCCTTTCGGAGCGCGGGAGCGGAATCTTTTTGCGCAGATCGGCAGGTGGCTATCAGCTCGTGACACATCCAAACGCCTTTCCGTGGGTGAAGAAGCTGTCCGAAAAGGTGCAGCCGACACTCTCGTCTTCGGCAATGGAGACGCTTTCCATCATTGCGTATAAGCAGCCGATCACAAAGCAGGAAGTGGAGCATATCCGTGGGGTGCGTGCAGAGCGTTCCATTGGACGGCTGCTCGAACTCGAGCTGATCTGTGAAATGGGGCGCAAGCATGTGATCGGGCGTCCGATTCTCTACGGAACGACGGATTTGTTCCTGCGCGCATTCGGGCTCGAGCAGATTGCGGATCTTCCTGAACTCCCGGAGATGGACGATGTCAAGGATACGCTGGATGATGACCAGCTGCGCCTCTTCGAGGAAATGCGCGCTGCAGCGGATGTCATCGAGCATGAAGACGGGGACGACGATGGCGGGGCGGATGGAGAGAATGTCTCTGTGTTCTCACACAATGCAAAGGATTGAAGTCATTGGTTGAATTACTCGCTCCTGCGGGAACGAAGGAAGCATTTCTCGCTGCCGTAGAAAACGGAGCAAATGCAGTTTATCTTGCCGGAAAGATGTTTGGCGCACGCGCCTACGCCTCCAATTTTGATGAGGATGAGATGGCGGAGGTCATTCGGCACGCACATCTCAAAAATGTGCAGGTTCATGTTGCTGTCAATACGATTGTCGACAGCGATGAACTTCCGCAGTTAAAAGAATATCTCGCCTTTCTCTACGATGTGGGTGCAGATGCTGTACTATTGCAAGATCTCGGTGCTGTACGCGTGGCGAAGGAGGTCGTTCCGCAGCTTCCGCTGCATGCGAGCACCCAGATGACGGTACATAATCTCGCTGGTGTTCGGGCGCTGGAGGAGCTTGGCTTTTCGCGTGTCGTACTGGCGCGCGAGCTTTCCATTGCAGAGATTCGCCACATCTGTGCCGAGAGCCGTGCTGAAATTGAGTCATTCGTGCATGGCGCGCTCTGCGTCTGCTACTCGGGGCAATGTCTGATGAGCAGCATGATCGGCGGCCGCAGCGGCAATCGCGGGCGCTGTGCGCAACCCTGTCGTCTGCCCTATACATTGGTCGATGCCAACGGAAAGGATGTGCTTGGGGAGTCGGCTGGGAACTTCCTTCTCTCGCCGCGCGATCTGAATACGATCGAACTCATCCCTGAGCTGCTTGATGCGGGCATTGATTCGCTGAAAATCGAGGGACGCATGAAGCGCCCCGAGTATGTCGCAACGATTGTGCATACATATCGCAAGGCGATCGACCATTATCTCCATCGCGAGAGTGCCCCCGTTGACGCGGAGGATCTCGATCATCTGGCGCAGGTGTTCAACCGTGACTTTACAACGGCATATATGGAAAAACGCCAAGGCAAATATATGATGAGCGATCGGCGACCGAACAACCGCGGCCTCCTGATCGGGCGCGTTTCTGGGTATGACCGCAGTTCGCACCGCGTCACGGTGAAGCTGTCCAGAAAACTCGCCATCGGAGATCAGGTGGATTTTTGGGTGAAGGTCGGCGGCCGTGTCAGTGCTGAGATCGAGCATCTATACGATGCACAGGGAAAAGAGTGCAGTGAAGCGGCTGCGGGAGATACAGTGTCGTTCGTCATCCGCGGCAAGGTGCATATGAATGACCGCGTATTCAAGGTCTATGATGCGAACCTCATGGATGCGGCAAGACATTCCTATGATCCCGTGCACAGCGAAAAAATCCCGCTTTGTGCTGTTCTTTATGCAAGGCTCGGAGAAAAGCTGCGTCTCCACGTTGAGGATGATGCGGGGAATGCTGTGGACAGTGAGAGTGACTATGTTGTCGCGCGAGCGAATAACCGCCCTCTCACCATCGAGACTGTGCAGAAACAGATGGGACGACTTGGAACAACACTGTTTTCCCTTGCGGAACTGTCCTGTGAGATGGACGATACTGTGATGGTGCCCGTCAGCGAACTGAATAATCTGCGCCGCTCTGCCATTGCCTCACTTGAGGAGCTTCGCACACATCGTTTTCAGCAAAAGCGAAGCGATACCGTGCGGATTGCCGCGAAAAATAGTGCAATGCCGGTAAGACACAAAACAGAGCTGCCAGCTCCCGCTGCGCTGATGGCTGCGGTCGATGATCTGGCGGCGATGAAGGCGGCTGTCGCCGCTGGTGCGGACGGCATTCTCTACGGAGGAGAATCTCTCCGCGGTATTTCATTGCATCCGAAGGACTATGAAGCTGCATGGGACTATGCACAGGAATGCGGCGTGCGGATCGACTACAACACGCCCCGCATTGTGCGCGGGGACGAGCAGGCGGCTCTGATCCGTCTCTTTGAGGGCTTTGGAGAGAAGTTGCCGTCGGCGCTGCACGTCCACCACATCGGTACGGCATTCCTTGCACGCGAGCGCGTTCCCGTTACGCTCCATGCGGATTATTCGATGATCTCCTATAACCCGTCTGCACTGGATTTTCTCTATTCATATGGATTCGGCGAAGCAACGCTATCGCCCGAACTCAACAGCAGGCAGATGGAGCGCCTTGTAAAGGCAAGCCCCATGCCTCTCACGACTCTTGTCAGCGGGCGTCTCCCGCTTATGATTTCGGAGTACTGTGTCCTGGGCAGTTTTCTTGGCAATCTCGATACGGGGAAATGCTCGATGCCCTGCCGCAGACAGGACTTTTATCTCCGCGACCGCAAGGGAGTGGATTTCCCCGTGATGACCGATCAATTCTGCCGTATGCACATCTTGAACAGCAAGCAATTATCCCTGCTGCCCTATGTGCATCAGCTTCTCCATATGGGCGTGGCAACGCTGCGGATTGAGGGGCGCGGGATGCCGGTCAATGAGCTGGTGGGCGTTATTCGGATGTATCGGGCTGCAATGCGGCACAAAGGCTCGCTCAGGGAAGAAGATGAGCAGTATCTGCGTATGCAGGAGGGCAATGATATTACACGCGGTCACTATTTCCGCGGAATCTTATAAGAGGTATCTATGGACACTGAGTCATTCAAGGTCTTGGAGTACGAGAAAATCACAAATTGGCTGGCATCATTTGCCGCCTCCGTACGCGGTAAGGAGCGCTGCCGCAGCGTCATACCGTCCGGCGACTACGATGAGGTCGTGCGACTCCATGCAGAAACGGCGGAGGCGGTACAGATTCAACAGATGCAGTCGCCGCCCTTCGGCGGGATCTACGATCTGCGTGTAATCTTGAAAAAGGCGACAATGAGCTCCGTTCTCGAGCTCGATGAACTTCGTTCCATTATGAGTACAATGGGCGGCATGCGGAATGTGAAATATTTTTTTCGCGATCTCGTGCAGGATGTTTCGCTCCTCAAGGATATGGCAAGACCGATTGAAATCCTTGGCACATTGGAGCGCCATCTTAGGGATACGATTGATGAGCACGGGAATTTTCGCGATGATGCCAGCCCTGAGCTGCGCAGGATCACGCGCGAACTCCATACGGCGCAAGCACGTGTAAAGGATCGGCTGTCCGCCATCCTGCACGATGCGGCGAATCAGAAATATTTTCAGGAAGCGATTGTCACCGTGCGCGATGAGCGCTACGTTATTCCCGTCAAACAGGAATACCGCAATTATTTCCCTGGTGTGATTCACGATCAATCGTCAAGCGGTGCAACGCTTTTCGTGGAGCCGTTGGCGACGGTAGAGCTGAATAATATCGTGCGGCAGATGGGGCTTGCACGAGAGCAGGAGATTCAGCGCATCTTGCAGAAGCTATCGGGGGAGATTGCACAGTCCGCCGCGATTCTCGCGGAAAATTGTGAGATTCTCGCGGAGATTGACCTTATCTTTGCCCGTGCGGGTCTTGCGCGCGAGATGGAGGCATATCCGCCAACGCTGAATCGTGATGGAATTGTTCAGCTGAAGCGGGCGCGGCATCCGCTGCTTTCAAAGGATAAGGTCGTACCAATTGATATCGAGCTCGGCAAGAACTTTTCCATACTCCTCATTACGGGACCAAATACGGGCGGCAAAACCGTGAGCATGAAGACGCTCGGACTCTTGGCACTTCTGGCGCAGTCCGGCTGCTTCCTGCCGACGGCGCCGGATTCGGAACTTCCCGTCTATCCCAATATCTATGCGGATATCGGAGACGAGCAGAGCATTGAACAGAGCCTTTCCACCTTCTCGGCGCATACGAGGAACATCGTTCGCATCATCGACAAGGCGCAGCAGGGCGACCTGATCCTGCTGGATGAGGTCGGGGCGGGCACCGATCCCGATGAGGGCGCTGCTCTTGCGCGCAGCATTATCGAGCACTTCTTGCAGCGTGATATCGCCGTTCTTGCAACGACGCATTATGCGGCGCTCAAGACCTACGCCTACACACAAACGGGCGTGGAGAATGCCTCGGTGGAATTCGACTTAAAGACGCTGCGTCCGACCTATCGTCTCCTGATCGGAATTCCGGGAGCGAGCAATGCCTTTTCGATCAGTCGGCAGCTCGGCTTGCCGCAGGAGATTGTTGCGCGTGCAGAAATCTATGTCAATGAGGAGCATACGCATTTCGAACGCGTTGTCAATGAACTCGAACAGGAAAAGAAGGACTACGAGATAAGGAATCGTGTACTGTATGACAAAGAGCGTGAAATAACAGCTGTCGAGGCACGTCTGCGCAGCGAACGTGAAACACTTGCCGCATCTCGGCAGGAGCTCCTGCACAAGGCGCGCGAGGAGGCAAATAACATCGTGCGCGAGGCACGGCGCAGCGCAGAGGAAACGATCAAGTCACTCAAGGATCAGTTCGATGATCACGGTGTCAAGGAGCGTCGCAAGGCGATTCAGGAAGCCCGAAACAGACTGGATGAGGCATACGTTCCGGCACGTACAGTGCGCAGTACTCCGGTCGGCAAACCCATGCGCCCCGATGACATTCAAACCGGCGATATTGTCTATATTGACAGCCTCGCGCAGGAGGGGACGGTGCTCTCCGTTCAGGGGCACGAGCTTGCTGTTCAGGTGGGCGGACTGCGCACGATTGTCAAGATGAGCGCGTGCAGATTTGTCAAACGGAAAGCACAAAAGCCGCCTGTGGAGAAGGTGCGCGTTGCGGCATCGATTTCCAGAAAAGCGGCGGAGATCCGACCGCAGATCGATGTGCGCGGCATGACCGTGTCCGAAGCGGAATCCGTGCTTGGAAAATTTATCGATGACGCTGTTTTCACAGGGCTCTCCAAGATCCTTCTGATTCACGGGAAGGGTACGGGTGCGCTGCGGCAAGGGCTGCAGGAGTATCTGAAACATCATCGCTCCGTACTGTCATTTGCGTTTGCGGATATTTCCGAAGGTGGCACCGGAGCGACTGTTGTGGAACTGAAATAGGTGATTCTGACAGCATGCGGCTCCATTTTTGACAAAATATCCTTACAAAATTTGCAGTTTGTGTTAAAATAAGGAGAATTGGACACAGTATGCGCAGTGGAGAGACATCCAGACAGGAAGGTATCTATGCAGAAAAGCGAAAAAAAAGCAACAAAGAAGTCAAATAACGGCTCCGTTCTTGGAAAAGCAATTCTCGTCATGGGTCTGATCCTGTTTGTCATGATCATCGGCGTTGGCTGCGGATTCCTCACGGCAAGTCTGAATACCAGACCAAATCTCGCGGAGGATATTGTGCCGCCGGCATCGTCTCAGATCTACGACATCCATGGCAATGAAATCGCCAATATACATGCGGCTGAGAACCGCAGACCGGTTGGGATCAATGAGATTCCGAAGGATCTTCAGAATGCATTCATTGCCGTTGAGGATAATCGGTTCTACGAGCACATCGGCATCGATCCCCGCGGCATTGTCCGCGCCGTTTGGGCAAATATTCGTGGCCGCACGGTCACGGAGGGCGGCTCTACGATCACGCAGCAGCTTGCCAAGAATGCCTATCTGACGCAGGATCGGACGCTGAAACGAAAGATTCAGGAAGTGTTTCTTGCACTCCAGCTCGAACGTCAGTATACCAAGCAGGAAATCCTCGAGCTCTATATGAACCAGATCTATTTCGGTCAGGGAGCGTATGGCGTTCAGGCTGCGGCACGCACGTATTTCGGCAAGGACGTCAAGGATCTGACGCTGAATGAATGCGCCATGCTGGCGGGCATTCCCAAGAGTCCAAACTACTATTCTCCGATCAACAACATCGAAGCCGCAACCGAGCGCAAAGCTGTGGTTCTCGATCAGATGGTCAAGTATGGCTATATCACGGAGAGCGAAGCAAACACTGCAAAGAAAGAATCGCTCTCCATCGCAAAGAGCAATAACGACGGCGGAAACGGCCCCTCATATTTTGTCGACTATGTGCTGCAGCAGCTTGCGGAGAAATATGGCGATGATGCCATCTATAAAGATGGCCTCAAGATCTATACCACCATCGATATGGATCTCCAAGCCGCTGCGGAAAGCGCCATGAAGAATCTTCCTACGTACTTTACGGACGCAAATGGCATCGTTCAGCCGCAGGGGGCTTTGGTCGCCATCGATCCGCATACGGGATATATCCGAGCAATGGTCGGCGGACGCGGCACGGATCAGTTCAATCGTGCGACGCAAGCAGTGCGTCAGCCCGGTTCTGCGTTCAAGCCTTTTGTCTTTGCTGCGGCACTCGAGAATAAGTATACGCCTGATTCCATCATTGACGACAAGCCGCTGAAGATTGGTGGATGGGAACCGCAGAACTACAGCCGCAACTTCTCGGGCAAGGTGCGGCTGCGCGATGTCGTGCGTTGGTCGCTGAATGTCCCGACGGTGCGCATCGCACAGGACATCGGCATCGATAAGGCAATCTACTATGCACAGGAGATGGGTATATCGACGTTTGTGCTCGACGGCGCGACAAATGACCGCAATCTTGCCATCGCACTGGGGGGGATGACGCGCGGTGTCACACCGCTGGAGCTCACGAGCGCATATGGTACGTTTGCGAATCGCGGCATTCATGTCCAGCCGGTTGCCATCCTCCGCGTCGTCTCGCGCACGGGCAAGGTGCTCGAGGAGGCGGAGCGGAAGGAAAAAAGTGTCATCTCTGCAGCGAATGCCGCCACAATGACGGCGATGATGGAAGAGGTCATCCGACGCGGTACGGGAACGCGCGCCAACATCGGGAGACCTGCGGCGGGCAAGACAGGAACGACGAGCGATTATCATGACGCATGGTTCGTCGGCTATACGCCGGATCTCGTGGCAGGTGTCTGGATCGGCAATGACAGCGTAGGAGATTTGCACGGCATGGCAGGCGGAACCACACCCGCCGTTATATGGCAGGCCTTCATGCTGAAAGCCCATGCGGGACTTCCCGTACGAAATTTCGAGGGTTCACCCGCATTTTCCGCCTCGTCTGATTCGGATGTTTCGATTGAAGATCCGGAAAAAGATAAAGACGCGAAGAAGAAAACGGATGATAAGGGGAAGGATGCAGGGAAGTCGACGTCTTCAAACTCAAATAAGAGCGGAGCGGATCGCTCCACATCTGCACCGTCGCGCACATCATCTCCTGCGTCTGCAGATGCGCCAGAACCTGGGATGGGCGTAGAAAAAGGGCAGAATTAAGGAAGCCCAAGAAAGAGGTAGTATATTGAACGCCATTGACATACTGAAGGAACGCGGATTTCTTGCACAATGCACCGATGAGGAAGGGCTGCGCGAGCTGCTCGGTCAGGAACAAATTTCCTTTTATACGGGATTTGATCCGACGGCAGACAGCCTCCATGCAGGCCATTTGATCGCGCTCATGGCGATGTCTCACATGCAGCGTGCGGGACACCGTCCGATCTGTCTCGTGGGAGGCGGCACCGGAACCGTTGGTGATCCCTCGGGGCGCACGGACATGCGCAAGGTGATGACGGACGAGACCATCCGCCATAATTGCGACTGTTTCCGTAAGCAGATCTCGCGCTTCATTGACTTCTCGAATGATCGGGCAATCATGGTGGATAACGGGGACTGGCTGCGCAAGCTCAACTACATCGAGCTGCTGCGCGATGTCGGCGCACATTTTACCGTCAACCGCATGCTCGCCGCTGAAAGCTATAAACAGCGCTGGGAGAAGGGGCTGACCTTCCTCGAGTTCAACTATATGATCATGCAGGCGTATGATTTCCTCGAGCTCAACAAACGCTACGGCTGCAAGCTGGAAATGGGCGGAGACGATCAGTGGTCGAATATCATCGCTGGGGTGGAGCTCTGCCGCCGCAAGAAAAATCTCGCGGTATTCGGACTCACGAACAAGCTGCTCACGAAGAGCGACGGTACGAAGATGGGCAAGACCGCAGGCGGTGCGCTTTGGCTCGATGCAGAAAAGACCTCGCCCTATGACTTCTATCAGTACTGGCGCAATATTGATGATGCCGATGTAGAGATCTGCCTCTCCTTGCTCACCTATCTTCCGATGGAGGAAGTGCGCCGTCTTGCGGTGGCCGAGGGACAGGAGATCAATCGCTCCAAGGAAATCCTTGCCTATGAGGCGACCAAGATTGTTCATGGCGAAGAGGAGGCGCGGAAGGCGCAGGAGACGGCAAAGGCTCTTTTTGGCGGCGGTACGGCGGCAGAGCTCCCGCAGATTCACGTGGAGATCGGTGAAAAACTCGTGGATGCGCTCACGCGCGGCGGCGTATTCCCCTCGAAGGGGGAGGCGCGTCGCCTGATTCAGCAGGGGGGGCTTACGCTGAATGATGTCCGTGTTGCGGACGAACACTACGTATTGCAGGAGTCGGATTTCATGGACGGCACCGCACTTGTCAAAAAAGGAAAGAAAAAGCACTATCAGCTTGTATATTGACCATCCGGAGCCGGTCAGGAAGGAGATCGAACGATGTCAGGACATTCAAAATGGGCAAATATCAAACGCAAGAAGGGCGCAAATGATGCCATTCGTGGAAAGATCACCACAAAGATTGGGCGTGAGATTACGATTGCCGTCCGCATGGGCGGCGGTGACCCAACGGGCAATATGCGCCTGAAGCTGGCACTTTCCAAGGCAAAGGCGAACAATATCCCGAAGGACAATATCAATCGCGCCATCCAGAAGGGGCTTGGTGCGACAGAGGGCAGCAATTACGAGGAGGTTCTCTACGAGGGCTACGGCCCGGGCGGTACTGCGGTCATGCTCGACATCCTGACGGATAACCGCAACCGCACGGCGGCGGATGTGCGCCATCTCTTTTCCAAGTATGGCGGCAACCTCGGTCAGGATGGCTGCGTTGCGTGGATGTTCAAGAAGAAGGCAGTCTTTATCGTAGAGCGTGAGGCGTTTGACGATGAGGATGCCCTCCTCGAGATCGTCTTGGAGGCGGGCGCAGAGGATATGCGCGCGGAGGACGATGTCTTTGAAATCATTGCTGAGCCGGAGGCATTCGAGGCAATTGAAACAGTGCTTGGAGAAAAGGGCATTGAGACAGCATCTGCAGAGGTGACGATGGTGCCGGATACGACAGTGCATCTCGCTGACAAGGATGCTGAAAAGATGCAGACCCTGATCGACGCGCTCGAGGACAATGACGATGTCCAGAACGTCTACAGCAACTATGAGATGGATGAATAAGCGGAGGATTCCTTAAAAGAGTGCAGACGCTTTGTGTCTGCACTCTTTTAAGAATGAGAAGATGTTAGTACTCGGTATTGATCCCGGAACCGCCATTTGTGGCTATGGTTTTGTGGAGCAGGAAGGTTTGCGTATACGTGCCCGTTCCTATGGCGCCATCACAACACCATCCAAGATGGCGGTGGAAAAACGCCTGTTGAAAATATATACAGAACTGGAAGTGCTCATCCAAAAGTATTCCCCCGATGCAATGGGGGTAGAGCAGCTTTTTTTCAATCGGAATGTCACGACAGCGATTCCGGTCGGGCAGGCGCGCGGCATCGTCCTTCTCGCGGCAGCGCAGAACAATATTCCGATTGTGGAGCGGACACCGCTACAGGTCAAGCAGTCTGTGACGGGTTATGGAAAGGCGACGAAGGAGCAGGTCATATATATGGTGACGAAGCTGCTGAACCTTCCTGAGCCGCCTCATCCGGACGATACGGCGGACGCACTTGCCGTCGCCATCAGTGCCGCGCACTGTGTAGACAGCATTGCATGGCGCAATCGCATATAGAATGGGGAGCAGGGAGCAATGATTGGATTTTTGCGCGGCAAGGTGACGCATGTATTTTCGGATTACTGTTTTTTGGATGTCCGCGATGTCGGCTATCGCGTGTTCATATCGCACGCAACACGTACGCATCTCTCCGTCGGTGAGGAGGTTATGCTCTATGTGCACACTCATGTACGAGAGGATGCGCTTCTTCTTTATGGATTCTTCTCACAGGAGGAATATGACCTCTTTCAGCATCTGATTGGTATTTCCGGAATCGGGCCAAAGGTAGCGCAGGGGATTCTCTCCGCGACGACGGCAAATGATTTTTACCGTATGATCCATCAGAAGGATGTCAAGGCGATCACGAAGCTCCCGGGCATTGGGAAAAAGACCGCCGAACGGATCATCTTGGAACTCAAGGATAAACTCGCATCCACATCCTTTGATGCGGATGCCGATACGAATGATATAACGGAGATCGGCGATGGCATGGGGGATATGGTTGCAGAGGCAACGGAGGCGCTCCTCAGTCTTGGTTTCCAGCAGAGCGAGATTCAGTCGGTGTTTAAGAAAAAGAGCGATGGAGAGAGTACAGAGGAACTGATTCGCTATGCATTGGCAGAACTGCAGCGTTTTTGAGAAAGGAGGGGTTCGATGAGCGATATATATGAGGATGAGGAAATCAGCTCCTTCGAGGAACAGTCAACGGACGGCTGGCAGTATAGCCTCCGCCCGCGGCGTCTGAACGAATACATCGGACAGGATAAGGTCAAGTCGAATTTGTCCAAATTCATACAGGCGGCGCTCTCGCGCAACGAATCGCTGGATCACGTGCTCCTCTATGGTCCGCCCGGACTTGGCAAAACTACACTCGCTGCCATCATAGCGAATGAGATGGGGGCAAATTTCCGTCAAACCTCGGCGCCTGCCATTGAACGGCAGGGGGATCTTGCGTCTCTGCTCACCAATCTGCAGGAGCACGATGTTCTCTTTATCGACGAGATTCATCGCCTTTCCCATCACGTTGAGGAGATTCTCTACTCCGCGATGGAGGATCACGCCATTGACATCATCATCGGCAAGGGGCCGAGTGCGCGCTCTTTGCGTCTGGATCTTGCGCCGTTTACCCTCGTCGGTGCAACGACGAAGACGGGGGCTCTTTCCGCACCGCTGCGCGATCGCTTCGGCATTCAGTCACGCTTGGAATACTATACGCCGGAGGCGCTGCTTCTTATCATCGAGCGCACGGCGGAGATCCTTTCCGTCCGCATTGAGCGCGAGGGAGCACTCGAGATTGCGCGCCGCTCTCGTGGAACGCCGCGCGTTGCGAACCGCATTCTGAAGCGTGTTCGCGATATCGCACAGGTGGCGGGTGAGAGCGTCATATCGAAGGTCGGAACCATCGAGGCGCTCGCAGCGCTCGAGGTCGATGCAAGAGGTCTCGAGAACAAGGATCGCTATATGCTGGAGGTCATGATCCGAAAGTTTTCTGGCGGCCCTGTCGGGCTCAAGACGCTGGCGGCGGCGCTCAGCGAGATGGCGGAGACCATAGAGGATGTCTATGAACCCTATCTGATTCAGCTGGGGTTTATTGCACGTACAGCACGCGGCCGCATTGTCACGCGCGGTGGATACGAGCATATGGGTATTCCATTTCCACAAAACGACGACAGACAAGGAGAACTGCTCTAAGATGAATCTGCTCATGCACATGTGCTGCGGACCATGTTCCTGCTACCCGTTAAAAAAACTGCGTGCTGATGGAATCGAGACCACAGGATACTTTTTCAATCCCAATATCCACCCCTATCAGGAGTGGGAGGAACGACTGCAAAATGCACGGAAATTTGCCGAGCTCTCGCAGATGGACTTCATCGCAGACGAGGAGTATGCAATGCGCGAGTTCCTGAAACGGGCGCTGCCGGCGGAGGGGACGCGCAAAGGCCGCTGCCGTATGTGCTATACATGGCGGTTGGAGGAAACGGCACGCTATGCTGCAGCACACGGCTTTGATACGTTCACATCCACGCTCTTTTACAGCATTTATCAGCAGCATGATCTCATGCGCTCCGTTGCGGAACAATTTGCGAAGCGATACGGTGTTGCATTTTACTACGAGGACTTTCGTGTCGGCTGGCAGGATGGAATCGATATCAGCAAGGAGATGGGGCTCTATCGCCAATCTTACTGCGGCTGCGTATTCAGCGAAGAGGAGCGGTACAGTCGGGCGCTGCGCAAGCTGCAGCGCAAGGAAAACAAAGAGAAGAAACGTCTGCGGTTAATGGCATAACGATCAGAAGGGGAGCTTGCTATGAATCGGTATCTTTTCCTATGTGTTTCTGTGCTCTTTGCTGCAATTACAGTTCTTCCTATGACGGCTGCAGCATCATGGCAGCCCGAAATCACGATCGGTCTCAGTCAGGGCGTAGCGGAAGTTCGTCTCTCAGCAGCGAGCGGAGCTCTATACGTTTATGACGATCTGGAGAAAGAGCCGATGATGAAAATTCCGCAGGGACAAGAGCTTTCTGTTCGTATGATGCGGGATCGTTTTTTGGCAAACGAAAAGGAGATCAAGGGCGAGCGTTTGGTGATTCAGCCCGAATCTACAGGCTTTGTTAGGGTGAACGGGATGCCCTACCGCGGATTTATCACTCTTTTGAAGAAGCAGGGGATGACCGTCGTCAACAATGTGCCTGTGGAGGACTATCTCTACGGCGTCGTTCCGAAGGAGATGCCTCCAAGCTGGTCTGCCGAAGCGCTGCGTGCTCAGAGCATCGCAGCGCGTACCTTTGCCCTGAAGAATCGCAAGCGTCACAGCGCGGAGGGCTTTGATCTCTGCAGCACTGCACATTGTCAGGTCTATGAGGGCATGTCCGCTGAAATGCAGTCTACAACAGCCGCCGTCAACAGCACGCGCGGCGAGGTTCTCTTCTATAAGGGGGCAATCATCGACGCGCTCTTCCATACGGATTCAGGAGGGATGACAGAGTTCAGCGAGCATGTATGGGGCAGCACAGTGCCCTATCTGCGTGCCGTGAAGGAACTCCGTACGCAGACACAGCCGTGGAGCCGTACGGTCTCCATGGCATCCTTTGTGCAGAAAATTGAGGCAGGCGATAAAAGTCTCGGTACGCTCAAAGAGATACGACTTTCTCCGCTGACCGTTGGAAAGGGGAGCACCGACCGAACACCTTCAGGACGTGTGCGTGTGGCTGAATTTGTTGGAACGAAGGGGCGTATCAGTCTCTCGGGCAATGATCTGCGCTCCATGTTCTCTCTGCCCAGTACACTTTTTGACATACGAGCTGGTCGGACAGAAGTGGTTTTCAGCGGATATGGCTCGGGTCACGGGCTCGGGCTGTCCCAATGGGGTGCCAAGGCGCTTGCAGACAGCGGGAAAGGATACAAGGACATTCTGCTCTATTACTATTCCGGCGTAACACTTGAAAAATTATACTAGGCAAGGTGCTTATTTACATGGATATTTCTGATTTTGACTACGATCTTCCGGAGGAACGCATCGCTCAGCTGCCTGTCGAGCCGCGCGACAGCTCCCGCCTGATGGTATTGGATCCATCAAATCATACGATAGAGCATCGGCGGTTTTTTCAGCTTGGAGACTTTCTGAAGCAGGGCGATGTGCTGATCTTCAATGATACGCGCGTCATTCCAGCACGCCTCATCGGAGCGCGTGATACGGGCGGGAAGGTCGAGGTCTTTCTTCTGCGTCAAATGGATAAAGATCAATGGGAGGCATTGGTCAAACCCGGGAAAAAAATGCGCATCGGCTCCGTCGTCCACTTTGGCGAAGAACTGTCCTGCGAGATTGTCGCTCATACGGATTTTGGCGGGCGTATCGTACGATTTATCTATGATGGCATCTTTGAGGAGATTCTGGATCGCTTGGGCAATATGCCACTTCCCCCATACATTCATGAGAAGCTGGAAGATCGGGAGCGATATCAGACGGTATACAGCCGTGTGAAAGGCTCGGCTGCAGCGCCGACAGCGGGGCTGCACTTTACAGAGTCACTGATGGAGGAGCTTCGCAGAAAGGGCATCCAATTTGGCTTTATCACCCTTCACGTCGGGCTTGGCACATTTCGTCCTGTTCATGTCGATACCATTGAAGATCATGTGATGCACAGTGAGTTTTATTCGGTTCCAACAGAGACCGCAGAACTCATTCATATGGCAAAAAAAGAGGGGCGACGTGTTATTGCTGTCGGTACAACGTCCATCCGTACACTGGAAGCAGCAGCCTCGTCTACGGGGACTGTCGAGGCGGGGAGCGGATGGACAAACATATTCATCTATCCGGGATATGAATTCAAAGTGGTAGACGCTGTAATCACAAACTTTCATCTTCCGAAGTCTACCCTCATTATGCTTATCAGCGCCTTTGCGGGACGTGCGTTCACGCTGGAGGCATATCGCACGGCTGTAGCAGAAGCGTATCGCTTCTTTTCCTTTGGTGATGCCATGCTCATCCAATCACGACAATAAAAAAACAACGCGATGAAAAATCGCGTTGTTTCTGCTTATGGAAGCTCACGGAACAGATCGCGGTGCTCATTGATGATTTCCGCCATCATCCGCTTCCCGTTGATATCAGGATGCAGACCATCCGTGGAGAGCAGCGGATCCAGAATACGCCGCTCTTTGTCGTAGAAATATGGCTCCATGTCCACATAGAATTCCTGCGTTCTGATCCAGGTGTTTACAGCCATCATCTTCCATTTCCATGATGGATCTGTCTCGGTGTGGAAGGCAAGCGAAATGTGTTCAGGGTTGATCGGCAGGAGCGTCAGGAAAATGGGGCGAATGCCGTGGTTCAGACACTTCTTTTGCAGCTCATCCAAATCGTCGATGATGTCCTGTGCTGTGACGCCATAGGCGCGCAGACTGTTCGATCCGGTCAGGATCAGCAGATTCGCTGGGTGTAGCGGAAGTACATCCTGCTCAAAACGCTCCAGTGTTGTATGGGCGGTATCGCCGCTACGTCCGAGATTGAGGCATTCGAACGGCAGGTATGTTGTATAGCTGTATTCGAGGAATGCGGGCGAGCTTGATATAGCAC
>NZ_ALKG01000120.1 GCF_000286455.1 Selenomonas sp. FOBRC6
GACCCTGTCATCCGCGTGGTGGCACTCTGCTCGAACATGGCGCAGGCGGCTGCGGCGATGGCGGTCGCATGGAAAACGAAGAATCAGAAGCTCCGCTCGCTCGCCCTCTCGTCCGGTATGACCGCCTACCTCGGCGGCATCACGGAGCCTGCCATGTATGGTGTCAACCTGAAGCTGAAGCGTCCCATGTACGCCTGTATGCTTGGCAGTGGTGCGGCGGCGCTCTTTGCGGGGATCGTAAAGCTCAAGGCATTCATCTACGTCACGCCGGGCCTGCTCAGCATGGCAATGTGGGTCAGCGAGGATGAGAACTACATCGTATATGCACTCATCACCCTGCTCATCTCGTCCGTCGTCACCTTTGCGGCAGCGCTTGTGATCGGCTTTGAGGACCCGAAGGAGGAGGAAGAGGCATGAAGCGTGCGTTTATCTTCGACATGGACGGCGTCATCGTCGACAGCGAGCCGCTTCACACGGCGACGAAGATGGAGACCTTTCACCATTTTGGCATCCCGTTTGAGGAACGCCGCCTCGAACAGTACGCGGGGCGCACGAGCAAGGAGCTGTTCTCCGACGCGCTTGCGGATTGCCCGACAGCGTTGACGTGGAAGGATCTCGCAGACTACAAGCATCGGCTCTACATCGACCGATTGATACATGCTGACGACATCGTGCCGATCCCCGGTGTCGTACAGCTCATTGCGCGCCTCCACGCGAAAGGCAATCTGCTCGCCGTTGCCTCCTCCACGGGGCGGAACATTATCGAGATGGTGCTGCGGCGCTTCGGTGTGCGTCCATACTTCACAGCCGTCATCAGTGGGGCAGAGCTCCCGCGGAGCAAGCCGGACCCTGCGATCTACCGCAAAGCAGCGGATTCCCTCGGCATCGTGCCTGCGCACTGTACCGTGATCGAGGACGCGACCGCCGGCATCGCGGCGGCAAAGGCCGCTGGCATGACCTGCATCGCCTATCACAACCCGAATTCCGGCAATCAGGATCTCTCCTGCGCTGATTGGATCGCCGAGAGTTTTGATATGATTGAACCGTAATTCTGACAGAAGACAGTCCGCCTTCGCTGCTGCACTTGTGCAGCAGCGAAGGCGGACTGTTTGCTTCGCACAGGAAATCCCTTGGGCTCTATTACATAAGTTGTGGCCACTTGTGGAGTGTCCCCCGCGCGAACACAGAGTTACGCAAGCGGCCGTGTGCTTATCTGCCAAAATACCGTCGCACTTCTGAAAGGTCCTTCGGCTCGCAAGAAGAAGTGCGACGGGGGCAGAACGCACCCTTGTTCCGCTTGCTTCACTATGGTTCGCCTTGGGGGACGCACCACATTCATACAAGCTGTTTCAAAATACCCCACAACATTTGATAAAGATCAAACCTTGCCGAGGCTTCCATTGTGCAGCGAATTCGTATAAAATGTAGAAAAAGAAGAGTGGAGCGAACTTGTTTCCGGAAAGGCAAGGAGGATGACACGATGAAACATACGGTGAAACTGTCAAACGGGGTACAGGTGCCCGCCCTCGGTCAGGGGACGTGGTACCTTGGCGACTCGACGGAAACGTATGCGCGCGAGGTAGAGGCACTGCGCGCAGGAATCGAGGCGGGGATGACCCTCCTCGACACGGCGGAGAACTACGGTGACGGGCGTTCGGAGCGGCTGGTTGGCGAGGCGATCCGCCCGTATGACCGCGCGCAGCTCTTTCTCGTGTCGAAGGTCATGCCGTCGAACGCGTACGGGACGCGCCTCATGGCATCGCTTGAGCGCAGCCTCTCCCATCTCGGGACGGACTATCTCGACCTCTATCTCTACCATTGGCGCGGGGAGCGTCCGCTCGCAGAGATGGTTGCGGCAATGGAGAAGGCACGCGCGGCGGGCAAAATCCGCGCGTGGGGCGTGTCGAATCTCGATACCGCAGATATGGAGGAACTGTGGGCGGTTGATGGCGGTGCGAACTGTGCAGTGAATCAGGTGCTCTACCACATGGGCTCGCGCGGGATCGACTACAGTCTGCTCCCTTGGATGCGCGCGCACGGCGTCGCGCTCATGGCGTACTGTCCGCTCGCGCAGGCGGGGCGGCTCTCCTGCGATCTCCTCGGGAGCAGCGTGCTCAAAGAAATCGCGGAGAAATACGGGGCAACGCCCGCACAGATCGCACTCGCGTGGGCATGTCGCGACGGGAATACGATTGCCATTCCGCGCACGGGGCGGCGGGAGCATGCCGTCAGCAATGCGGGGGCGGATGTGTTTGATCTCACGGAAGAGGACTGCGCTGCGATTGATCGTGTATTCCCGCCGCCGACGCAGAAAGAGCCGCTGCATATTGAGTAGGGAATTTTTCCTGTGCCTTGCATCCTCATCATATCTGAAAATAATCATAGGAACCGCCGACAGGAGGAAATACGATGAAAATAGTGGTACTTGACGGCTATGCTGAAAATCCGGGGGACATCAGCTGGTCGCCCCTTGAGGTTCTCGGCGATCTGACGGTCTATGACCGCACTGCGCTCACGGAGTCGCCGCTGATTGCAGAGCGCATCGGTGACGCGGAGATCGCCGTCACAAACAAGACCCCGATGACACGCAACGTCATCGACGCCTGTCCGAATCTCAGGGCAATCGCCGTGCTCGCGACGGGCTATAATGTTGTGGACACTGCATACGCGCGCGAGAAGAATATTCCTGTCATGAATGTGCCTGTGTATGGTACGGACAATGTCGCACAGTATGCGATAGCGCTGCTCCTCGAAGCCTGCTCGCAGGTGGGGCTTCACGACCGCTCCGTTCATGCGGGCGACTGGACGCGGAGCATTGATTTCTGCTACTGGCAGAGGCCTCTGATCGAGGTGAGCGGAAAGACGGCGGGCATCATTGGATTTGGACGCATCGGGATGGCGGTTGCCCGCATCCTGCGCGCGATGAATGTGCGCGTGCTCGCCTACAGCCGCACGGAGCGTCCCGAGGGGTGGGAGCTTGCAGACTATGTGCCACTGGACGATCTGATTGCACAGTCGGACTTCATCTTTCTGCATTGCCCGCTCACGCCCGAGACGGAGGGCATCATCAACGCGGCGAACATTGCGCGGATGAAGGACGGCGTCATCATCGTCAACAATGGACGCGGTCAACTCGTTGTTGAGGGGGATCTGGCGGCGGCGCTCACGAGCGGCAAGGTCGCCTATGCCACCGTCGACGTGGCATCGACCGAGCCCATCCGCGCGGACAATCCGCTGCTCTCCGCGCCGAACTGCATCATCACGCCGCATATCTCGTGGGCGACGAAGGAGGCGCGCGAGCGCATCATGCAGACCACGGCGGACAACGTGAAGTCGTTCATCGACGGCAAGCCGGTGAATGTTGTGAACTAAGGATCGTTTGACACTGTAAAAAGCCCGCTTGGTATTGTGCGCCAAGCGGGCTTTTTGTATAAAG
>NZ_ALKG01000121.1 GCF_000286455.1 Selenomonas sp. FOBRC6
GAGCTGGAAATCAGGCATATTTCATTACCACTCCCCGCAGCATGTCCGCAATGAGTTCACAATGATCCAGCGTATCCTCCAACTGCTCCAATACATCCTTCCATCGAATCAGTTCGATGGGATCTTTTTCATTTTCGAAAAGATAGGCAACCTCGCTTCGATAGATGAGATCTCCTTCACTTTCATAGCGCTCGATCTTATGAGATGCATCTAATATCTGAACCTGATTCTTTCGGATATTTTCGAGATAGGAGACTGCACGAACGACCTCTTCCGTGGAAGAGAGAAGCAGCTTCGTTAAGTTGATTGCTCCCGGCATGGGCTTCCCCATGCGGTACATATCATAGCGCTGCAAAATCCCTTGCAGGAGATCGACACCATCGTCCAGATCGTTTGCCAATGCGTATATGTCTTCACGATCAATCGGGGTAATAAACGTGAGGTTCAGCTTATCGATGATGCGATCATTAATGGCATCTGCTTCATGCTCAATGCGATTGATTTCTTCCACTTTCTTGCTTGCTGTAGTGTAATCCTTCATAACATCATCCAGCACCAATGCGCCTGCATGGAAGAATTTTGCACTCTCAAGGAATAAGTCGAAGAATTCGTCATCCTTCTGTTTGAAATTAAACATAAACCCGGATCCTCCCTAAGAAGATGTAATATCGGAGGCATATACAATAAAACTCGCAAGCTAATAATATCATTATTTCAGATTGACAGCAAGATATAAATTGAAAAGCTTTCCGGCTATAATTCAATATTTATCTAAGGCATAGTAAAAGAGCAGCGTATGAGATCGCTGCTCTTCTACCATATAATTTATCTATCTGTCATATTAGTTGCCTGCTATGCAGGGATTTCGAGTTCCGGAACGACAATGCGTGGAGCTTTCCCTTTCGGCAGGAGTGTAAATACGGACGAGAGGAGCTTTTGGGTGTAGGGATGCTTTGCGTGAGCAAGCTCCTGTCCATCCAGCTGCTCCACAACCTTTCCAAAGTACATGACGACAACACGCGTGCATAAACGCGACACGAGTGCAAGGTCATGACAGATGAACAGGATTGTCAGATTTCGTTCCTGCTGAATACGTACCAGAAGCTCTACAATTGTTTCCTGAACGGAAACGTCAAGAGCACTTGTCGCCTCGTCACAGACCAGAATCTCCGGCTCCAATGCCAGTGCACGCGCAATTCCTACACGCTGACGCTGTCCCCCGCTCATATTTGCGGGATAGCGTTCGGCAAAGTCCTCGGGCAGATCGACAAGACGCAGTAGCTCAGCTGCCTTGTCATGTGCGCTCCCTTTGAGGAGTCCGAAGTTCCGCAACGGTTCACAGATGATGTCCTTAATCTTCATTTTCGGATTGAAGGATGTTGTAGGATCCTGAAAGACCATCTGGATATTGCGCCGCATATTGCGGGCATCCTCGCCCTTCAGCCCCGTAATCTCCTTGTCTCTGAAGAAGATTTGACCCTCGGATGGTGCATGAAGCTGCATCAGCGTGCGTACAAGTGTACTTTTTCCACAGCCGCTTTCACCAACAATGCCTAGGATTTCCCCACGATATACGGGAAATGTCACATCGTCACATGCCGTAAGAACTTTGCCGCCCTCAAGGAGGAAGCGTTTAGTGATATGCTCGATGCGCAGGATAATCTCACGCTCCGACTGTGTCATAACGCTCCCCTCCAATCTGTGGTACGGCACGCAGAAGCTCCTTCGTGTAGTCCTTCTGTGCATGTTCAATAACTTCTTCAGCAGTGCCATGCTCAATGACATTGCCGTTCTGCATGACCATGATCTGATCCGACATATAGGCCGCGACACCGAGGTTGTGCGTCACAAGGACAATGGATGTGCCATCCTTCTGGCAGATATCCATCATCTCATTGACGACCTGTGCTTGCGTGGTCACGTCCAACGCGGACGTTGGTTCGTCAGCAAGCAGGAGTGCCGGTTTGAAGAACATCGCCATTGCGACCCCGACACGCTGACGCATGCCGCCCGAGAGTTCAAACGGAAAGCTCTTCATTACATTTGCGGGATTGGACAGATGCATGCGTGCAAGCATATCCTGTGCCTGCGCCGCCGCCTCCTTCGCCCCCATCGTATCATGGGTCTGAATGTACTCGACGAACTGCTCGCCGATGGTACGAATCGGATCCATCATGCTGCCGCTGTCCTGGAAGATCATCGCAGCGGTCTTGCCGCTCACGTGACGCCACTCCTCAGAGCTGCACTTTGTCATATCCTTCCCGTCATAGAGGATCTCGCCCGCCGTTACTCTGCCGACATGCGGCAGGCAGCCGAGCATCGCCCGAATGACGGTGGTCTTTCCGCTGCCGCTTTCGCCGACAATGGTCAGCACTTCCCCGTCCTTGAGGGTGAAGTCCACACCGTGCACCATTTCCGTGCCTTCGTATGCGATTTTTAGCCCTCTCACCTCAATCAACATTCGGGCTTCTCCTCCTTATTACTTCGCAGGTTTGATCTTGTTGGTGATCCAGTAGTAATCTGCCGGATGCATAATCGCACCCGTGATCTTTGTCGAGCTGACGATGTTTGTCTCGGGATAGCCGAGGAACAATGCAGCTCCATCATTCAGCAGAATCTGTTGCATATTGATCATTAGTTGACGGCGCTTTGCACGGTCAAACTCAACAGCAAGCTGTGCGCAAAGTGCATCATATTCTGGGTTGCTGTATCCTGAGCCGTTCTGCGGGTTGTTGCCGTTCACGTTTGTGCGCCAGTACCAATTGAGATAGATCTCAGGATCGCCTGTATTCGCTGTGGTGATGTTGGAAATCAGAAGATCGTACTCGCCATTGATCCCAATTTTGTCGAGCAAATTGTAATCGACAGACTTTACCTTTACGTCGATACCGACCTTCTTGGCATCTGCCTGTACTGCCTCTGCATAGATCGGCAGCTCTGCACGGCTGTTGTAGATGATAAAGTCCACAGACAGCGGTTTGCCGTCCTTATCACGGATGCCATCGCCATCCGTATCCTTCCAGCCTGCCTCGTCGAGAAGCTGCTTTGCACGGTCGACATTGTATGCATTCGGGTCGGTGAGCTGATCGAAGCCATAGTCGAGAGAGGGCGGGACAGGAGCCTTGCCCGGGATGAACGTTCCCTTCAGGATTACCTCATTGTATGCCTTGCGATCTGTCATTGAGATAAATGCAGCGCGTACCTTCGGATCGCCGAGAATCCCCTTCTGATTAATGCGTGCGAGAACCGTACGCAGCGATGCGATACGATCTACATGGAACTTCGACGTATCATTAAAGAGGCCAAGATCACCTGCAGCGATGTTGACCGCCATATCGACTTCTCCCGACTGGAGTGCCATTGCGCGCGTGTTCGGATCGTCGATCGACGGGATCTCGACCGTCTCATAAGGCACTTCGCCACCCCAATAGTTCGGGTTCTTCTTCATGACGGCCTTTTCCTTCACGAAGGACTCGCACACATAGGGACCCGTGCAGATGGGACCCTGTGTTGCGAAGTTGCGCTCCTTCTCACTCTCAACGTCGACAATGAGAAAAAGCGGATCTGCAAGGTAGCCGAGCATGCTCGGTGCAGGTTTATCCGTTGTAATTTTGAGTATCTGCCCGTCTGCAGTCATATTTGTATACGTGAAGAATGTTGCTGCGCGTGTATTCTTTGCAAACGCACGCTCAAGTGATGCTTTGACCGCCTCTGCCGTAAGTGGGCGCCCGTTCGAGAATTTGACATCGCGAATCTTAAATGTCCACGTCAGCTTGTCATCGCTGATTTCCCAGCTCTCAGCAAGCCACGGCTGGATATTCATTTTCTCATCAAACTGAGTTAGTGTCTCGCCCATACCGTAGCGCATGACGACCCATCCGAAGGCATTTTCCGTCGGTTCGAGCGAGTCTGCAAAGTTCGTTACGCCAACCTTCAGCGTCGTCTTGTCCTCTGTCGACTGACCGCCGCCGCATCCCGTCAGCAGTGCAGCTGCCATACAGCCTGTCAGCAGTGCTGTCAGCCATCGTTTTTTCTTTCCCATATGTTCCTCCTTTAATTTGCCTTGCGCGGGTCCATAATATCCCGCAGACTATCTCCCCATAGATTAAAGATTGCAACCACAGAAGCAATTGCAAGTCCTGGGAAAATCATAAGCCAGGGTGCCGTCTGAATCAGCTGACGTCCCTCATTCAGCATGAGTCCCCATTCCGGTGTCGGCGGCTGTGCGCCAAATCCGAGGAAGGAGAGCCCAGCAAGCTCCATCATGAGTGCGCCGATGTCGAGTGCGGCAGTCACAATGATAATCGGTATAATATTCGGCAGGATATGCCGACGAATCATCGCAATCGGTCGTGTACCATTTGTAATTGCAGCAGCTAGGAAATCCTGCTGCTTAACCTTCAGCGTCATACTGCGTGCAAGACGCGCATACTTTGTCCAGCCCACGATAACAACGGCAAGAACAGCGTTGACGGCACTTCCGCCCAGCACACCCGCAATTGCAATTGCAAGCACGATGCCCGGAAATGCAAGGAACACGTCGGTCAGACGCATGATGGCATTGTCGACCTTGCCGCCAATATAGGCGGAGATGACACCAATCAGTGTGCCAAGTCCTGACGAGATGATGACAACTGTGAGCGCCATCGTAATCGAGATGCGCGCACCGTAGAGAATACGCGTAAAGATATCGCGCCCGAGCTTATCTGTACCAAAGTAATGCTCAGCGGATGGCGGCAGGAGCGAATTCTGAATCTGCGACTCATACGGATCGTATGACGAGATCAGCGGCGCACAGATGGCGACAAGCACAATCAACAGGATGATGCCTGTATAGATACGAAACAGCAGTTGATCCCGCATCATGCTTTCGCCCCCTTCCTGAGTCTTGGATCAAGATACGCATAGGATATATCAACGATGAGGTTCACAAACATATAGAGCGTTGCAATCCAGAGGACAAAGCCCTGCAGGAGCGGATAGTCGCGCGCTTCGATCGCACGCACCGCAACACGTCCGATGCCCGGCCACGAGAATACGATCTCGATAACGGCGACACCGCCGAGCAGCCAGCCAATGGAAAGCCCAAGCAGTGTGATGAGCGGCAGGAACGCATTCGGCAGAACGTGACGAAGGAGGATGCGTGTCATCGACATGCCGCGTGCCTTGAGACCCGTGACGTAGTCCTGCCCGAGCTCCTCAAGTACCGCTGTACGTACCTGACGCGTATACTTCGACGACAGCAGGATGGCAAGTGTAAAGGCAGGGAGAATCATACGATCAAGGCTGACCTCGCCGCCTGCAATCGGGAAAAGCCCCAACTTCAGACCAAATACATAGAGCAGAATAAGTCCCACCCAGAAGCTCGGCATGGAGACACCGAGAAAGGTGAAGAATCGTATGACTTGATCCGGCCACCGATTACGATAGAGTGCTGAGATAACTCCTGCCGGAAGTGAGATGATCAGCATCATCACGATTGCCGTTCCCGCAAGAAAAAGTGTTCCCGGCAGATTCTGCAAGAGTTTATCCTGTACCGGAATTTTTGCCGAGTAGGAACGCCCCATATCTCCGTGTACCACACCGTTCAGCCAACTGAGATACTGTTCGTGGAATGGTCGATCCAGCCCCAACTCGTGGCGTGTACGCTCGATGGTCTCTTGTGATACAATCGTATCGCCGGTTTCGAGAATCGCATCCACAGGATCGCCCGGCGCAATGAATGTCAGACTGAACGTCAGAAAACTGACCCCCAACAGGGTAATGATCATCTGCCCCAGACGCATCAGGATCGCTTTTGCACTCAACTCCCCAACTCCTTTGTTGTCATGTAGAAAATAAAACCGCCTGTCTCTTTTAAGACAAGCGGAAGAATGCACATAAAAAATAACGATCTTACGGCACTCCCCTAGCGCTGTAAATCGCGCATCCATCTCCCCATCTCTCGTGAGTCCATCAATGAATCTTATTGCGAGCAGGCTTTCCGGCTCATAGATCGATGCATTCTTCCGCCTTCCCGGGGTTATCCCAGTGACTTTACAGGCACAGGCTCTGCGCCTGTGGAAGAACACTCCCTATTTACGGCTGCGGGACAGCATGGGCATTTCATCCATTTTCCTCTCATCGCTCAACGGAATGCGTATAAAGCTATATTCATCCGTCGACACTCGCAACGTCATGTATTCAATTTTCAATATCAATTCAAACGTAGTATATCCATATTAGATATACTTGTCAATACACCTATTTCAGATTATTGTATTTGGATAGTCAGAAAGTCCCTTGTACTTCATCTTGATTCTTTCTTAACATGGATTCAATGCATGCTTGTAATTTCTTTCATGATATACCTTGCGCAGGAGTATGGCTGCACAGATGGCGCGCATACTCTGATCGAGTGCCAGTGAAAGCCATGCCCCCTCAAGTCCCATATTGTACTTATAGAGGAAAATATAGGTGATAATTGGCCGCAGTACCGTTATGCTGATAAAGGAATAGGCTGCTACCTGTGTTGTCTTTCCGCTTGCGCGCAGAATACCGGCACAGACCATCTGGTACGCCTCGGGAAAACTGACCGCTGCGACGTATGCGATAATCAGGCTGCCAAGAGGAAGGAGAGCTGCATCACGTGCATAGACGGCAAAGATTTCCTCACGCAGTAAGAAGGTTATGAGGAATACAATGATGGAGAAAATCAGACTCCAACGCATCCCTGTCCAGAGATAGCGGCGCCATTCATTCTGCTTGTGGCTGTCTCTGTTGTGTCCGGCGAGAACCGTGCTTGCCTTTCCCATCCCATTGCAGAAGCTGTAATAGAAATCACAGAAGTTCATTGCAATTGCATGGATGGCATACGGAATCGTCCCCAGTTCCGCAACCATGCGGGTGTAGACGACCATGCCAATGCGTTCAAATCCCTGCTCACTGAAGATACCACCGAATACGCTGAGGAATTCACGCAGATAGGCGCGCTGCGCAAAGATGCCCCATGCATAGAGTATACGCAGGGTGAGGTAGAATGACCAAAGTGTTCCGCCGATTGTTCCAAGTGCAGCACCAAGAACACCGAGCTGTGGGAATGGTCCAAGGCCAAAGATCAGGAGTGCATTGAGGATGACGTTGACGACATTCCCCTGTATGTTGATCGAGAGAACACGCATGGACTCGCCTCGCCCGAACATGACCGCCTGCATCAGCGTCGTGACGGATGTGATAAAGACAGCGGGCAGCGTCCAGAGACCGTAGATCATCGCGTCGGAAAGGTAGTCCTGCTGTGCCCCCATCCAGATCAGGATGGAATCAAGCTGGATGAAAAATACAATATGTGCAAGTCCAAGAAAAACGACGACTAAGACTATGGTCTTTTTCAAAATATCCCCGTAGGTATCGTGTCGGTCTTGTCCAAACCGTTCTGCAATCAGGATGGTCACAGCTGCCGCCACTGAACGTGCAACGGTGAGCAGGATCATGCGCGGCTGCGTAAAGATGCTGACAGCCGCAATCGCCCCTGCCCCGAGCGTTCCGACCATGATGATATCCGCGTTGCTGAGGAAGATCATAAGCACGCCCTCGAGCGCTGCAGGCAGACCGATCCGCAAATAATTCCTGTCGTAGGATGTCAGCACAATATTATCCCCCATATTTTCCCATGATTCCAAGTCAACAAACTATCACACAATGATAATTCTTGTCAACCATATATGAATATGAATTGACAAGTGACCTGAAATACTGTAGTTTGGTCTTAGTGGGAATATGGAGGATCAATCGGAGGGAGAAAGTCTATGAAAATAGCATTCAGTGATTATGATGGCACATTGTCTGTTCCTCATGAAGGCGTTGCTGCAGAGACGATCACAGCCATTCATGACTGGCGCAGTGCGGGAAATAAATTCGGCATTGTGACGGGGCGGGATTATAGCCTGATCGCGATGGAGACGAGAGCACATAACATTCCTGTAGATTTCTATATCTGCTGCAACGGCGCGGCAATTCATCATACGGATGGTACGCCCCTTATTTCTACACCGCTCTCCCGCGAGGTAATGAAAGACTTTTTCCGCTCGGAACACGTTCGCAGCTACACAGACGGCATGCTCTTTTTTACGCCTGAGCATGCCTATACCTACCGTCTGCGTACGGATGTCCCGTCCTCCTATCTTACGCCGCTGAATACAATAGAGGAGGCACTGCGTCTCAAGGACGTTGTCCAGATGGGGATGCGATTCCGTGACCGAGAAGAAACGCTTGCGGCTTTTGCAGCGATTGATTCGGATTTCCCGAACATATTTACGGGAAATATGAATCGCCAATTTCTTGATCTCAATCGTGCAGGTGTAAATAAAAGTATGGGCATTGCAGATTTTGTCCGTCATATGGGCTGGGAGGCGTACGATCTGTTCATCATCGGAGATGACCGCAACGATCTCGCGATGATCGAAGAATATGGCGGCTATACCGTGCGCCGCGCTCAGCCGTTTATGCACGAGGCGGCGCGTGCGGTCTACGATTCAGTCGGTGCAATGCTGCGCGATCATCTATAAAATAATTACCACTAAAAAAGAACTTCTGCCGAGCAAATTCGACAGAAGTTCTTTTTTAGCGATGCAGCGCGCGATGTGCAATGTCTTTGCGATAGTACGCGTCCTTGAAGGAGATTTTCTCCACTGCCGCATAGGCAGAATGCACAGCAGATGCAATGTCCTCGCCCATACCGACAACGCCGAGTACGCGTCCGCCGTTTGTGACGAGTTTGCCTTCTTTCTCTGCTGTTCCTGCATGGAAGACAAGCGCCCCTGTTTTCTCGGCATCTGCAATCCCGTGAATCTCGTTCCCTTTTTCGTAGGATGCGGGATAGCCGCCCGCTGTCAGAACAACACAGACAGCCGCGCCATCCTTCCAGTGAATCGGCACATCGGCAAGCGTTCCATCTGCACAGGCACACATGATCTGTATGAGATCCCCATCCAAAAGCGGCAGAACAACCTGTGTTTCGGGATCACCAAAGCGGGCGTTGAACTCCACCACCTTCGGTCCTTCTTCCGTAATCATGAGACCGAGATAGAGGCATCCGCTATAGGGACGCCCTTCCTTTGCCATGGCGGCAAGCGTCGGCTTTAGAATCTCCTCGGTTGCACGATCAATCATCTCAGGCGTCATGACCGGTGCAGGTGCATAGGTTCCCATACCGCCTGTATTGGGACCCTTGTCGCCGTCAAAAGCGCGCTTGTGATCCTGTGCGCTGATCATGGGGCGAATGGTTTTTCCATCTGTGAAAGCGAGAAGGGATGCCTCCTCCCCTTCCATGAATTCCTCGATGACAACACGAGCCCCCGCATCTCCAAAGGAGTTGTCCTCCATGATTGCATTCACGGCGTCAAGCGCCTCCTGCTCACTCATGGCGACAATGACGCCCTTCCCTGCCGCAAGACCATCTGCCTTGACGACAATCGGAGCACCCTCACGGCGGATGTATGCACGTGCAGGCTCTGCCTCCGTGAAGACTTCATAGCGTGCTGTCGGGATACCGTACTTCTTCATGAGATCCTTTGCAAAGGACTTGGAGCCCTCGATCTCTGCGGCGTTGGCACGAGGTCCGAAGGCGCGGATTCCCGCCGACTCGAGCTCGTCCACAAGCCCGTTCATCAGGGGAACCTCGGGGCCGACCACGACAAGACCGATCTCCTTTTCCTTGGCAAAGCGCAGGATTTCCGCATTGTCCTCAACGGAGATGTCCGTCATCTCTCCCATGCCGGGGTTTCCGGGGATTGCATAGACCTTGTCCGCCTGCGGGCTTTCCGTGAGCTTATGGAAGAGCGTGTGTTCACGTCCGCCTGATCCGATTACGAGAATATTCACGTTGCGTTCCTCATTTTTCTAGCTGCTGTGAAAGATAGGCATTGATGGCACTGTCATAATCCGCCGTATGTGCAAACGCCTCATGGGCAAGCCGCATGCGCGTCATACCGTCGACAGCGCAGTCCTTCTGAATCTTCTCCGCAATCTCTGTATAGCGCGCGGGGTTCGTAATAACGGTGACAAATTTGAAATTCTTCGCCGCCGCGCGGATCATCGCAGGCCCGCCGATGTCAATCTGCTCGACAGCCTCTGCAAGGGTCACGTTCGGGTTTGCAACCGTCTCCTTAAAGGGATAGAGGTTGACGGCAACGAGATCGATCGGCGTGATCTTCAGCTCGCGCAATGCCTTCTCGTGCGTCTGATTCCCGCGAACGGCAAGAATTCCCCCGTGCACGAACGGGTGCAAGGTCTTGACGCGGCCGTCCATAATCTCCGGGAATCCCGTCACATCGCTGACATAGACGACAGGAATACCTGCCTCTTGCAGCGCCTTCATCGTTCCCCCCGTAGATACGATCTCTACGCCTGCCTTGTGCAGAACGCGTGCAAACTCAACAACGCCGGTCTTATCGGACACACTGATTAGGGCACGTTTTATCTTCATAATAATCCTCCTTCAGCGACGTGCAGAATCTGTACTTTTCGCCCATCAGTACGCAGTCTGCCTTCGACATAGAGTTTGATGGATGCAGGAAATATCCGATGCTCCTGTTCCAGCACCCTTGCGGCAAGCGTCTCTTCCGTATCCCCTTCCAGAACAGGCACTGCCGCCTGCATGATGATGGGACCGGAATCCATGCCCTCATCCACGAAGTGCACGGTACATCCACTGACCTTGACACCGTATGCGAGTGCGTCGCGATGGGCGTGTGCCCCGGGAAAACTCGGCAGAAGTGCGGGATGAATGTTCAATATGCGCCCCGTATATGCGTGGACGAAGATCGGCGACAGGATGCGCATAAATCCTGCAAGAACGACAAGGGTCACGCCGTGTGCCTGCAATTCTTTGAGCAGAGCCCGCTCGAAATCCGCACGCTCCGCATAGTCCCGATAGATGACGGGCACGGCGGGGATGCCCTTTTCACGTGCGCGTTCAAGTGCATAGGCATCCGCCTTGTCCGCGATGACGATGGCGATCTCCGCAGGAATATCGCCGCGCTCGACCGCCTCGATGATGGAGGCGAGATTAGAACCTCGTCCCGAGCAGAGAATACCCAGCCTCTCCTTACACATCAAAGACACCGCCCTTGATGACGACTGCGTGTGCGCCCTCGGTCACATGGCCGATGCGGTGAACGATCTCGCCCTGTGCGTGCAGATGGGATACAATGCGCTCCGCTTCCTCGGGTGCAGCGATCAGCACCATGCCGATGCCCATGTTGAACGTGCGGTACATCTCCGCCCAGTCCACATTGCCCCACTCCTGGAGCAGACGGAAGATTGGCGGCATCTGCCAGGCAGCGCCGTCCACCTCTGCGCCCCTGTTCTCGGGAAGTGCACGCGGAATATTCTCATAGAATCCGCCGCCCGTAATATGCACCATGCCGTGAATGTCAAATTCTCGAATCAGAGGCAGACAGATGCGCGGATAGAGGCGGGTCGGCGTCAGCAGTTCCTCGCCGATGCTCTTGCCGAGTTCCTCTATGAACTCATTGCCCTTGAATCCCTTGTGTTCAAATACAATTTTACGTACCAGCGAGTAGCCGTTCGAGTGCACGCCCGAGGATGGCAGACCGAGCAGTATGTCTCCCGCCTTGACACGTGCGCTCGTAATGAGCTTGGAGCGCTCCGCCACACCGACCGAGAAGCCTGCAATATCATATTCCCCGACGGGATAGAAGCCTGCCATCTCTGCTGTCTCACCGCCAATCAGGGCGCAGCCGGATTCCTTACAGGCGCGTGCAACGCCTGTGACCACTTCGGCGACCTGAGCAGGTTCGAGCTTGCCGACGGCGAGATAGTCAAGAAAGAACAGAGGCTCTGCGCCCTGCACAAGGATGTCGTTCACGCACATGGCGACGGCATCCTGTCCGATCGTATCGTGTTTGTTCAACAGGAAGGCAAGGCGCAGTTTCGTTCCGACACCATCCGTACCGGATACGAGTACGGGTTCTTTATAGTCCTTCGTATTGAGGGCAAACAATCCGCCGAAGCCGCCGAGATCGCCCAGCACCTCGGGTCGGTAGGTCGCGCGTACACAGTCCTTTATCATGGACACGGATTCATTTCCGGCATCAATGTCAACGCCCGCATCGCGGTAGGTCATTTTCTCCATCGGTCTCAGAGTCCCCTTTCACGCTGTGCAATCCGTCTGCGCTCAAGGATGATTTTGTCATCCTCGCTGAGTGTCGCATCCTCCTCGGGAACGGGATAATCGTTGTTAAAGCAGGCATAACACATATGATCCGGATTGAGTGCCGGAACACATTGCCGCAGCCCTTCGATGGATATGAAATGAAGGGAATCAGCGCCAATAAAGGAGCAGATTTCCTCGACACTCTTTGTCGCAGAGATGAGCTCCTTGCGGATGGATGTATCTATGCCGTAGTAGCACGGATCTGTGATCGGCGGGCTGCTGATACAGACGTGGATCTCCCGTGCGCCCGCATTTCGCAGGAGACGCACGATTTTGCCGCTCGTCGTGCCGCGCACGATGGAATCGTCCACCATGATGACAGACTTTCCAGCAACGACGGAACGCACGGGACTCAGCTTCAGCTTGACCGCCGCATCGCGTTGCTTCTGCGTGGGTTGGATGAAGGTACGCCCAATATAGCGGTTTTTGATGAGCCCCTCCGCAAATGGAATCCCTGTCTCATAGGCAAAGCCCGTTGCTGCCGTTGTCCCCGAATCGGGGACGGAGATCACGACATCCCCACGGAAGCCAGATTCGCGCGCCAAAACGCGCCCCATCTCGAATCGTGCAGCATGAACACTCTGTCCGTCGATGATGGAGTCGGGACGCGCAAAATATATGTACTCAAAGATACAGGAGGCAACATCTTCACCATTGGAAAAGCGGTAGGATTTCAATCCCTCACTGCTGATGACCACCATTTCGCCCGGCAGCACGTCGCGCACGAATTCCGCACTGTTGACATCAAGGGCGCAGGTCTCCGAGGACAGAATCCAGCCGCCGTCGGGTGTGCGGCCAATGCACAGCGGGCGGAAGCCCTGAGGGTCACGCACGCCGATCAGCTTATCCTCGGTCATAATGCTGAGACAAAATGCGCCGCGTACAACGCTCATCGCATCGAGGATACGCTCCTCGATGGAGGGCTTCTGTGAGCGCGCAATCAGGTGGACAAAGACCTCAGAATCGATCGTCGTCTGAAAGACTGTTCCCTTGCTCTCGAGATCGCGTCGAATCAATGCCGCATTGGTGAGATCGCCGTTATGCGCGAGCGCAAGCGCGCCGCCCGCGTAGTTGACGCGCAGTGGCTGTGCATTCGCGGCAAGACTGAAACCGGTCGTTGCATAGCGGACGTGACCGATCGCAATCTTTGCATTGTCGAGATGCGGGAGCTGCCCGCGAAAGACCTCGCTGACCAGCCCCATGCCCTTTTTCACATCAATCCAATATCCGTCCGTCAGGGCAATGCCGGCGCTCTCCTGACCGCGATGCTGGAGCGCAAAGAGACCGAGATACGTCATCTCCGAGACATCCTCCGCATGGGAGTATACCCCGTAGATGCCGCATTCTTCCTTCCACTTTGGCACTTTTTCGTACATTGTGCTTATGCTTCTCCCGTCAGCCTGTGGAGCATTTCCTTATAGGCGTCCTCGACATTGCCAAGGTCGCGGCGGAAACGATCCTTATCCAGTTTCTCCTTCGTATCACTGTCCCAGAACCGGCAGTTGTCCGGCGAAATTTCATCGGCGAGGATGATATTCCCCTGTGCATCCTTGCCGAATTCCAGTTTGAAGTCGATGAGATCAACCTTTTTCGTCTTGAGGAACTTGGTCAGGACATCGTTGATCTTGAGCGACATCCGCTCGATCTCATCCAGCTCCGCGTCTGTCGCAATCTTCATCGCACGAATGTGATAGCGGTTGAGCATGGGATCGCCGAGATCATCGTTCTTGTAGCAGTATTCGATGACAGGGAACGGCATCGGAACGCCTTCCTCAAGCCCAAGGCGCTGCGCTAGCGAACCTGCCGCCACGTTGCGGATGATGACCTCCAGCGGAATGATTGTGAGTTTCTTGACAATCATCTCACGGTCGCTCGGCATGGAGATATAGTGATGTGCAATCCCCTCTTTGGCAAGAAGGTCGAAGAAGAATGCCGTCATCTTATTGTTCATGACACCCTTGTCTGCGATCGTGCCGCGTTTTGCACCGTTCCCTGCTGTTGCATCGTCCTTGTAATAGACGAGATACTCATCCGGATGATTCGTTGCATAGATGATCTTTGCCTTACCCTCATAAAGAGCCTCTTTGCGCTCCATCATAGGCCTGCCTTTCCATTATTCCCAATCAGAGGAAAACCCTATTCCATGATTCACAACAGTTTACAGCTGAGCTGCAACGCGATCTGCCTTTGCCTCGACATCGAGTACCATCTTTTCGCGATAGTCCATCAACGCCTCTGCAATCGAAGCATCATAGACCGCAAGAATCTCCGCCGCGAAAATCGCAGCATTCTTTGCACCGTTGATCGCCATGGAGGCCACGGGCACGCCCGATGGCATCTGTACCGTACTGAGCAAGGCATCCATGCCGTTGAGCGGTGTCGCATTGACCGGAATACCGATGACAGGTTTGATCGTGTAGCTTGCAACAACGCCTGCGAGATGCGCCGCTGCACCTGCAGCAACGATAAATGCTACAAAATCCTTGTTATGGTCGGCCTCCATGACAAAATCACGCACATTGGACGGTGTGCGATGTGCCGAGGCAACCTTCACTACAGGCTCAATGCTGAATTGCTTAAGGAGCTCGACCGCAGGCTTTAAGATTGGCCAGTCGGAGTCGCTTCCCATGAGAACTGCTACCTTCATTTTACCATCTCCTTGAATCCTATGATAACGAGATTTTAGAGTCATGTCAATAGAATGAACAAAGGGACTGCCATACCGGAGTACAGCAGTCCCTCATAAATATTCAATTAGTGTTCGTCTACGACATCGTGGAGCGGCTCGCCAAAGGTGAGCGTGTCCAGGAGGTCGATGAGCTGATTGATCTCCGGCTTCGACACCTGTCCAGATGCACCGAGGCTTTCGCCTTTGCGCTTCATCTCCTCACTGATGAGAGAGGAGAAGAGCACGAGAGGAACCTCGCTCAGGCGATTGTCCTCACGGACGAGTTTAAGGAGACGGTGTCCGTCCATCTTCGGCATCTCAACGTCGGAGATGATGATACGCACATGGTTCTCAATCGGCCCGTTCTTGCGTGCAAGATCCTGCAAATAGTCCCAAGCGTCCTGTCCATTGCCGAAGTCACGGATGAACTTGTAGCCTGCTTCGTGCAAGGTGCTGACGAGG
>NZ_ALKG01000122.1 GCF_000286455.1 Selenomonas sp. FOBRC6
GGGGCTGTTGCACGTTTGTTTCGTGCAACAGCCCCTTTTTTAATGGCTGCCTTGCACTGCATCATGGAGACATTTCTCAAAGAAATGTGCCAGATTCTTTTCCAGTACGGCGACATCCTTTTCGTTTGATGAGGAGCCTGGATTGTCGGACAGGGTAGCAGCCCAGTCGTTTCGGCCTTCCAGCGTGAAGAATAGGATAAAACGGGCTTTGGTCAAGTCTTCTTCGCCGGGCGGTAAATAGCAGAATGTGATCTTGCGCCCGTATAGGTTGGAGAGGATCACGCCGTCTCCTTCGGGTCTATACATGTCATAGAGGTTTCTGCAGATCGTTACCATATCTGCACCCGATGCCCCGTCACTAACGAAGATGAAATCCCCCTCGTCAAAGAGTGAAAGCTCTGTATTGCCCTGTTTGCGTTTGATCTTAGACTGGATCAATGCCGCAGACTCCTCACGTGTGGCGGTGCGAAAGCCATATTGTGCCGTCATGGCGCAGATCTGTGGGTTCAGGTGGGCGGCATAGGCCTCGGCATAGGCAAAGGCAGCGTTCGTGTCCCGCTGCGCGCATGGGAGCGGGAGCGTCGGTCTGCGGACGACTGCATTGCAGGAAAAGGTGAAATCGTTCGTCTCGTCGTATAGGACGTATGTATTGCGCTGAAATGGTTTTTCTTTTTCAACCTCTGTCGATATTGAGACAATGTGAGGCTTGCAGACGGCGAAATCCGATGTCACAATGTTGATCACATCGTCGACTGTATATGGCGCGCTGTCCTCTGTTGTCAGCATGGAGGAACATCCGGAGAGGATGGAAGTCCCTAGAACGGCGAATGCGGCGCAGAGGCGGGATATATTTTTCATGATGCTTCTCTCTACAGAACGCTGACTTTATCCTTCGAGATCAGGCCGCAGTTCCGCCGCTGCACGCAGGTAGACGTGGTGGATCTCGCTCTGTGGCACATCTGTATTGACGAGGAGGAGAACGCGGATACAGCGCGGGAGGCTGTCCTCAATCGCACATTGGCGCGCGTCGAAGAGGGGGACGAGGTCGAAGCCTGCGATGCGACGCACGCCCGCCGTCGGGAATGCCGCCGTCAGATCCTCGGTCACGCTGAAGATCGCCGCGCCGATGTCGGCAGGTGTGATGGCGTTCGTGCGAAGGAGTTCACCGATGAGTTCTTGTGCCGCCTGCCAGATTTCTTCCTTTTCATTGCGCCCGACCGTAATGGCGCCGCGTATACCGCGCATGCGCTACACCCCCTTGTGAATGTTCCAGATGAGTCGGATGCTCAGGATGAATGCAATGAGATAGCCGAGAATGCCAAGGATGGGAATGCCGCCGACCTGCGGCTGCATATCCGTTGTGCAGATGGTGCTCGATGCGATGAGGAGCGCGGCGCACAGCAGCGCGATGATGAGCTTGTTGATCATCTTGTCGAGGCGCTGGACGGGCTCCTCCGAGCCTGTGAGGTCGATGTTCAGCTTTGCTTGTCCGCTCATTGTCATCTTGAGCAGGTCGGCGAGTTGCTCAGGGATCTGAACGGATTTGCGCAGGAGCATGATGCCCTCCTGCCGTGCCTTTGTCAGACCCTCGCGCCACGTCATGCCCTGCACGATGCCGAGTGAAAGGCTGCGCGCAAAGATCTCGAGGAAGCTGACCTCGGGGGCGCAACGGCGCATGACGATCTCGACAGTCATAACCCCGCGCGCGAACATGGCAAGTCCGCTCGGACAGCCGATGTGGTGCATGCGCAGAATGCCGAGGATCTGATTCGTCAGCACGCCCATGTGCACATCGCTGAAATCAAGGGAGCCGTACTGCTCCATCATTACGTCGATGTCCTGATAGAGCTGGGCGTGGTTGATCCGTCCGCGCACAATGCCGAGTGCGAGGACGGCAGATTTCATCTCGAATGTGTCATGGGTCGCGAGTGCGAGAATCGCACGGCGCAGCGCCGTGCGGTCGCGGTTGCTGAGGCGTCCCATCATGCCGAGGTCGAGCCAGACAATCGTGCCGTTTCGGACGCGGATGTTGCCTGGGTGCGGGTCGCCGTGAAAGAAGCCGTCCTCGATGATCTGCTTGGCATAGTTCTCGCCGAGGCGGCGGCCGATCTGCGTGACGTTGACGCCCGCCGCGTGGAGCGCGTCGGTCTGGTCGAGGGGGATGCCGTCGATGTACTCCATGACGAGGATGTGCTGGGTGGAGAGGTCGCGCAGGACGCGTGGGCAGGAGATGAAGGGATTTTCGCGGTTCAGATGGGAGAACTCCTCGATATGTCCCGCCTCGATGAGGAAGTCCATCTCCTGCTTTGCAATGTTCCACATCTCATCCATCAGCGTGCGGAAGTCGACGACATCATCGCGGCTGACAAGGCGGATGATGGTTGCTGCGCGCTTCATGAGCGTGAGATCCATGCGCATGATCTCGTGGATGCCGGGGCGCTGTACCTTGATGACGACTTGCTCACCCGAGGTGAGCTGCGCACGGTGTGCCTGCGCGATGCTTGCAGAGCCGAGCGGTGTACTGTCGATCGTGCGGAATACCTTGTTCCACTCGCGATTGTACTCCTGCTCGACGATGGAAAGGATAACAGGGAAGGGGAGTGGGCGTGCGCCCGTCTGCAGCTTCATCAGCTCGTCGCAGTATTCCGTCGGCAGAAAGTCGGGGCGCATGCTCATGATCTGCCCGAACTTTACAAAGGTGGGACCCAGATCCTCGAAGATGGCGCGCAGCTTCGCCGGTGTCAGACCGTGTACGATGTCGTGGCGGCGCAGAACTGTGACCATCTCGCGCAGACGCAGCGCGGCGTTCTTGTTCTCCGTGCCCTGCAAGAGCGTACCCAGCATCCTCTCACCTCCTGCCTAAAAGCATGAACCGACATGCTCCACGCGAACGCCTAGTTACGCAAGTGATCGCGTGCTTATTCGCC
>NZ_ALKG01000124.1 GCF_000286455.1 Selenomonas sp. FOBRC6
TTACCATGGCGATATTCGGTTGGCTTGACTCCCATATGCTTTTGAAAGATCTTGCTGAAATAGCGCGTGTCCTGATAGCCGCATGCTGCCGCAACTGCATAGATCTTCTCATCGCCCTCACGCAGCATCTGTCCCGCACGGCGCAGGCGGCAGTCCGTGAGATAAGCACTGAACGACGTGCCGCAGCGTGCGAAGAGCTTGTGCAGATAGCTGACGCTCAGTCCCAGCTCATCCGCGACCTCACGCACGGTGATCGGCTCCGCCATATGCTCCTCCATATGGCGGACGGCGTGCAGGAGATAGCCGCGGATCGGCTCCTCCTCCGGCAGATCGAGATGTGTACCGATGACCTCCGAAGCATTCGCTTCATTGAGATGAACGCGGCGCTCCCTGATATGGTCTGCTGCCAAACGCACGGCCGCCGAGAGCTCCTCATCGTCGAGAGGCTTCAGGAGATAGGCACATACGCCGAGTGCAATCGCCTGCTGCGCATACTCGAACTCACCGTAGCCTGAGAGAATGATGTACTCTGCTTCCAGCTCCTCGCGCAGACGCGCAATCACATCCAAGCCCGAGAGTCCCGGCATCTTGATATCCACAATGAGCACATCGGGACGATACTCGCGCGCAAGAAGAATCCCCTCCATGCCGCTGCCCGCCGCACCGATGACCTCGGCACCAAAATCCTCCCACGGCGTCAGGCGCACAATGCCCTCGCGCTGCATGGGTTCGTCGTCAATAATCAGCACTTTAATCATAATGAGGAGCCTCCTCCCAGTGCTTCAATCTCAGTATTACCTCCGTCCCCTTCCCCTCCGCAGAGTGCAGCTCGACTCCGCAAGATTCATCCCCATTCAGCACCGCACGCATATGCACATTGTACAGTCCGAAATGATTGTCATCCCGCCGTGCGAGCACTTCCTGCTGCCGCTCGGGGCTCATCCCCTGTCCGTTGTCCTTCACGCGGAAGACGAGATGCCCGTCTTCCCGCGCGCCTGTGATCGTGATGCATCCGCCGCGTTCTGCCATCTCGATGCCGTGCTGTATCGCATTTTCCACGAGCGGCTGCAAAATCAGCTTCGGCACATAACAGCCATATGCCGAGGACTCCACGCGCACCGTCACCTTTAGGCGTCCCTCAAAGCGGCGCCGCTGGATTTTCAGATACGTGCGAAGAAAGGTGAGCTCCTCCGCCACTGTCACAAATTCCTTCATGCTCACCGAGGCACGCAATAGCTTCCCGAGCTGCACGGCGATATCGGCAGCGCCCTCACTGTCGCCGAGCTTTGCACTCCATTTGATGAGATTGAGCGTATTATACATGAAATGTGGCTTGATCATCTCCGTGAGCGATTTCACCTGCGCCACGCGCAGTGTCCGCTCGCGCTCCCGATTTTCTGCAAGCAGCGTGCGAATATGCGAAACGAGATTGTTAAATGTGAGTGCAAGTTCCCCGATCTCATCGCCGCGCTGCGCGTCCACCTGTACAGAGAAATCATCGTGGCTGCGTACGCGGCGCATGGCAAGCGCAAGGCTGTGCAGCGGACGCCAGAGATGACGGCTCAGCAGATAGGCAAGATACGCAGTCATGCAGAGCGCGACGGCATCCACCATCAGCACGAGACGGAAAAGATAGTCAAGCGGTGCGGAGTCAAGCCGCTGGCGCAGATGCACGGCAAAGCCCGTATCAGACGAGGAGTAGGCATAGTCGCGAAAGACAGACTCCGAAGCCGTCCCCTCCTCGGGCGTGGAAAATACGGAAGAAAAACCCTCGCGGTGATGATCGAGCATGTCCATCATGACATAGCGATAGCGATCCGTCAGGATGATCTGCCCTTCATTGCCGTCCTGCACACGCTGAATGAGCGGCACAAGAGCCTCACGCCGCACATCGATAACGGCAAAGCCGAGCAGCTCCTCCCCCTGACGAATCGCACGCGCCATCGAAAAGACCGTCTCCCTGCGATCTGCTTCATAGCGGTCTGCGGAAGCGATCACCCAGTCCTGCCCCTCCACGGCACGACCGAGTAGCCCCCAATGCAGATGTTCCGGCAGACGATAGTCGCGCGGCAGATCATCCGTCGCAATAACCTGACTGCCGTCTGCGGAGAGGAGATAGATTGCTGCCTCGCCGGAACGCCCTGCCAGAATCGCATAGAGATCGCCGTAGATATTCTCCACATCTGCACGCTCACCACGCAGAAATGCAATGGTCTCCCCACGCACGAGCAGAGGGTTCATCAGGCGCTGATAGCTGCCGACAAGATTGTCAATCTCGCGTGAGATGCGCTGCACCTCTGCACGGCCGCCCTTTGCCTGCGTATTTTCATAGACGCGATCCGCCGCATAGAGGATCATCGCAGAAGCTAAAAGGAGCGGAAAGAGTCCCCCAAAGAGCAGATAGGCAAGCAGTCGCTTCTGATAGCTGATCCGATATCGTCCCATAAATGGCGCAGCCCCTCTCCAGCCGCAAGTAAAGAGCGACGGAAAAACGAGGAAAACAAAAGTCTTCCTTAATGTTCAGACTATAAAGAAAGAATACGGATAAATCCAATTCCTGTCAAGTAAAATCATGTATAAATTGAAAAAATATATTTACATACAAAAAGGAATGAAAGCAAAGGAAAAACCGCCACGAAACGTGACGGTCTTGGAAGGGGAAAATATGGGAATGGGGGGATGGGGGGAAATGGGGATTTATTTGATAACCGCCGCGCGCCATTTGCTTAGGAACTCGTCCCGAAAGGAGACGGCGCGCTGCGTATCAAACCAAATGTAACGAATCTCCGAAAGAGGACGAAGATTCTGCGGTGCCGGAATATCGGCACGCGTTGAGCGTCGTTCATATTCGCCGAGGCGTTCATGAACTTGACGGCTCATCAGGAAATTGAGGAATTTCTTTGCATTCTCTGCGTGCGGAGCATTTTTGATGATTGCAATTCCGCCCGAGGACACAGCCGTCCCCTCTTCAGGATAGACAATCTTCATATGGGAACCGCCCGCAATGTATGTGAGTACAGCCTCCTCAAATGTTGCAGTAACGGCGTATTCTCCATCGGAAAGTGCCTTGATCTGCGCCGCTGAGCTGGCGGTACTGCGTCCGTCGAGCTGCTCTGCCACTTCTCCGATGACTGCGGTATCGCCGCCAAGGGCATCCATCATCGTCAGGAGGACGGCATAGGAGGACGTGGACTTCGTCGGGTCTGCCAGTGCAATGCGTCCACGAAACTTTGGGTCGAGCAGATCTCGCCACCCCTTTGGAGCGTCCGCCTCGCTCACCAGATCACTATTGTAGGCGATGACATAAGGATCCATGACCATATTGTAGAACGCATTGTTCCCGCGCACAAAATTGGGTAGAATTGCAGATTTTTCAGGAGACACATAGGGTTCGAGATAGGACTCAAGTGCGACGTAGGCATCCGCCGTGCCGCCCCATATAATATCGCCGTGCGGGTTCTCCTGCTCCGTGCGGACACGCGCCATGAGCTCACCCGAACTGCCGCTGACAAGCTGTACCTGTATGCCAGTTTGCTCCTGAAACTCTTTGGCAAGCGGAGCTGTCCAGTCATTCGTATTACAGTTGTAGACAACAACGATATTTTCATCCGACTGCACGCTCTGCGGCTCTGTGCCGCAGGCTGCAAGGAGAACCCCTGCCGTGAGCAGAAGCGTCGCACCCCATATCTGCATGCGCTGAAAGATGATCATCGTGCGACACCTCCTCAACGAGATGTCATCAATTTCAAATCTTTTTGATAATTCTACAATAATCAGAACTGCAGTGCAATCATACAGTTCGTCATTTTTGGGGGAGAATCCTATCTTTGTGCGTCGCAACCAACGCAAACGCACCGGATAAAAGTAAAAGAATCGCTAATCTTTCCCGCGTAGCGCGCGCTGCGCGTCGAAAAAATGCACAATCGCCTCTGCTGCTGGGCGATTCATGCCGGGTGCTGCTACGAGTTCATCGACGGATGCCGCCTTGATCTTATCGAGTGTGCCGAAGTGCGACCAAAGACTCTGCCGCCGCTTCGGCCCCACGCCGACGATGTGATCGAGCACGGAGACGAGGTTGCGCTTGCCGCGCAGCTTGCGATGAAAAGTAATTGCAAAGCGGTGCGCCTCGTCGCGGATGCGCTGGACGAGGTAGAGGGACTGACTGCGGCGCGGAAGCTCGACAGGCTCCGAATTCCCCTCCGTAAAGATGAGCTCGAATTGCTTTGCGAGTCCAACGACAGGCACATCCTTGTGCCCTGCCTCATTTCGGATGATCTCGAGCGCGGAGGAGAGCTGTCCCTTGCCGCCGTCGATGATGATGAGGTCGGGCAGTTCATCCTCCGGCAGTCCAACGTAACGCCGCGTTGTCACCTCGCGCATGGAGAGGAAGTCGTCGGGCTTGCCCTCGGCGCTCTTGATCTTAAAGCGGCGATAGTCCGACTTCTTCGGCATACCACCCTCGAAGACGACCATCGAGGCAACGGTCTCCTGCCCCTGATTGTGCGAGATATCGAAGCACTCCATGCGATGCGGCGGCTTCTTGAGCCCGAGATAACGCCCAAGCTCCTCGACCGCGCCGAGCGTCTGCTCATCGACGAGACTGCGGTGCGTTTCTTCATCTGCAAGGAATTTCTCCGCGTTGCCCGTCGCCATCATGACGAGATCGTGCTTTGTTCCGCGCTGCGGCGTGAGGAGCGCGACCTTTCCCCCGCCCTTTTTCTCGGCAAGCCACTGCTCGATGACCGCACGCGCAGCGTCGTCGATCGTATGCGGCAGCAACACCTCGCGCGGGACAAATGTCGCTTGGTTGTAGTACTGTTCAAGAAAGGCACGCAGGATATCCGCATCGCTCTCCTCCTCGCTCCCGCGCAGGAGGAAGTGCTCGCGCCCGATCATCTTGCCGCCGCGGATAAAGAAGATCTGCACGCAGACGCCCGCTGCAGAGCGCGCCATGCCGATCGCATCCTGATCGCCCGCGCCCGTCACGATGTTCTGCCGCTCCGCCGCCTTGCGCACCGCAGCAAGCTGATCACGCAGCCGTGCCGCCGTCTCGAAGTGATAGGCTTCTGCTGCAAGGTTCATGCGGTGCTCGAGCTCGCGCTCCACATCGTCCGTCCGCCCTTCGAGAAAGAGCAGGACGGCGCGGATCATCGCACGGTAGTCCTCCGCCGTTACCTTCCCCACGCAGGGCGCGAGACAGCGCTTGATGTGGTACTCCAGACAGGGACGGTCGGGCATCGTACGGCACGTACGCAGAGGAAAAAGGCGCTTCAGGAGCTTCAAGCTGTCCCGCAGCGCCGTTACATTTGTATAGGGGCCGAAGTAGCGCGCCCCATCACGCAGGACGCGCCGCGTGATGAAGACGCGCGGATATTCCTCCTGCACCGTCACCTTGACATAGGGGTAACTCTTATCGTCCTTCAGTCGAATATTATACCGAGGACGATGCTTCTTGATCAGGTTCGCTTCCAAAATCAAGGATTCGACTTCGTTTGCAGTCATGATCGTCTCAAAGTCGGCGACGTGCGAGACCATTGCCCGCACCTTCGGAGCTTGATTTCGGCTGCTCTGGAAATACTGCCGCACGCGGTTTTTGAGGACGATTGCCTTGCCCACATAGATAATCTTCCCGCGTGCGTCCTTCATGATGTAGACACCCGGCGAATCGGGCAGCAGTTTCAGCTTTTCGGCAACGAGGTCTGTCACCTCAGTGCCCCGCCTTCATGCGGTTGATCGCGCTGAACAGGGCAAGGATGGACGAGGTGATAATATCCGTATCGAGACCCGCGCCCCAGTAAGTCTTGCCATCCTCGCCCGTGATACTGATGTAGGAGATGGCACGCGAGGTCTGTCCAATCTCAAGCGCGTGCTCACTGTAGGTCAGGTTCGTGTAGCGAAGCCCCAGATTTGCCTGCATGGCGTTCGAGATCGCGTCGAGGCGGCCGTTGCCGCGTGCCTCATACGTGCGGTCCTCACCGTCCACCTTAAGATGAACATCGCCCATGCGTGTGCCGTCCGGCTGCTTTTTCAGATGGAAATCCGTGAGTTCGAACGGGAATACAACATTGACGTAGGTATCCATGAACACCTTGTAGATCTCGTCCGGCAGGAGTTCTTTGTGTCCGCTGTCGGATACGGACTTGACGCGGTAGCTGAGATCCTCGCGCATCTTCTTCGGCATGCTGATGCCGTACTGCTGCTCCATGATATAGCCGACACCGCCCCTGCCCGACTGGCTGTTGATGCGGATGACATCACCGTCGTACGTGCGCCCGATATCCTTCGGATCGATGTAGAGGTATGGCAGTGACCAGTGCTTGGGCTTGTTCTCATCCCAGTGCTTCATGCCCTTGGCGATGGCATCCTGATGGGAACCGGAGAACGCGGCAAAGACGAGTGCACCCGAGTACGGCTGGCGCGGGTTGACCTGCATGCGCGTCACCTGCTCATAGACCTCGACGAGGTGTGGGAGATCGGAGAAGTCGAGGTTCGGATCGACACCGAGCGCGAACATGTTCATCGCGACGGTGATGATGTCGACGTTGCCCGTGCGCTCCCCGTTGCCGAAGAGTGTGCCCTCGACACGGTCTGCACCCGCGAGCAGCCCCATCTCCGCATCTGCTACGCCGCAGCCGCGGTCGTTGTGCGGGTGGAGGGAAAGGACGACGCTGTCACGGTATTTCAGCCGCTCATTGACGTAGGCAATCTGCATTCCGTAGACGTGTGACATCGACATTTGAACCGTCGAGGGAAGATTGATGATCGCCTTGCGATCGGGCGTGGGCTGCCACACATCGAGAACGGCATTGCAGACTTCGAGCGCATATTCGGGCTCCGTGCCCGTGAAGCTTTCGGGCGAGTATTCAAACCGATAGTTCGCGCCCGCCTCCTCCGTCAGCTTCTTGAGAAGCTTTGCGCCGTCCACGGCGATCTGGAGAATCTCCTCCTTTGAGCGTGCAAATACCTGCTCGCGCTGTGCTGCAGACGTGGGGTTGTAGACATGCACAATCGCGTTCTTCACGCCGCGCAGCGCATCAAACGTCTTTCGGATGATATGCTCCCGCGCCTGTGTCAGCACCTGCACGGTCACATCGTCGGGGATGAGATTGTCATCGACGAGGCGGCGCAGGAACTCGTACTCCGTCTCCGACGCGGCAGGAAACCCGACCTCGATCTCCTTGAACCCCACACGCACGAGAAGATCGAAGAACGCCAGCTTCTCGTCCAAACTCATCGGGATGATGAGTGCCTGATTGCCGTCGCGCAGATCAACCGAGCACCAAATCGGTGCCTTGTCAGGTGCATCCATACGCAGCCAGTCCAGACGAATCTCGGGCGGCATATAATAGCCCTTTGTGTACTTCGTGTGATTCATGATCGTCCCCCCTGTATCATATTTCATTGCATCATCTAAACAAATAAACAAGAAAGCCCTCCGCCGCTGTAGGGCGAAGGGCATGCCTGCGTTATCCTAGCGTTGTGCTATCTTAACACATTCACGAGCAGTTTGCAAATCCGACCAAGGTCGCATTAAACTTCTCAATCAGCTTCTCGGGCTTGTACGACTCCTTTGCCTTGCGCAACCCCTCGATCCCCATATCCTCCTCGCGGTTGATGTAGGTCATATGGCTCCACGCATGCTCCACAAAGCCCTGATTGATCGCGGGGTAGGCACCGCGCAGCTCGGGATCTGCCTTCTCCACATGAATGACCGCCGTATCCGTGTTCAGCTGCTCGCCAAATGTAAAGGCGATGACGCGCCCATCAAGAAGTATTGCGCCGCCCTTCAGACCGAAGTCCTCGAAGTTGTTCAGCACCTCGAGAATCGCTGCGCGCTCGTAGCCGATGAACGGATCGACCGTGCCGTCCTCCTGACGGTGCTGCTTGTACCAGCTGTTCAACTCCAGCTTGCACAGTGTTACAACCTCATCCGTGATTGGGACGAACTCAGCATCGGGATGCTCCTTGCGGAACGCATTCAGATGATTCTTCTTCGAGTGCAGCTTGCGTCCCGCAAGACTGATAAGCTTTTCCGCGAGGTACACATAGTCGAAATTGTCGCGATCAGCAACCACCTCGAATGTGGCGCAGTCACAGGAGCGCAGGAAATCCGCATAGCCGCGTTCCATATCATAGATGTGGAACGGCTGCTCAATCTCCTCGAAGTACGCGAGCAGCTTCTTCGTCGCCGCAGGATAAAGCGCGGGATCGCAGAACGGCTGCAAGGCGGAGACACGTGCCTTCCACTCGCTCACAACGTAGAGGACATCGTCCTCCTCGGCGACGTGGACATGAAACGGCTCGCGCCACATGTAGAGATTCGTAAAGTTAAAATGCGAATTCTCATAGTAATTCGCACGAAAATATCGATCAAGCAGCGGCTTGTCTTCCTTTGTCAAGGCATGAAATTCGATGAGTCTCACCTTTCCTTTGGGCATTCGTAAGGAATCGCCATATTTATCAGCGAGTCCTTAATAAAAGTTCTCCTAACGGTTTCATTATAACAAAGCCGTCAAGCCCTACCTGTTCTGCTCTATATTTTACTAAGAATCAGGTCTCCCATGCCCGCGAGCACACAGTGTCCCAATCCTGCGGGCAGAAAGACGCTCTCCCCCTTCTGTAGCTGCAGTCCGTCCGTTTCGGTGCGAAGCTGTACGTTGCCCGAAAGCACGGTCAGACACTGGAATGAGTCTTCGCTTACAGTAAGCACACATTCCCCGTCCACGGTGAGATGATAGGCGGTGAAATAACCGCACGCCGCCAGAAGGCGCGCCCGCGCGCCCGCGAAGAGGTCGACCTCATTGCCGCACGCATACGCGGGAGCAGGTGCAAGGGAAGTCACATCAAGCGCCTTTTCGATATGAAGATCGCGTGGCTTGCCGTCCGCACCGATGCGGCCGTAGTCGTAGATGCGATACGTCGTATTCGAGTTCTGCTGAATCTCGCAGATGAGGATGCCCTTACCGATTGCGTGAAGCGTCCCCGCGGGGATGAAGAAGACATCCCCCTTCTGCACAGGCACATGGCGCACAACATTGAGGAGTGTATTGTCCTCTATGCGCCGACGAAACTCTTCCTTTGAGATCTCGTGCGCAAATCCATAGAGCAGCTCCGCCCCCGGTGCTGCGTCCACGACATACCACAGCTCCGTCTTGCCGTACTCCCCCTCGACGCGCAGGGCATAATCATCATTGGGGTGCACCTGTACGGAGAGCTCGTCGTGCGCGTCGATGAGCTTGATGAGCAGCGGAAAATACGGAAACTTCGCCGCACGCGTGCCGAGTGCATCAG
>NZ_ALKG01000125.1 GCF_000286455.1 Selenomonas sp. FOBRC6
GTGTATGCGTTTCGTAATCGATCGCCGAGAGGGTGATGATGATCTGTACCTGTGCATCGGAGCCAAAAGGAATGGGCGACTGCAAGACCACAATGCTGAATGCACTGCACAGGGCCCCCTCGTCCGGACGCGCGTGTGGCATTGCAATATATGGGAAAAGAATCATATAGTTGCCCAGCTTTTCAATGTTCTCCTGCATTGCCTGAATGTAATGTTCTGTGATGCAGCCGTCGCACAGGAGCAGGTCACCTCCAAGGCGCACTGCCTCACGCCAATCTTGCGCCGCAGCATTCAGGAGAATACGGCGTGGGCTCAGCAGCTCCCGCAGGGAGGGACGCACGGCTCGCCGGCTCCCTAAGATTCGCTCCAGTGCGCTGCGCAGCTCCACGGGCTGTTCAATCACACAAAAGGGACTGATCTCCCGGAGCACGCGATCCGAAAGATCCTCGGCGGGCGCCATGTCCGCACTTCGATCGTATTGGGAGAAGAAGATGCTGAGATCGCTGATGTTTTTTTCTGTCAGAAACGGTGTGACCTGAATGCAGTGAACGGGGCAGTTCGACAGGGGGATCGTTGTGACAACAAGATCGAGGTCATTTTTTCGCAGCTGCTCCGGAGCTACATGCGCAGGCATTGTCCCCACGGTTTCAAAGTCAAAAATGGAATGCAAACGCAAAAGGATGAGCTGCGATGTACCGATGCCTGCGTCACAGATGAGAAGGACGCGTGCTTTTCTCTTATGCCTTCTCTGCATGCGTTCTCTGGAAGCCAGAAAGTGAATGGAGAGATAACCGCACTCTGCATCGCTGAGTTGGATGTTCCACTCCTTTTCCAACTGTGACATCGCCCGCCGTACACATCCGAAAATATGGGGATAGTCCGCCTTAATTTCGTCGATCAATGGATTGTTGATATTGATCCCATGGCGGAACCGATAGATGGCCGGTCCCATATGCTCGCCCAGGTTCTCATATAGCTGTTCATCGCGGTCGAATGGGATACCGCATTCCTGACACATGCGCGCAATCAATGTGGAAACCACCATCTGAAGGTAAATATCCTGTGCTTGTGTTTCCGTGGAGAAGCTGCTGCCCAGCAGATGAATTGTAATATAGGCAATCTCAGACTCGGGAATGTGAATAGCGCACGTTTCCTCGATGCGTGCGGCAATCCCTGCTGCAACGGAAAATTCCGGCGCTTTGATCAGGTGACTGAGCTCTTCGTGCACCATTTCCACTGTTCTTCCGAGCTGAATCCGCTTCACGGCGATCGCCAGATGAAGCACCATATTACTCAGGGCATAATCAGAGAAAAACTTATTCAGCTGCGTTTCTGCCTCTTTGACAAAATCCTGCAATCGTTCCAACGGGATAAGGCGGAACATTTCAAGATAGGAAACATCGGAGAAATTCAATTCATCAGAGTTCATCAAAAGACTGTGTAGCACCAGATTTCGCAGAGCAGATTCATTCCCCGTCAGAAGGACTCCTTTTCCTTTTGCTGTCTTGACATATCTGCCCGTCGGATCGAGCTGCTCCTTGAACTCCTGTATATCGGCGTAGATTGTCGTCTTGCTGACGTGCAGGCTGTCTGCCAATCGTTGTACTGGAATATAGTCGTTATGAGACAGGAGCGTATAGGCGATTGCGGCAATGCGCTCCTTTTGTGAGAGCACATAACGATAGGGTTCTTCTTTATAGGAACCGGATTGAAAGCGTGACACCTGCGCTGCCGTGAGGTGGAGGGAAATGCCCTCGCGCGACTTCCGAGATAGGGGAGGGAGCCCCTGCTCGTTCAGATAGTCATCGATGCGATTCAGGTCATAGCGAATCGTACGCTCGCTTATGCCAAGATCCTTCGCTAATATCTCGACTCTCAGAGCTGTTTTGCTCTGTAGAATACGGTGCAGGATTTCACCACAGCGTTCGTTCAGCAAAAGATCACCGCCTTTTTTGGGAGAATGGAAACATGGGAAGTGCCTCGGCAGGCACTTCCCATGGAACTGACGTGACATATTAGGAAACACTGATAAATTCAGCACCGCCATCTTAGCACATCTTTTTTGTTCGCTTTTCGTTAGCAAATCCTCCACATAGCTTTGGCTATGCGTCCGGTTTGCTGCCTCAATCGGACGAAAAAATCTGCGCCAATCTGAAGGGCTATTTTATCAGCGATTCCATTATTCTTCGTCAGGATTGTTGATGACTTTTCCTTTGGTCTGGATGAAGTTTGGCACCAACAAGACGACCAAGAAGAGCCCGAGAATAATAAAGATCCCCGTTTCTCCCAATGCATTTGCAAGAGAGCCGATGACAATGCCGAGAACGCCGAAGTCAAAATCACCGAATGTGGTGTTCTGGAAGCCCAGCGATCCCAAGACGGGGAGCAGGAGGGCCGGCGTGAAGCTGATGAGAAGTCCGTTGACAAATGCGCCGATCGCCGCACCTCTGCGCCCGCCGGTGGCATTTCCAAAGATACCGGCCGTAGCGCCGCAGAAGAAGTGAGGAACAAGACCGGGGATGATGAGCACGCTACCGGCAACGCCGAGGAGCAGCATGCCGACAATGCCGCCGATGAACGATGCAACAAAGCCGATGACCACAGCTGTGGGCGCATAGGTGAAGAAGACCGCGCAGTCAACCGCAGGAACTGCGTTCGGGATGACGCGCGTTGCGATACCCTCAAATGCCGGGATCAGATCACCGAGGATCATGCGAACGCCGGAGTAGACGACTGTGACGCCGACGGCGAATTTCAGACCTGCCATGATCGCAAAGAGGAATGGGGACATGCCGCCGGACAGCGTGCCAACATAGGTAGGACCGGCTGCAATGGCTGCGAGCAGATAGAAGAACGTCATGGTAATGGCGGTGGAGACGGTGGTATCCCTCAGGAACCCCCATTTCTCCGGAATCTCGATGTTTTCCGTGCTGTCCTTTGCATCGCCGACCTTGGAACCAACCCAAGCCGAGATGTAGTATGCCAGACTGCCGAAATGCCCCATGGCGATACCGTCATGTTCTGTGACACGATTCGTATAGCCCTGACCGATTGCAGGCGAGATCGCGCTCCAAGCACCGAGCAGGAAACCGCCGCTCAAGATGAGCTCCATGCCTTTCATGCCGGCTGTGCCGAGTACTGCGGAGAGGAGGCACGCCATGAAGAAGCTGTGATGTCCTGTAAGGAAGACATACTTGAACTTTGTGAAGCGGGCGATCAAGAGGTTGACGACCAGACCAACAACGAGGATGGACATCGTCTCTACGCCGAGCACCTGCTGTGCCACGGACACGATCGCTTCGTTGTTCGGGACAACGCCGGTGATATGAAAGCCCTCCTGAATCATCTTGCCGAGGGGATCCAGATTTTCTACGATGAAACCTGCGCCGGCAGCGAGCATTAGATATCCGAGGATCGGCTTCAGCGTGCCGGTCATAATCTTATAGAATGGCTTTTTCAGTGCGACCAGACCCACAAGGGATACAATACCAATCAGGAGCGCCGGCTGCTGCAGCACGTCGCGTAAAAATTCCAAGAACTCCATGTGAAACTACCTCCTGTCTTGTCGGTGTTATTTCAGAGCGAGCAAGGCGTCGAGCACATCCTCTTTGATCTTCTTTTTGTTTACATAGCTGCGGATGACGGCTACGTTGCGCCCCTCAAACTGCTGTGCCAGTTCCTTGACCGTGACGATGAGGTCAGCAGGGCGCCCCTGCGCGGAATTAAAATCGCAGGACTCGACATCCGCGTCAATGGCCTCCTCTGCACAGATTTCCTGTATCTTCATCGCCAACATGAGGCTGCTGCCGATGCCGTTGCCGCATACCGTCAATACTTTCAATTTCATACGATTGACTCCTTTCTTTGCATAACAGGATTCTTTATGTTTCCCTAAAAGCTCCGCTTTGGATGTAGGAAAGGATCTCTTCCTTTGTCATGCCAGCACGCACGCGTTCCAAGAACGTTTCGTCTTCGAGGAGCTGCATGAGCTCTGCCAGCGCGGAGATGTGGGAATTGTGATCGGTCGCACAGAGGAAGATGAGCAAATCCACAGGATCATATTCCTCGTTGCCGAAGGGGACAGGAGATGCGAGCCGCACGAATCCCATGCCCAGCTTCTTCACACCATACTCCGGACGCGCATGCGGCATTGCAAGCCCCGGGGCTATGACAATGTAACTTCCGACCTCCTTGACAGTATCTACCATGGCATCTGCATATTGTGCTGTTGTGTTGCCAACAGCCTCAAACATTGCTCCACCGTAGCGAACAGCTTCCTCCCAGTCTTTTGCTACCACATCGACAGCTACAGTCTGTTCGGTAAACAACTTTTCAATCATGCCATATCACCTATAGCTTTGCCGTCATTAAAGAATCGTAAATCCAAGCCCAGACGCATCTTTATAAAAACCCTGCACCGTTTCCAATGAATAGGCTTCCAGATCCTTACCATAATTTTTACTCTTTGCCAGAATCTCATTTGGCACGGTGATAATATGGCAACCAGACTTTTCTGCTTCCATGATGTTATAGAATTCACGGCAACTTGCCCAAAGAAGTTCTGCTTTTGGTTTTGTCATGCAAATCTTTGCCGCTTCCTTCATCAACACATAGGCATCGACTCCTGTATCGGCAATTCGACCCGCAAATACCGACACAATAGCGGGCGTTTCCGCAGACAGCGCGTTGATAACATTAGTTGTCTGCTCTAGTGTGAATATCGCTGTGACATTTAATTTGCAACCTTGTGATGACAACTTTTGAATGAGCGGAACGGAGGATTCACCTTTCGTGTTCATTACAGGAATTTTAACGTATACATTGTCTCCCAATTTGGATAATGTTTCTGCTTCCTTCTCCATTGTGACAAAATCGTCGGAAAAGACTTCGAAGGATACAGGGTCATCCGGAATATGCTGCAGAACATTACGAGCATAATCCTTGTAATCTTGGACACCGGCTTTTTTCATCAAGGATGGGTTTGTTGTGAAGCCTCGGACAACTCCTTTGTGATAGACACTAAGCATGTCCTCTAGATTTGCTCCGTCGGCAAAAATCTTGATTTGTAAATCCTGCAATTTCATAATAATAATATACTCCTTTCTAGAGTTACCTTTGAAGTATTATATAAAGTATTATATAATGACGTAAGATTTTGTGTAAACACGAAAATCTTGCATCTGTTTTTCTGCAAAATTGGTCTTATAACATTGGGTTAATCAGGAGATACCAATATTTCTTTTTTCCCCATTTTATGGTATGCTAAAATAGATGTTTTCTGGTAGGGAGGAAGAACGATGGCAGAGTACACATATACGGTTGAGAAGCCTTGTCCGGTCTGTGGGGAAAAGACACATGCGACGAAGCTGAAGGCGCGTCTCATCACGCTGGGAACGGATGAGGATTTCTGCGTGCACTATGAGGGTGTGAATCCCTATCGCTATCGTGTCTGGCAGTGCGAGCACTGCGGCTTTGCCGCCGACGAGAAGCAGTTCACGGAGGAGCCGCTGAGTCCGCGTGACAAGGCGAAGATTCAGGAGCTCCTTGAGGGGCGTAAGATCAATCTGCCGTATAAGGAAGAGCGCACGGTGGAGGATGCGATCCGCGCCTACAAGCTCGGCATTTACTTTGCCGAGCGCCTCGGCTGGACGCTGCAAAAGCAGGCGGGCTACTGCATGGGCATGGCATGGGTCTACCGCGATACGGACGAGAGGGACAAGGAGGATGAGATGCTGCGCCGCGCCGCCGAGCTCTATGAGAAATCGGTGATGACGGAGCACTATCCAATCCATGGGATGAGCGACAGCATGGCGCTCTATATTGCGGGCGCGGCATACTATCGTCTGGCCGACTATGAGAAGGCGACGCAGATGCTCTCGCAGATCATGGGCGATCAGGAGGTCCGCAAGAACGATGTGAAACTCTTCGAGCGCACGCAGAACCTCTGGCTCGAGCTGCGCGAGAAGAAGGCGGAAGCGGAGAAGGCAAAGAGTTAATGGTCATTGACATTCCTGCAAATTTCATCGAACAGGTGAAGAATATCGACTGGAGCGGCGTGCGCGAGGCCGTGAAAGACTACGGCTCCGCGCTCACAGTTCTGCGCGATACATGGGATCGTGAGACGCTGGCACAGATTGCCGATGGGCATCTCTTTGTGCGCGACGCCACGTTGAACGAGGCGATTGCACAGAACATCGGGACGGAGGGAACGGTGCGTGGCATCGTGCTGCGCTCGCATGCAGACGGCCGTCTCGATCTCATCTGCACGACATCGAAGAAGTATAAAAAAATCGAGCTGTCGGGCACAATCGAGGCGTTCGTTCACGATGGGGACAAGTCCTATGCGGTCTATCGCGTACGGAAGAAGAATATCCCCGATCACGGCTTCGTGTCGTGGGTGTTTTCGCGCGTCTCACTGTCGCTGTCGGAGCGTATGATGGGGCGTTTCGATGTGTCCGATACCCTGCCCGTGGAGATTCGCGGGAATAAGGTGTACGTGGACTTTCACGAGGTGCTTGCCGCATCGAAGCTCGGACAGACGACGTTCCAGGGGCATAAGCTGACGGATATGATCGAGATCGAGGGTGCCTCGGTGCAGGAGGGCGGCATCATGTTTGACACGAAGCTGAATGTGCCCGATGATGTAAAGGATGCACTGCGGGCAATCGTTCGAGAAAGAGTCTCCGCTGCTGTAGGGGACGGGGCGGAAGAAGGAGGAGAACATTGACGAGATTTTCTTTGATTCGTACACTTTGTATTGCAATGCTGGCGCTCTTTTTTGTGCCGCAAGCAGCTGACGCGGCAAAGAGGGAGCCGATTACAGATAAGATCGTTTTCGTTCCGCATGACAGCCGTCCGATCTCGAGCAAACAGACGGCAGATGTTGTGCAGCGTGTGGGATACGAGACCATTGTTCCGCCGACAGAGCTGCTCGGGAACCGTGAGGACTGGGGACATCCGGATGAGCTCTGGACGTGGCTAGACAGCGCACTCGCAGAGCCGGGGGTAAAGGCCGCAGTCGTCTCCTCGGATGCGATGATCTACGGCAGTCTCGTCGGTTCGCGCAAGCATTCCTATACGCGTGACCAGATTCTTGCGCGCGCGGCGCGTTTCGAGGAGCTGCAGCGCACTCATCCAAAGACGCCGCTCTATGTGTTCGGCTCCATTATGCGGACACCGCGCTCGGGCGAGGCTTCGGGTCACGAGGAGCCGGAGTACTACCGCCGTTATGGGGCGGACATCTTCCGCTATACCCTCCTGCGCGATAAGGAGGAGGTCGAGGGGCTCTCGCGCCGTGAGCGCAAGGAGTACGATTTCCTCGGGCGGTTGATCCCGAAGGAGGCGCTTGCCGACTGGCTGGGACGTCGCGAGAAAAACTATGCAGTCAACGAATACTTGATTGAACTCATGAAGCGGCACAATACATTCCGCTATCTGACGCTCGGACGTGACGACAACGCACCGTTCTCGCAGACGCATCTCGAGAGCCGTCATCTGACGGAGACGGGCGCGAGTCTCGGCAAGACGCGCTTTCAGACGATGGCGGGCATCGATGAGATTGCCCTGCTCATGCTGACGCGTGCGGTGAATGAGCAGAAGCATGAGATTCCCTTTGTCTTTGCACGCTACAACTGGGGGCGCGGCGCGGATACAGTGCCGGCGTACTCGGATGAGAAGATCAGCACGTCGATCTCGGATGCCGTGCTCGCCGCGGGCGGCATGATGGTGCGTGCGCCGGAAAAGGCGGATGTGGTGCTCACCGTGAATACAAATCCGGAGGGGCGCACGTACGAGGCAAATGCCGTGATCAATGACGGCACGCCGCGTGAGGGCACGGCATATTTTGCCGATCTCGTATCGGACTATGTGGCAAAGGGCTATCCTGTCGCCGTTGCAGACATTGCATTTGCGAACGGCTCGGACAACGCGCTGATGGCGGAGCTGCAGAAGCGGGGACTCCTCTACAAGATTCACGCCTATGCGGGCTGGAACACACCGACGAACAGCTCGGGCTTTGCCCTCGGCGAAGGCATGCTCGTCCGACATATGGATGCGGATTCGGTCGATCATCTGCTGACGACACGCTATCTTGATGACTGGGCTTATCAGGCGAATGTGCGCAATACGATTGCGCGCCAGCTCACATGGCTGCGCGGGGATGGGTTCTACGGCAGCCTCGGAACGAAGATGGATGCGGTCTCCATGCGTTCGACGCGCATGATGAATCGCTTCATCGAGGAGAATCTGCCGCCGATTGCCGAGATCAATACGGTCACAGTGACATTCCCGTGGAACCGCATGTTTGAGTCGGACATCCTGCCGGTGGATACAGGCTTTGCGCAAGAGTATCTTGCAAGGAGGAAATAATATGCACGGGAAAATGCTGATTGCCTACTTCTCGGCATCCCCTTCGCGGCGGACGGCAACGGTGGCGCATAAAATTGCCGATGTGATCGGCGCCGATCTCCATGAGATCACGCCTGCCGTTCCGTATACGCAGGACGATCTCAACTGGAACGATCACAGCAGCCGATCGAGCGTGGAGATGCGTGACCCGAACAGCCGCCCCGAGATTGCAGGAGAGCCGCTTGATCTCGCGCCGTACGGTGTCATCTTCATCGGCTTCCCGATCTGGTGGTATAAGGCACCGCACATCATCAACGCCTTCCTCGAGAGCTACGATCTGACGGGCAAGACAATTGTGCCGTTTGCGACCTCGGGCGGCAGTGCGATGGGACAGACGGTGGTGTATTTGCGTCCTTCGGCGGAGGGTGCCGTCGTGAAGGAAGGCCGTCGATTCGAAATGGGCGAGACGCCGATGGCGATCAACTCGTGGATCGCGGCACTGGGTATTTGAGTTTATACGATTGTAATTACGTTGGAGTTGCTGCACAGGGGGCGGCAACTCCTTTCTATATGGGGATCATTTCTTAGAGGAGACTTCATGAAACGAAGAAATTTTATCTTTGGCGCACTCGCGGGGCTGGGGACACTCGTCGGCGGCGCAGGACTCTTCGTGCAGCAGGAGAAATTCGGCCGTGCACCCTCAGGGGCGCGTTTGTCGCGGATCGAGGCTTCACCACACTATGTGAATGGGCAGTTTGTCTGTCTCGAGCCTGTGGAGATGATGGCGGGGGATCTGCCCGATGAGGAGAAGCCGAACCGCATCGAGACCATCTATCGCGTGCTCTTTGGCGGCGATGATGGGCGCGTGCCGAAGGAGGCGATTCCGAGCAGCAAGACCGATCTGTACGCGATTCCGCGTGAGCAGGATGTCGCTGTTTGGATGGGGCATTCGACCTTCTATCTGCAACTCGGTGGGCGGCGCATCCTCGTCGATCCCGTATTCTCCGACTACGGCTCGCCGATCTTCTTCATCAACCGCGCCTTTCGTGGGAGTAACGTCTATACGGCGGCGGATATCCCAGAGCTGGACGTGCTGCTCATGACGCACGATCACTGGGATCACCTCGATTATGCGACCGTGATGGCACTGAAGCCGAAAGTAAAGGAGATCGTCTGCCCGCTCGGCGTGGGAGAGTTCTTCGAGCAGTGGGGCTTTGACCTCGCGCACATCCACGAGGAGGACTGGGATACGGACATTGCACTCGCCGATGACTTCCACATACACGTCCTGCCGTCGCAGCATTTCTCGGGGCGCTTCCTCGCGCGCAACAATACCGAGTGGTGCGGCTTTGCCGTCGTGACGCCGCGCCGCCGCGTCTACATCAGTGGCGACGGCGGCTATGGGAAGCACTTCGCCGATATTGGCAGACGTTTTGACGGCTTCGATCTCGCCATGATGGAAAACGGGCAGTACAATATGCAGTGGCACGCGATCCATATGCTCCCGAACGAGACCGCACAGGCGGCGGAGGACGTGCACGCACGCATCCTACTTCCCGCGCACGGGGGCAAATTTGCACTCGCTCTGCACACATGGCAGGAGCCCTATCGCGAACTGCTGAAGGAGAGCGCGGGGCGTCCCTATCGGATGGTGACACCGCGCATCGGCGAGACCGTGGACGTGGAGGATCCCGCCGATTTCCCACACTGGTGGGAGGGGGTGGCGTAGGGAGCGTGTGTGGATACACTGACAAAAGTTTGACAGCAGACTCTCGAAAAAATATGCAAAGGTGATATAATGACTAAGGAGTGACATAATGAATATCAAATTGTATGACAAGGTTCGTCTCAGGACAGGAGGGACCGCGAGCATCGTAGAAATCTACGAGCCAGGTGTTGCATATGAAGCAGATATTGATCGGGCAGATGGCAGCATTGAAACGGACACGATCAAGCAGGAAGATATTCTCGCAGCGATTACAGAGAGTGCGGCGTGAGGAGATTTGTGCGAAACCGCTTACAGACGTAGGCGGTTTTTTGCGTCCAGTACATGATATTATAATCTTATCGCTGCTAATATGGCGCGGCGCTTTGTGCGATAGTATAAGTATAAGCTGAGATGGTGAGAGGAAGTCGTTTGCATGATAGAGAGCGGTGCGCAGCAGAAGGCGGCAAAGGCGTTTGCGGCGAAGTGGAAGGGCAGGGGCTACGAGAAGGGCGAGAGTCAGAAATTCTGGATGGAGCTCTTGCAGACCGTATACGGCGTGGCAAATCCCGCTGACATACTTGTATTCGAGCAACAGGTCATGCTCGATCACACGAGCTTCATCGACGTGATGATTCCATCAACCCACGTCATGATCGAGCAGAAGAGCCTCGGCAAGAGCCTGACCGAGCCGATCAAGCAGAGTGACGGCACATATCTCAAGCCCATCGAACAGGCGCGTCGCTATGCGGCGGCGCTCCCGTACTCCGCGCGCCCGCGTTGGATTGTCAGCTCGAACTTCGCGCAGTTCCTTATCTATGACATGGAGACGCCGAACGCCGAGCCGCAGGAAATCCTGCTCGAAAACCTCGAACGTGAGGCGTATCGTCTGAACTTCCTCGTCGATGTGGGCGATGAACACATTGCAAAGGAGATGGAGGTCTCCATCAAGGCGGGCGAACTCGTCGGCAGACTCTATGACGCGCTCGCAAAAGAGTACCGCGACATGACGAACCCGCACAGCCAGCAGAGCCTCAACATCCTCTGCGTCCGCCTCGTCTTTGCACTCTATGCCGAGGATGCGGGACTGTTCGGGCGACACGCCATGTTCCATGACTACCTGCGCAGCGTATCCCTCGCACAGTTCCGTTCGACACTGATCGAATTGTTCCGCGTGCTCGATACGCCAATCGAAGAACGCGATCCGTATCTGCATGAATCGCTCGCCGCATTCCCTTACGTCAACGGAGGACTCTTTGCAGAGACAGATATTGAGATTCCGCAGTTCACACAGGAGATCGTGGACATCCTCCTCGACGATGCGAGTGCGGGCTTTGACTGGAGCGCGATCAGCCCGACCATCTTCGGCGCGGTCTTCGAGTCCACGCTCAACCCCGCGACGCGTCGCGCGGGCGGCATGCACTACACGAGCATCGAGAACATCCACAAGGTCATCGACCCGCTCTTTCTCGACGCACTGCGCGACGAGCTGGAGGCGTGCAAGGCAAAAAAGACGGAGACGGCGCGGCGCAAGGCACTCCTCGACTTTCAGGAAAAACTCGCAGCGGGGCGGTATTTCGACCCTGCGGCGGGCAGTGGGAACTTCCTGACGGAGACCTATCTCTCGCTGCGCCGCCTTGAGAACGAGGTACTGCGTGAACTCTCGGGAGTGAAGGTCTTTCTCGGCGGGATTGACAACCCGGTCAAGGTGTCGATCGGGCAGTTCTACGGCATCGAGATCAACGACTTTGCCGTGACGGTCGCGCGCACTGCGCTCTGGATCGCCGAGAGTCAGATGATGAAGGAGACGGAGAGCATCGTCCACATGACGCTCGACTTCTTGCCGCTCAGGACGTATGACAACATCCACGAGGGCAACGCGCTCCGCATGGACTGGCGCGAGATCCTGCCGCCGACGGACAATGTGCGCGTAATGGGGAATCCGCCGTTTGTGGGCGCGCGTATCATGCAGGCGGGCAGTTCGCAGAAGGAAGATGTTGCCTCCGTATTTGCGGGATGGAAGAATGTCGGCAATCTCGATTATGTGTGTTGTTGGTATAAACGTGCCGCCGACTATATGGTTGGGACAAATATCTGCGCCGCCTTTGTTTCGACGAATAGTGTGACGCAGGGAGATTCCGTTGCGACGCTCTGGAAGCCGCTGTTTGCGAATGGCATATCCATACATTTCGCACATCGCACGTTCATATGGGACAGTGAAAGCAACAGTAAGGCGCACGTTTATTGCGTCATCGTTGGATTCGGGTATGAAAAGCCTGACGCGCCGATCATCTATACAAATGGACAAGTAACTCATATCAAACACATTAATGCGTATCTTGTGGATGCTGTCGATGTCTTTATCGAGAACCGCAACAAGACGCTTTGCGACGTTCCCAAAATCGGAATCGGCTGCCAACCGATTGATAATGGACAGTATCTTTTTACCGAGGAAGAAAAGGACGAATTCCTCGCTAAAGAGCCGAAAGCTGCACCCTACTTCAAGGAATGGTATGGAGCGCAGGAATTTATTCACCGCAAACCGCGCTATTGTCTCTGGCTCAGCGCGTGCACGCCGCATGAACTTAGACAGCTGCCTCTGTGTCGTGCACGTGTCGAAGCTGTTCGCGAATTTCGCTTGAAAAGTCCACGCGCAGCAACACGAAAACTTGCTGACAAGCCAGCTAATTATACGGAGGCTCGTCAGTCGGCGAGCGATTATATACTTATTCCTCGCCACTCATCTGAGAATCGTAGATACATTCCAATGGGATTTCTTCCAGCGACTACGATATGCGGCGATGCAAATATGATTGTCCCAGATGCCACACTCTACCATTTTGGCATACTAACGAGTAATGTCCATATGGCGTGGACGCGGGCTGTGTGTGGGCGTTTGAAAAGCGACTACCGTTATTCAAAAAGCATCGTCTACAACAACTTCCCTTGGTGTGACCCGACGCCCGAGCAGAAAGCCGCCATCGCGCAGACGGCACAGGGTATTCTCGACGCGCGCGCCCTCTATCCCGAGAGCAGTTTCGCCGATCTTTACGATGATGTCGTGATGCCGCCGGAGCTGCGTGAGGCGCACCGTGCGAATGACCGCGCCGTCATGCGGGCATATGGATTCTCGACGAAACTCTCGGAGTCGGAATGTGTGGCGGAGCTGATGAAACGATATGAACAGCTTGTGCAGGCAGATACATAAAGGAGATGTGTTAATACGGTGATTTCATCAAAAATTCGATTTCCCGTGATCTTCGTGGGGATCTTTACAGCTGCGATTCTCGTGGCGCTCTATATGTCGACGATCGGCCGCATGGAGCGCGCGGATGCGGCAGAGAGCATCAAACTCTACTGCGATGCATTCGTGCGGCAGGATGAGGTGGCACAGAAGCAGCTCATGTCCTATGGCGCGCCGACGGATTCGTTCAATATGAAGGCGGCATTTTCGAACGCGCTGCAGACGGCGGGTGCGATGCTGTCGCCCCAGGAGGCGGCAGAGATCGCTGATGCCTATATGGAGTCGCTGCGCAATGCGACAGTTGAGACGGTGGTGTCGGAGCAGGGCAATGGGATGGCGACCGTCGAGGTGACGGTGACGCGGTTCAATATGATTGCGGCGCGCGAAAAGGCATCCTCTCTGCTGCGTCAGCGCATGAAGCTCGACGCTACGCCCGAGGAGCTGCGCAAGACGGCAGTGGAGGCAACGGCGGAGGCGTATCGTGAGCTCGAGCCTGTGGGTACGGTGACGTTCTATGTGCCCGTGCGCTACAATGAGGAAACGCGCATCTGGGATCCCGCCGATCCCGTGCAGTTTGGATTTGATCTGTCGAAGCAGACAATGGGGGTGGAATGATGGCACAGGAAGATTGGCGCGATACAGACCGCGTGACGGCGGAGGGCAATCCGTGCCGTCCCGAAGGGGAGGCTGGGCGCGCGATGCTCGCGCGGATGAATGAGAGCCATGCACGTCTCGTCGATTGGGGGCTCTCACACATCGCGCTCCATGCGGGGGATACTGTCCTTGACATTGGCTGCGGCGGCGGCAACACGCTCGCGCGAATGGCGGAGCGCGTGACGGAGGGACATCTCGTCGGCATCGACTACGCGGAGACCTCGGTGGAGGCCTCGCGTGCGTTCAACGTTGCGCTCATCGCGGCGGGACGCATGGAGATCCTGCACGGCTCGGTGGAAAACCTTCCGTTCGTGGACGGAAACTTCGATGCGGTGGTAACGGTGGAGAGCTTCTACTTCTGGCCGAATCCCGAGGAGTGTCTGAAAGAGGTCGCGCGGGTTGTAAAGAAGGGGGGCACGTTCCTCCTGCTTGCAGAGATCTATGGGCGTGACGATCTTCCTGAGGGCATCCGCGAGAAGATCGTGGGCTATGCGCTGACGAATCCGACACCCGACGAGTTCGAGCGGCTCTTCCGCGCGGCGGGCTTTTCTACGGTGGAGACGTATTTCAAAGACGGGGAATACTGGATTGCCGTGCGCGGCGTGCACTGACATAAAAAAAGACTGCATACGCAGTCTTTTTTTATGTCTTAGTTCTGCTGTTCCTGGACGAAACGGATGAATTCGTCCGTCTCCTCCTGCCCGCTGAGCTTTGCCGTATACATCTGGTTGCCCATCTGCGGCCACATCATCTCGGGCATGCGTTCGCACATGACGATCTTTCCCGCATAGCAGCGCAGGATCTCCTCGTGTGTATGTACATAGCGGTGGAAGTCGCGGCGGCTTGCATACGCGCAGTAGCAATGTTCGTTTCGATCGGGGAGGAGGCGGCGGTTCGCCGTAATCATATCCGCCCAGATCTCATAGACATCGGTGGAGTGGGCGAAGTTCATCATGTCCGTCGTATATCCTCCGGCGGGGCGCATGTTGACCTCGAGTCCAACGAAGTCGCCGACATTTCCGAGCCCCTGCTTGTCCTTTGTCAGGCGGAAGAACTCGAGGTGGACGAAGCGGCTGCGCACGCGGAACGCCTTGAGCGTGGCACGTCCCGCCTTCTGCAGCGCATCGGGAACGCGATCCGTCGTGTAGTAGGAGAGGTCGAGCTGATAGAGCACGATGTCCATGACGGACGGCGGCCAGACAGTCATGGACTCGAAGATCGGGTTCGAGTCCGCGTCGACGATGGCGTCATAGGAGCAGATGTCGCCCGTGACGAACTCCTCCATGACGTAGGGCACGGTCGGCTTCGATGCGTAGAAATGGCACAGCTCATCGTGACTGTCGATGCGGTAGGTGTCCGTTGCGCCGACACCCGTGTCGGGCTTGACGATGACGGGATAACCGACCTTCGCGAGGAACTCCTCGGCGGCGGCAAGCGTTGTGACCTTCGCGAGGCGCGCGGTCGGAATGCCCGCCTTCTTGTAAAAGGGCTTCATTGCGGACTTGTTCTTGATGTGATCCATATCGCCGCTCTGCCAGCCCGTGCGGATGTTGAAGTCCGTGCGCAGACGCGCGTCGCTCTCGAGCCAGTATTCATTGTTCGATTCGATCCAGTCGATGCGCCCGTATTTGAAGGTGAAGAATGCGACAGCGCGGAGCATCTGGTCATAGTCGGCGAGTGATGGGACGAAGTAGTATTCGGTCAGTGACTCACGCACCTCATGTGCGAGCTGGTCATAGGGGGTGTCGCCGATACCGAGGACGTTGGCGCCCTTATTTTTCAGACGGTCGCAGAAGTTCCAGTAGACGCGCGGGAACTGCGGGGAAATAAAGATAAAGTTCATGTGCTCACCTCATTTCACGCCTGCTCACGCAGGACGAAGGGGAGGAAGTAAACGAGCTGTTTCTTCCACCAGTCCCAATCATGATCGACATCGTAGCCCCAGAAATCGACCCACGCGTGAATGTCCTTGCTGTAGAGCACGTCACCCATGAGTGCGGTCGTGCGGCGACCCTCCTCCTCCCAGCGGCCCTGCCCGACGCAGAGGACGATGCGCCGCCGGTTGTAGAGGTCGATGTAGGGATGGTCGCCAGGCATGTTAGCGAGGAAGTCGAGCGGCGAGTTGTCATAGAGGACGTCGTTCATCCAGCCGTCGGTGAAGAATTTCGCATCGTAGACACCTGAGAGCGATAGTACGCCGTCGAAGAGGTCGGGGCGGCGGAAGAAAACGATTGCAGCGTGCAGTCCGCCGAGGCTGCATCCTGCGGCGATGGGCAGGCGCTTGCTCGTGTTTTCCATGTAGATGCGGGGGACAACCTCGTCGATGATATAGGCGTAGTACTGCTCCTGCCGCTGGGCGCGCCATGTTTTATCGCCCCACAGATTCGACCACGTCTCCGTGTCGACGGTGTCCACACAGAAGAGTTGAATGCGTCCGCGGCGCAGATCATCCGCGACCGCCTCAATCATGCCGAAATTCTCGAAGTTGTCGCTCATTGCGTCCTGCGTCGGAAAGACGAGGATGGGTACGCCCGTGGGCGCACCGTAGACGCGTATATTCATCATGCGGTCGAGCCGCGTGCTGTGCCAGTTGATTTCTTTGCAGTTTGTCATAAAAACCTCCCTGAGTTTTCATCTGCTAACATCTATACTCTAACGAATCGCGTGTACTTTGTCAAACGGAATACTCACGCTTCCCGTTTAAGCGTGGGAATGCGAAAGACAAAGAAGATGACGTGCAGAACCCACATGACGCCGATCGCCATGTGCGCGTGCGGATGGTCGGTCAGCAGGAAGGAGATGCCCATGAGCGTCGTGACGGGGAGCATGATGCGCAGCTTCTGCCCGATGGTCATGCCGCGCCTTCCGTTGCGCATGAGCACCATCGTCTGGCGGTAGATGAGCGTCGTGCGCAACCACGCATCCATGCGGCGTGAACCGCGTGCAAAACAGAAGGCCGCGAGCAGGACGAACGGGACGGTCGGCAGGATGGGGAGAAAGGCTCCGAGAATTCCGAGCCCGAGGCTGATGAGCCCCAGCGCGACGAAGAAAATTTTTTTTAGTATCATGTTGTTTTCCTTATTGTATGAGAATGATTCACCGAAAAGAGAATAGCATGAGAAGGAGAAAATGGCAACGCAACATTTTGTAGTTTTTTCGATTTGTGGTATAATGTAAAATGGTTTTTTCAGGGGCAGCCCGATTCATGCAACTGTCCCCGTTGGAGAGGAATGAGACGAATATATGATTCGCATGAAAAATGTCTCAAAGATATATGAGAACGGCGCGGTTGCCCTCGATCACGTGAGCATCGAGATCAGCAAGGGTGAGTTCATCTTTGTTGTCGGTGTAAGCGGCGCGGGCAAGTCTACATTTATCAAGATGCTCTTTCGCGAGGAGCTGCCGACGGAGGGCGAGCTCTTCGTCAACGGTCACGATGTTGTCAACATGGATGTCAAGGATGTGCCGTATCTCCGGCGCGGGCTTGGCGTCATCTTTCAGGACTATCGTCTGCTGTCGGACAAGACGGTCTACGAGAATGTGGCGTTCGCGATGCGCGTCATCGAGGCGCCGCGCCAGATGATTCAGCGCCGCGTGAACGCCGTACTCGACGTGGTCGGGCTGCGCGACAAATACCGTAATTTCCCCTCGCAGCTCTCGGGCGGCGAGCAGCAGCGCGTTGCCATTGCGCGCGCCATTGTGAACGATCCCGCGATCCTCATTGCGGACGAGCCGACGGGCAATCTCGACCCCGAGACGAGCTGGGATATCATGGACATCTTTAAGCGCATTAATGCGTCCGGTACGACGATTGTCATGGCGACCCATGACAAGAATATTGTCGATACCATGCAGCGCCGTGTCATCGCCATCGAGGGCGGGCACATTGTGCGCGATGAGCAGCGCGGAGGATATGGATATGAAGATTAGAACCGCCGAATACTATGTGCAGGAGGTCTTTCGCTCCCTGCGCCGCAACAACTGGATGACGTTCGCGGCGGTTGGAACTGTGGCGGTCTCGCTTTTCATCCTCGGGGTGTTCCTGATCCTCGCGCTGAATATGAACCGCGCGGCGTCGATGCTTGAGTCTCAGGTGCAGATCAGTGTCTATATGAAGGACGATCTCGCGGAGGACGAGGAGGAGGCGCTCGGCGCGCAGATCCGTGCTCTGCAGGGGATCGAGTCCGTTCAATACGTCAGCCGTGAGGAGGCGCGTGCGCGTCTCTCGGAGCGCCTCGGCGAGCAGAAGTATCTGCTGGATGCACTCGGCGACAAGAATCCGCTGCCGAACGCCTATGAGGTGACGGTGCGTCAGCCGGACATGGTGGAGACGGCGGCGAAGCAGATCGAGCGCATGGACGGCGTCGAGTCGGCGAAATACGGGCAGGATGTCGTGGAACATCTCTTTGACATCACGCGTCTCGTGCGGATCTTTGGCGTGCTGCTCATCCTGCTGCTCGGCGGTGCGACGGTCTTTATCATTGCAAATACGATTCGCTTGACGGTCTTCGCGCGGCGGCGTGAGATTGCGATCATGAAATACGTCGGTGCGACGGATGAGTTCATCCGCTGGCCGTTCGTGCTCGAGGGCATTGTACTCGGCTGCATCGGCGGCCTGATCTCGGCGTTCGTCCTGCGCAGCTTCTACGCGGGTGTGACGAACAAGGTCTACGATACGCTCGCCTTCTTCCCGCTCATCCCGCAGTATCCATTCATGAACTATGTGAGCCTCGTTATCATCGGGCTCGGCATGGCAATCGGAGCGGTGGGCGCGTGGGTCTCGCTCAAGCGTTTCCTGAAGGTGTAATTACATATGAAAGAACTCATGAAAAAGACGCTCGCGGCAACGCTTGCCGCCGTATTCCTCGCCGCAGGGCAGGGAGCGGCGGCGACGCTCGAAGAGGAGCGCGACAGCTATGACGCGCAGGTTGAGGAGCTCGGCCGCCAGAGCGACGCGCTCGCGGGCAAGATCGACTCGCTCTCGGAGCAGAAGCGTATCCTCGACGAGCAGGCGGATGCGGCGATTGCAGAGCATAAGGCGCGTCGTGCCGAGCTGAATGCGACCCTCGAACGCCTTGAGGAGAACGAGGAGAAGCTCGAGGTTGCCGAGCGCGACTACGAGCGCAAGAGCGATGCGCTCGGCAAGCGCGTGCGCGATATTTACATCAACGGGCAGATCTCCTATGTGGATGTGCTCTTCGGTGCGAAGGATTTCTCGGATTTCCTGACGCGTATGGATCTCCTGAAGCGTGTCATCAAGCAGGATTACGACCTCGTGCACGAGGTGCTCACGCAGCGCAATGCAATGCTCGCGCTGAAGGAGGAGCTCGAGAAGGATCGTGCGGCGCAGGAACCTCTCGAGAAGAAGGCGCGTGAGGCACGCCTTGCGATGGAGGATAAGGTCGCTGCGCAGCAGGAGCTCATCGATCAGATGAAGTACGACAAGGCGACGATTGACCGCAAGCAGGACGAATCCCGTGCGGCATCGGAGCGCATCACGCGTATGCTACAGCGCAGCGGACTCAGGAATCTCCCCGTGCAGGGGTCGGGCACGATGATCTGGCCGCTCGCGGGACCCATCACGTCGGATTTTGGCTGGCGCACGCACCCGATCACAGGCGCGCAGCGCTTCCACAGCGGCATCGACATCGGCGGCGACTACGGCGATCCGATCTACGCCGCACAGGCGGGGACGGTCGAGTATGCAGGATGGATCTCGGGCTACGGCAATGCCGTCATCATCAACCACGGCGGCGGCATCTCGACGCTCTACGGGCACTGTCAGTCGCTCGATGTGGGCACGGGACAGAGTGTTGCGCAGGGCGAGCTGATCGCCGAGTGCGGTTCGACGGGCAACTCCACGGGACCGCACTGCCACTTCGAGGTGCGCGTCAACGGCGAGCCGGTCAACCCGCTCGGATATCTATAGTTTAAGCGAAAGAGGATATGAACAAAAAAAAATTAGGATTTATCATCGTCCTGTCCGCGCTGCTCGGCAGTATGCTGACCGTGTTTGCGGCGGGCGCGCTCCTGCGCTCGGCAGGGCTGTATGCGGACGATGTGCTGCGCTTCTTCGGCGTGATGAAATTCATCCAGTCGCGCTATGTGAATGCGCCCGACACCACGCGGCTTATCGACGGCGCGATTGACGGCATGGTTGCATCTCTCGATGACCCGCACTCCGTCTATATGCCCCCGTCGATGTTCAAGGAACTGCGCCAGCATACGGAGGGCTCATTCGGCGGCATCGGCGTGACGATGGGATTCAAGGACAATATTGTGAAAATCATCTCCGTGCTCGAGGGCACGCCCGGCGAGGCGGCGGGGCTGCGCGCGGGGGATGAGATCCTCGCGGTGGACGGCGTGCCGACGAGTGAGCTGCAGAACGAGGAGGTTGCCCTGCGCATTCGTGGCGAGGCAGGCACACAGGTTGTTCTGCGCATCCTGCGCGATGGTGTGGAGCAGGAGTATACGATCACGCGCGACGTGATACAGGTTGCGTCCGTGCGCGGCACGATGGTCGAGGGCACGACGATCGGCTACATCCGCATCGGCTCTTTTGCCGAGCATACGGGCGAGGAGTTTGCGAGCGAGATGAACCGTCTCGCGGGCGAGGGCATGACCGCTCTCATCATCGACCTGCGCGAGAATCCGGGCGGACTTATTACGAGCTGCGTCGCCGTCGCCGAGCAGGTAGTACCGGCGGGAACGATTGTCTCCGTCATCGACCGCGACGGCGGTGAGGAGGTCTATCGCTCCTCGCTTGCGGAGCAGAAATATCCCATTGCCGTACTTATCGACGAGAACAGTGCGAGTGCCTCGGAGATCCTTGCGGGTGCGCTGCAGGATACGGGTGCGGGTACGATCATTGGCACGACATCCTATGGAAAAGGCTCTGTGCAGGCGGTTCTGCCGCTCTTCCACGAGGATGGGCTGAAGCTTACGATCGCAAAGTATGTGACGCCGAATGGCCGCTCCATCGATGGTACGGGCATCACGCCCGACATCGTTGTCGAGCGATCGTCGACGGACACGCGGGACGCGCAGTTTGACGTGGCGAAGAGGTATTTGCTGGAGCATCCGACGCCTTGAAGTGCGTTGGTGTTTCCTCTAACGCAAAAATAACAGTGTTTTAAGAAGGACTTAGCGCCCCTGCGTTAGCATGGGCGCATTGTTATATGGACAAATTTCCTAAGGAATCGCTGATAAGCTGAATTTATCAGTGCTTCCCCTATCAGGAGGTCACTATGTATAGTCAATGGCGCAGAAGACAGCGGCGTGCGGCAGCTGCGGCTGTCCTCGGCACAGTGCTTGTTCTGCCGTTTTCGGCGCACGCCATGAGTCTCTCGCTCACGGAGGCAATCGACACGGCGCTTGCGGCGAATACGGCGCTGCGCATCACCGCAGAGGGCGAGCGCTCCGCGGATGCAGCGCTAAAGCAGGCGCGCGGGAAGAACAGCATTTCGGCGGAGGCGGGCGATACACTGCGCACGAGCAAAGCGAAGGACGAGGACGCACAGACGAGCAATTCCCTGTCTCTCTCGGCGCGTCTGCCGCTCTACAGCGGCGGTGCGAACGAGGCGAATATCAAGTCAGGGGAGATCGGCGCGCAGTCGGCGCGTCTCACAACCGAGCGTGCGCGTGAGGATCTGAAATATGAAGTGATCACCGCCTACTGGGATGCGGTGGAGGCATCGAAAAAGGTCGAGGTGCAGCGCGACACGGTGAACAAATACGATGCGCATCTGAAGAATGTCACAGCGCTCTACGACGCGGGTGCGCAGGCGAAGATCGATGTGCTCCGCTCCTCTGTGGAGCTCTCGAACGCGCGGCAGGAACTCATCAGCGCGGAGAACAGCTGTGAGGTGAACCTCGCGACCCTGCGCAATCTGCTGAACATCGCACGCACCGAGCCTCTGACACTCACGACGGAGGTCACATATCAGCCCTTTGAGAAGCCGATGGAGGACTGCATTTCCTACGCCTATCGCAACCGCCTTGATCTCACTGTGGAGCGCGCAAAGCTGCGTCAGCGCGAGCTCGCCATTGAGAGCGCACGGGCGGGGTATCGTCCGTCCGTCAGTCTGACGCTCGGCACAGGGCTTTCGAGTCAGTTCCGCCCTAGCCATGATACGAGCTCAGATGTGTCCGCGTCCGTCGGCGTCAGCTGGAATATCTTTGACAGCGGCGTCACGCGCGGAGCGATTGAGGAGGCAGAGGCAGAGCGCGATATTGCTCTGTTGAACGTGCAGAAAACGGAGGAGACGATTGATCTGAACCTCCGCAAGGCATATCTCAATATGCGCGAGGCGGAGAAGCGCTTCACTTCGACGGGGGACGCCGTTGCACAGGCGCGCGAGGACTATTACATCGCGAGCGAGCGCTATCGTGCGGGTGAGGGCATTCTGCTCGATATCATCGACGCACAGACCGCGCTCGCATCGGCAGAGACGAACGCCATCAGTGCGCGCTATGACTACGCGCGCTACCGTGCGCAGGTTGAGAATCTCATGGGTGAGGAGCTCACGGAGAGCGAGCGCACGGCAGCGGCGGGGCTTCCTGCAGTCACACGGGAGGAACGCGCGGCAGCACAGGCGGCATACATTGAGGGCGGTACGAATGCTGCAGCGAAGGCGGTGAAGTAAATGAAACGTGGCAAAATTATCGGCATCGGTGTACTGGCGGCGGTGCTGGTCGCGGGCGGTGTGTATTGGTACATGGAGTCGAGTGCGGCGGAAAAAACGGCACAGGCCGTCGAGACCGTTGCCGTGCAGCGCATGGATATTAAGTCGACGGTCGAGGCGACAGGGACGATCCGCCCTGTGGACTCCGTGGAGGTCAGTTCCAAGATCACAGCACGCATCAATTCCGTCCTCGTCAAGGAGAATGATGTCGTTACGGCCGGGCAGGTGGTTGCGACGCTCGACGGCAAGGACTACGAGGCAAAGCGCGACCAGGCACAGTACCGCGTCACAAATACGCGCGCGAAGTACAATCGTATGAGCTACCTCGAGAGCATTGGCGCGAAGTCGAAGTCCGACCTCGAGGATGCGGAGTACAACTACGATACGGCGCAGTCAACGCTCGAGGAGGCAAACTCCGACGCAAGCGAGACGATCATCACCGCACCGATCTCGGGCGTTGTTGTAGGCGAACCGAAGACGGCGGGAACAATGGCGGTGCAGGGCTCAGACAATCCAACCGTCATCATGCGCATCGCCGACCTCTCGAAGAAGCAGATCAAGGCGAAGGTGGATGAGACGGACATCGGCAACATTCGCATCGGGCAGGAGGCGACGTTTACCGTCGATGCCTTTACGGACAAGAAATTTACGGCACGCGTCTCTAAGATCTCGCAGACCGACGTGACAAACAGCTGGGATACCAGTTCGTCCGCCTCGTCCTCCTCATCGGGGACGAGCGTCATCTACTACTATGTGACCCTCGATGTGGACGATCCCGAGAATCTGCTCCTGCCGGCGATGACGGCACGCGTCGTCATCAACACAGCAGATCGGAACGATGCGCTCGTCGTACCGCTCTCCACGCTCAAGACGGACGCAGCGGGATCGTATGTCCTCGTCCTGAAGGAGGATGGCACGCAGGAGACGCGCTATGTTGAGACGGGCATCTACAGTGACGAGTATGTCGAGATCCTCAGCGGTCTTTCCGAGGGTGAGCGCGTCGTCAGCACCTATACGGCAAAGATCGTCCCGATGAGTATGCAGGCGGGCGGCCCGCCGCCGTTCTGATACGGGGGGATTTCGATGGAAGCAAAAGAAATGCCCGCGACCATCCGTCTGCACGGCATCCGCAAGCTCTACCGCATCGGCGGAGAGACCCTTGCCGCACTCGACGGCATCGACCTCGAGATTCGGCGCGGTGAGTTTGCCGCTCTCATGGGACCATCGGGCTCGGGGAAATCCACGCTCATGAATATCCTCGGCTGTCTCGACCGTCCAAGCGCGGGCTCGTATCTGCTCGACGGCGCGGAGGTCGCGGGACTCAGTGATGATGCTCTTGCCGCGACGCGCAACAAGAAGATCGGATTCGTCTTTCAGAACTTCAATCTGCTTCCGCGCATCTCAGCGCTCGACAACGTCGCTCTGCCGCTCGTCTATGCGGGCGTTGGGCGGCACGAACGTACGGAGCGGGCGCAGGAAATGCTCGCCGCTGTGGGGCTTTCTGACCGTGGGACGCATCTGCCGAACGAGCTTTCGGGCGGACAGCGGCAGCGCGTCGCGATTGCCCGCGCCCTCGTGAACGATCCGCACATCATCATGGCGGACGAGCCGACGGGCAATCTTGACACGAAGTCCACGAAGGAGATCATGGAGATCTTTGAGCGGATGCACGAGAAGGGGCACACGATCATCCTTGTCACGCATGAGCCGGAGATTGCCGTGCGTGCAAGCCGTCAACTCCTCGTGCGCGACGGCAGGATCACGCGTGATGAGGGGAAGGGAGTGGCGATGGATGTTGTTTAAGGAATGCTTCGGCATGGCGGTGAACGCCCTGCTCGCGAACAAGCTCCGCTCCCTCCTCACCATGCTCGGCATCATCATCGGCGTGGGCGCAGTCATTGCCATGGTCTCCATTGGCATGGGCGTGCGTACAAGCGTCGCCGATTCCTTTGCGAGCCTCGGCTCGAATATGCTCATCGTCATGCCTGGCTCTGCGAACACGGGCGGTGTGCGCGGTAAGGCGGGCTCGCGCAAGTCACTGAAATACGATGATGCCAAGGCGATTGAGAGCAAGATCAAAGGGATTGACTATGTGTCTCCCTCGGTCTCCGGTGCCTATCAGGTCGTGAACGGGAATCTCAACTGGAATACGACGGTGGAGGGCGTTACGCCGGAGCTGATGCAGATCCGCTCACTCAAGGTCGAGAACGGGTCGTTCATCACCGCAAACGATATGGCGAAGCGCAGCCGTGTCGCCGTGATCGGACCGACCGTCGCCTCGAATCTCTTTGGCACGGAGAATCCCATCGGCAAGAACATCCGCATCCACAATCAGCCGTTCAAGGTCATCGGACTGACGGCGGAGAAGGGGCAGTCCATCGGGCAGGATCAGGACGATGTGATCTACATCCCCATCACGACGGCACAGGAGCGTATGCTTGCCAGTACATACGTCCAAGCCATCAACATACAGGTATCAAGTCCCGAGCGGATGAATCAGGTACAGGCAGACGTTGAGAATCTGCTGCGTCAGCGGCACCACATTCGTCACGGGGCAGAGGACGATTTCACCGTTCGCAATATGACGAGCCTCATGGAGAGCTTTACGGAGAACACGAATATGATTACGCTGCTCCTCGGATCGATCGCGGGCATCTCGCTGCTCGTGGGCGGCATCGGTATCATGAACATCATGATGGTCTCCGTCACCGAGCGCACGCGCGAGATCGGCATCCGCAAGGCGCTCGGCGCGACCTCCTCGAACGTGCTCATGCAGTTTATGATCGAGTCCATGGTCATCGGCATTGTCGGCGGTGTGATCGGCATCGTGCTTGGTGTATCTCTCTCAAAGGCAATCGGCGCGTTCGGCGGGCTCACGACTACCATCGCCGTCCTGCCCATCCTCGTCTCCTTCTCCTTCGCTGTCGGCATTGGCCTCTTCTTCGGCATCTACCCCGCTCGCAAGGCGGCGCGCCTCGACCCGATCGATGCGCTGCGGTATGAATAAATAGGGGACTCAGTCAATCAAAAAAGCCCACAACGGAATTTTTCCGCTGCGGGCTTTTCACGTTGTGTTACTTATTGATAATCAGCGCCATAAAGACGAGATCCTCGGTTTCGGAGGCGTTGGCGATGGCATGCACCTCGCCCTCAGCGCAGAATGTCGTCGTGCCAGGGCCGATCTCAATCTCCGTGCCGTTGTCGTTGTAGCGTGCACGCCCCGAGAGAATGTGATAGGTCTCCGTATTGCCCTCGTGTTTGTGCACGCCCATTGAGGCATGGGGCGGGATCGTCACGCGCGCATACATCGCGCACTTGCCATCGAGCTCCTGAGGACCGATGAGTTTCTGAATGTGGATCGTGCCGTTGCCGCCAAAGCGCTTCTCGGCATCGACGTGCTCGGATTCGATGATTGCCATGAAATAATCTCTCCTTTGTAAATACACGCAGATTCTGCTAGAATGAACAGGGAAGCCACAGAAAGTACTTCCATATATTCTAAATATTCGCTATGGAGGGGGATTTTCCTCTTTTCATTTGTTTCTTCTCATGCTTTTCCTACGCCGAGTTCACGCATGAGGGCGTTCTGCAGGATGTTTGAGAAATTGATATTATGCTCTGTGGCGAGCGTGTCGAGCCAACGCGGAATCGAGAGGTTTTTGCGAACCGCTTTCGTGTCATGCAGACGGCGATAGGCGAGGGTATCGGCGCTGATGAGGGTTGCAAAGCTGCCGTCATCGCCCTTTATATTCGTCAGAGCGGAGGGGGCGGGCATGTCAATATGCTCCTCCTCCATGTGCCAGAGCATGAGGTTCAGCGCGTCCGCCGCCAGATCAAGCCCCTCGGGAATCGAGGATGCCTGCGTGAAGCAGCCGTCGAGATCGGGGAAGGAGATGAAGAAGCCCTCCTCCTCCGGCTGAAAAAGTGCGGGGTAAACGTATTTCATAGGGACCTATCCTTTCCGTTGTCTTATCTAAGTCCTGCCTGCTTCAATATTGCGTTTGTCAGACCTGCACCGGATTCCTGACTCGTGTGCCGTGGGACTTGAAATAATCTATCGCTATGGGGGCTATACCAGATGTCGTGATTTCCGCCGCTGCGCACTTTATAGCAGCCGTTTTTCTTTAGTATCTTGATAAGTTCGGAAATCTTCACGGCGACACCTCCTTTTATAAATATTATACACAATATTACACAACAAAACAACATTATTTGACTTGTTTTGAGATATGAGATAATCTCATGAATGGTTTTTTGAGCTCTTGGGATGAGATAGGGAATACGATGATTTACATTTTGAAATTCGGGGCGGCGTGGATTTTGCCGCCGGGGATCTTTATCCTCGTGATGATGGGGCTTGCCGTCTATTTTTGGAAAAAGCGCGGGCTGCGGCGTGCTGCGGGAGCAGCTGCCGTGACGGCGCTCCTTCTCTATCTCCTCTCCATCGGTGCGGTTGCTGACCGACTGATGGGCGGACTTGAGCGCACATATGAGGTGCCCGAAGCACCGCAGGGGGATGTCATCGTCATGCTCGGCGGCGGAGCGATTGCGGACGTACAGGATGTGGACGGCGTGGGGATGCTCGCGCAGAGTCCATCCTCGCGCCTCCTCACGACGCTCCGTCTCTATCAGCGACATCATTTGCCGATCCTGCTCTCGGGCGGGCAGGTGTTCAGCGATACCGGCTCGGAGGCGGAGATCGCGCGCCGCGTCCTCCTCTCGCTCGGGGTGCCCGATGCGATGATCTATGTCGAGCGCCGCAGTCTCACAACGGGGCAGAACGCACGCTACTCGGCGGAGATCCTACGGCAGGAGGGATTCACGCATCCCATCCTCGTGACCTCGGCGTTTCATCTGCCGCGCGCCGTGCTGAACTTCGAACATGAGGGCATCGCGGTCACGCCCTATCCTGCCGATTTTTGGGTGAGCGGTAATCCGCAGCTCTATCTGATCAAATTCGCGCCGAATGCGAGTGCGCTTCTCACGAATACGGTCTTTCTACAAGAGAAGCTGCGCATCTTTGTGACGAGGTATCTGGAATGACGAAGAATCTGACCGAGGGTGATCCAACGCGGCTCATCTTCTTCTTTGCTCTGCCCCTCGTCGCGGGCAATATGATGCAGCAGCTCTATGCCTTTATTGATACGCTCATTGTCGGACGTTTCCTTGGGGTCAATGCGCTCGCGGCGGTTGGCTGCACGGGCAGTCTCATGTTCCTCGCACTCGGCTTCCTCATGGGCTTCTGCACGGGCGTCACCATCTATACGGGGCAGCGGTTCGGTGCGGGCGACCGCGCGGGTGTGCGGCAGAGCGCGGCAGCGTGCATCATGCTTGGCGTCGCGGTTGCGCTCACGCTGACGGCGATTGTCCTGCCGCTGACACGGACGCTGCTCGTGCTGATGGAGACGCCGCCCGAGATTTTGGACGGTGCGTATGATTTCATCTCCATCGTCTTTGCGGGGCTGACCATATTTCTACTGCTCTATCTGCAAAACTGCCTCATCCGCGCGCTTGGCGACAGCACAAAGCCCATGATCCTCCTTGCCGTGACACTTGGGATCAACATTGCGCTCGAGCCGATCGCCATCCTCATCCTCGGCTGGGGGATTCCGGGCGCGGCGCTCGCAACAGTCATCTCACAGGCAATCGGCGCGCTCCTCTTCTACATCTATATTCGTCGGCGCGTGCCCGTTCTGCATACGCGCTGGTCGGACTGGAAGCCCAATCGTGCTGTGCTCATGGCGCATCTACGCATGGGTCTGCCGATGGCGTTTCAGTCTTCCGTCATTGCCATTGGTGCGATCATCGTGCAAGTCGCGTTGAACAACCTCGGCGCGCTGCCCGTCGCGGCATACGCGGCGACGCAGAAGATCGACGCTGTCGCCGTCATGCCCATGCTCTCGTTCGGCTATGCGATGGCGGCGTACACGGCACAAAACTATGGCGCGCAAAAGTATGAGCGCATCCGCATGGGTGTGCATGCGTGCCTCAAAATGTCGATGGCGTTTGCCGTCAGCATAGGCATCCTCCTGATCGCGTTCGGCACATTCTTTCTGGAGCTCTTCGTCGGTGCCGATGCGGCGGGCGCAGAGGAGGTCATCGCCTATGGGCACACCTATCTCGTTGTCACCGGATCGACCTACACCATCCTTGCGCTTCTGCTCGTCTACCGCAACGTCCTGCAGGGACTCGGGCAGAGCGTTATCCCGACCATCGCGGGTGCGATGGAGCTCATCATGCGCGCGGGCGCTGCCGTCTTCCTCTGCGGCACGCTCGGCTTCCTCGGCGCATGCCTCGCGAATCCGCTCGCGTGGCTTGGTGCGGCGATTCCCGTCACGATTGCATATTTTTGGACGGAGCGGACATTGTGCCACGCATCCTGAAAATTTTACATGCACGTGAAGAAGGATTGGAAAGGTTATGTTTCTTTAGAACACGTCTTGGCTTGCTCAATGATAGAGTAATGCTCGAGGGCAAAGAAAAACGGGCAGATACGGAGAGAAATTTCCTCTGTATCTGCCCGTTTCGTGATGAAGTTCAAATCTATGTAAAATGTTTCTTGATACGATTGAGAGCAATGATGTGCGCTGGCCCCTGCTTCCATTATACTGGCGTCGAGTTATCATAGAGCTCATGCGGCGCGATATCCTGTCCGTCTGCCCATGCGACGGTAGAGCCTGATACATGAACTGTCTGAAAAACGGAAGCGACTTTCAGCTTTTCATACCATGCACCTCGGAGGTATGGGCTTACGTCAAAGATTTTCTTTTCTCCCGTCTCAAAGAGAAGGAGCAGTTTATAATCGGGGAGAGGGTGAACATCGATGATTTTTGGTTGAAGCATGGTAACTCTCCTTTATTGCAGTGGCTGAATTTTGAACGGGGCTTCACCGTTGCTGAGAAGTTTCCAGTTTGCAGCTAACTCATCTGCGTGAATTTCTATCCACGCGACGACCAGTCTCAATTTCTTTCGCGGAAGTTCTCCCTCAATCAACTCGCCATCCAAGGAAATGACTGCCTCATATACCTGATACTCGGCATGTATATGCGGCGTATTATGTTTTCCGCCAAGTTCATGGTACATATAGATGATGATTCCAAAGAACATACTAAGTGCAGGTATTTCATATCCCTCCTAATCATATACATATTGTACCACACTCCCGCAGAAATAACACGCTATATCATCAAAGCATATTTCGCAAAAACTCTTTCGTCCGTTCCTCCTTCGGTGCGGAGAAGAATTCGGTGGGAGCGCCCTGTTCGACGATGACGCCGTTCTCCATGAAGATGACGTGGGTGGCTGCCTCGCGTGCGAATGCCATCTCATGTGTGACGACAATCATGGTCATGCGCTCGGCGGCAAGTGCACGCATGGTGCGCAGTACCTCGCCCGTGAGTTCGGGATCGAGGGCGGAGGTCGGCTCGTCAAAGAGCATGATGTCGGGCTTCATGGCGAGGGCGCGCGCGATGGCGACGCGCTGCTGCTGTCCACCCGAGAGCTGGCTTGGGTAGTAGTTCTCGCGGTCGGAGAGTCCGACCTTTGCAAGCAGTTCGCGTGCGTAGGGCAGAATCTCGTCCCGTGTCTGCCCCTTGACATGGCAGGGAGCCTCGATCAGGTTCTCGATGACGGTCATGTGGGGGAAGAGGTTGAACTGTTGAAAGACCATGCCTGTGGACATGAGGATGCGGCGCACATCGGCGTTGCTTGCGTATGTTGCCGCCCGTTCTCCGTCTTTTGTCCAGCAGAGTCTTTCTCCATTGATTGTGATGTCGCCGCAGTCGATCGTCTCGAGCTTGTTGATGCAGCGTAGGAGGGTGGACTTTCCAGAGCCAGACGAGCCGATGATGGCAAGCACTTCGCCGCGTGCGAGACTGAGGTCGATTCCCTTGAGAACGCCGAGCGCGCCGAAGGATTTGTGGATGCCGCGCATGGAAAGCATGATGTCATTAGTTGTCGTATCTGCCATAGTGCGCCTCCAATTTTTTGAATCCATAGGTGAGTACGGCGGTCATCGCAAGGTAGAAGATGCCTGCGATGAGGAAGGGGGTCATGTCGAACTCGCGCTGAACGATGGTGCGCGCGACGCGCAGGAGGTCGTTCATGGCAAGGATGTAGACGAGGGAGGTGTCCTTGACGAGGTTGATGGTCTCGTTGCTGACGGGGGGCAGGGTGATGCGCAGCACCTGCGGCAGGACGATGCGCCGCATGGTGAGCGGGGCGCTCATGCCGAGGACGCGCGCCGCCTCGAACTGCCCGCGCGGGACTGCCTGAATCCCCGAGCGGAAGATTTCGGCGAAGTAGGCGGCATAGTTGAGGACGAATGCGAGGAGCGCCGCCGCAATGTCCGGGAGCATGATGCCGACCATCGGTAGAGCGAAATAAACGAAAAGGAGCTGCAGCATCAGCGGCGTGCCGCGCATGATCCAGATATATACCTCGAGCAGTCGGCTGAGCAGCCGAAAACGCGAAAGCCTCCCGAGCGCGGCAAAGAGCCCGAGCGGGAGGGAGAGGGCGAGTGTGACACAGAAAATCTCGAGGGTGATGGTCGAGCCCTCGAGCATGAGCAGTACCGTATCCAGTGTTTTTTCCATTCGTTTTATCGTCCTTGCAGCGGCAAAAAGAGACTGCCGCCATTGAGCAGCAGCCTCCCGTTGTCACATATTTATTTTGTGATATCCTTCGTGAACCACTCGGTCGAGATCTTTGCGATTGTTCCGTCCTTTTTCATCTCGTCGAGCACCTTCTGCACCTCGTCACGCAGAACAGTGTTGTCCTTGGCAAATGCAATGCCGAACTCGCTCGTGGGACCGACGACGACATCGAGTGCCTCGAGCTCCTCGGGGTGTTTGCTCATGTAGTAGCGGCCGACGATCTCGTCGCCGATGACGGCGTCAAGGCGTCCGTTCTCGAGATCCATGAATGCCGCAACATAGTCGGGGTACTTCTTGACCTCCTTGACATCGTTCTTGTAGAACGGGGTTGCGTCAATGTACTCCTCCGCCGTGCCCGCGCTCTGCGTGCCGACAGTCTTGCCTGCGAGACTCTTCTCATCCGTGACGGCGGTGTTGCCCTTCTTCACGAAGATGATCTGACGGTTGTCCATGTAGGGCTTGGAGAAGAGCATGTTCTCTTTGCGCTTCTCGGTGATGTCGAGCCCGTTCCAGAGAATCTGCACGCGGCCGCTCTTGAGCTCAGCCTCCTTGCTCGACCAGTCGATCGCCTTGAACTCGACCTCGCGCCCGAGACGCTTTGCAGCCTCCTTTGCGAGATCGACATCGAAGCCGACAATCTCGTTCTTCTCGTTCTTGAAGCCCATTGGCGGGAAGTTGTCATCGAGTCCGACGATGATCTTGCCCATCTCTGCCGCATTGTCTGTCGAAGGTGCCTTCTCCGTGCCGCAGCCCGTGAGGAGTGCTGCCGACAGTGCAAAGACCGCCGCGCCCGTAAAGATATGTTTCCAATTCATTGTCACATCTCTCCTTAAGTTCTGTTGCTTTAATAAGATAAAGTGCTAACGTAAGCTATTATACGTTATAGATTAAAATTATGTCAAGTTTTATTTCCAGCAAGCAGGTTTTTTTTCATAAAGGTCGAAATATTTATAGGTACAATAGTTTCGTGCAAATATAGAGAGCATAAATCGAGGGAGGGCTTATCTTGCGTGCAATATCCGTGGATGATCTTGAAAATGGAATGATACTTGCGCGAACGATCGTCAATGCCAAACGTGTGGTCGTTGTATCGGAAAATACAGAGCTGACGGCGGCGCATATCACGCGTCTCAAATTCCTGAAGGTTCCCGTTGTCTACATCAAGGATGAGACGGAGCTGCGGGAGGAGCGGTCTCCGATCTTCTCGCGCAGCAATCTCTTCATCAAGCAGTATGAGAATGTGCTCGGGACGGCGAAATCCATCTTTGAGGAGACGAAGAAGACGGGAAGCGTGCCCGTTGCCGAGACGAATGAGATGGTGCAGGCGGATCTCCTGCCGCTCTCACGCCGCAGCGGTACGATCGACTATTTGAATGAGATCAATCATCTCGCGAGCGATATCTATAACCACTCGCTGCGTGTTTCGATTCTCTCGGGTGTCATCGCGAAGTGGATGAAGCTGGACCGTGAGACGGCGAAGGATATCGTGCTCGCAGGATTCCTGCACGATGTCGGCAAGTCGAAATTCGATCAGCGCCTGCTCGAGAAGAATGTTGAGACTCTCAAGGGAGAGGACTATGAGCGCTACATTCAGCATACGGTGGACGGCGCACAGATCCTCAACAATGTCGCGGGGCTGACCGAGGGCGTGCGCCTTGCAGCGCTGCAGCATCACGAGCGGATGGACGGGAGCGGCTTCCCGTTCAATATCAAGGGCGATGACATTCATCTCTATGCACGCATCGTTGCTGTCGCCGATCTCTACGACAATATCACGATTGAGCGCGAGGGCTATGCGCGCCGCACACCGTTCGATGCGGTTGCGGTAATTGCAAGCCAGATGTACACGACGCTCGACCCTGCCGTCTGCATTCCCGTGCTGACGAATATCAAGAACGCCTTCCTCGGCTCGCGCGTACTCCTTAGCAACCATCGCGAGGGTACGATCACGGCATATCCGCACGGCGTTGTGCCATTGCCGATTGTCACGATCTCCGAGGACGAGGTCATCGATCTCAACGAGAATAAAAAGATTACGATTGTGGAGTACAACCCCAAATAATCTCATGTCATGCAAAAAGCCCATCGGATTCGCTCCGATGGGCTTTTTCGTTGGCGTTTAGCTGAGGGTCTGCACGATGTTGTACCATTCGAGCACAGCATCATAGGTTGGCTTCATACGATCAGGTGAGAGTTTTAAGAGCTCGCAGTAGCTGATGACCTTGTCCCAGTCGCCCTGCTCGTAGGCAATGACGAGATCGAGGAGATGGCGCAGGTCGTTATCTTCGCCGAGGAGTGCGGCATTGAGATCGTCTGCAAGGGCGACCTCCTTGAGCACCTCGTCCATGGGCAGATTCAGCAACACGTCAAGCAGAGAGAATATGCCGAGCAGGAAGCCCGTGTCCGGCGTAACACCTGAACGTTTGAGATCCTGTGCAATGAGTTCGCAGAACTTTGCGCGGAGAAGGGACAGGGTAAAGAGTTCGGGTGGCTTGTCCTCGGAGAAGGTCTGCAGGCTGATGAGGGTCACCCAGCGCCGCACGCCGCTGGTACCGAGCAGGACGGTTGCCTGTTTCAGGTTGGATACGTGGTTCGTGAGCCCGATGCCTGCGGAGTTGATGTAGGTGAGGAGCTTGTGAACGAGGTTCGTATCCGAGGAGATGACACCAGTGACGGAGGAGAAGTCAACGTCCTGACGGTTGACCTCCTTGACGAGGCGCATGCGTGAGAGTGCATTGCTTGTCAGGCGCTTCTGATGCAGGACGGTAGGCTTGCAGAAGAAATAGCCCTGAAAGAGGACGTATCCGAACTCTACCGCCTGACGAAATTCCTCCTCGGTTTCAATTTTCTCTGCGAGCAGACGAACGTGCTTTGGCAGAATTTCGCGCAGCTTCTGGCGCTCTTCAGGATCTGTTGTGATGCGGAAATCGACCTTAATGACGTCTGCCATCTCGATTAGTGGCTCGTAGCCGGGGCTAAGGACGAAGTCGTCGAGTGCGATCTTATAGCCGAACTCTTTGAGCTCCTGCACTGCTTCGAGGATTTCAGGCGTGGGTTGTACGTTTTCGAGAATCTCCACAACGACGTTTTCTGGCGGGAGAAGCTTTGGCGCACGGTTTAGGAGGTTTTGTTCGGTGAAGTTGATGAATGCCTTCCGATTCGAGACAAGTTTTTTCATGCCAAAGTCGAGCATGGCGCCGACCATGACGCTCTGCGTCGCGATGTTGCCATCGAGGTTTGGGTCAAAGGCGTTCTTGAGGCCGCTGCGGAAGAGAATTTCGTATGCGTATACTTTCTTCTGCTGATCGAGTATGGCCTGTCGGCCGATGAATACTTCTTCCATAGGAGAACCTTCCTTTATCGTTAACGTATCATTGTCATCATTTCTTCCAAAAGGATGCTTTTAAAAGGTAAAATTATAACATTGTGACACTCAATGTATTATAGCATAAATTCTACGAAAAAGAAATGAAAAAGAAACTCTATAATGCTATAATGGAAAAAACAAAATTTGGAAGTGATTGCTCTTGCTCAATGATATTCAGATTGGACGTTATCTGCCCGGAGACTCGTTTCTGCATCGCATGGATCCGCGCGTGAAAATTGTCCTGCTCTTTTTCTTTTTGCTTTTGATTTTCTTCGTGGAAAATGCAGCAGGCTTCACGGCCCTCTCCGTGAGCGTCGTGCTGCTGATGGTGTTTTCCAAGGTGCCGCTTGGGATGCAGCTGCGCTCGATCCGACCGATTCTCTGGATCGTGCTCTTCACGTTCGGCGTGCATCTCTTTATGACGCCGGGGACGGAGCTGTTTCGGATTGGCCCATTTGCGGCAACGTGGGAGGGGGTTGCGCGCGGCGGATACATCGGTCTGCGCCTTGTGCTCCTCATTCTGTTGAGTACGCTGCTCACACTGACGACAAGTCCGCTGCGCCTGACGGACGGCCTGGAGGCGCTTCTCTCCCCGCTGCGCCGCGTGAACGTGCCTGTGCATGAGCTCTCGATGATGATGACGATTGCACTGCGCTTCATTCCGACACTGCTTGAGGAGCTAGACCGCATTATGAAGGCGCAGAAAGCGCGCGGCGCGGATTTCGAGCGTGGGAATATCGTGCAGCGTCTCAAGGCTGTCGTGCCTGTCCTCGTGCCGCTCTTTCTCTCGGCGTTTCGACGCGCGGATGAGCTCGCACTCGCGATGGAGGCGCGCTGCTATCGCGGCGGCGAGGGGCGTACACAGATGAAGGAGCTGCGTACAGGACGGCTCGACTATGCAGCGATAGCCGTATTTTTCGTCGGTGCGGCGGGCATCTGCGCTGTGAGTCTCGGAGGGCTGAGCGTTGCGCCCTGAGAATGTAGCGCGTATGAAGGCGCGCGCGCGCAATATCGCGTTGAAGGTCGCCTATGACGGGACGAACTACCGTGGATTTCAACGGCAGACGCCACCTGTCGTCGCCGTACAGAATGTGCTCGAGCGTGCGCTTGCAAAGGTCTGCGCGGAGGAGGTGGAGCTCGCCGCTGCAGGTCGTACGGACGCGGGTGTGCATGCCTATGGGCAGGTGGTGAACTTCTTTACAGACGGGCGCATCCCTGTGAAACGCCTGCCGCGCGCCGTGAACGGACTCCTGCCGCCCGATATTGTCGTTACAGAGGCGTGGGAGGCTGCGCGGGTTTTTAGTGCGCGCCACTCCGCGACGGGCAAGGCGTATGTCTATCGTTTGGAGCAGTGTACTGTGCCCGATCCCTTTACACGCAATTATGCGTGGCAGATCTTTCAGCCGCTCGATGTGGAGGCGATGCGCGCGGCGCTCGCCATGCTCGTTGGGACACATGACTATTCCTCGTTCCGTGCGGCGGGTGGCGCGCCGATGTCGCCCGTGCGCACGCTCGATGAGATCCGTCTGAGGGAGGAGGGGGCGGGACGCCTCTCCTGCTATCTCCACGGCAATGGCTTCCTCTATCACATGGTGCGCAATATCATGAGTACGGTGGTGAGCGTGGGACTTGGGCGCATCTCTGTGGAGCGCTTTGGCGAAATCTTCGCCGTGCGTGATCGGCGTTTTGCGAGTCCGACGGCACCCGCCTGCGGACTCTATCTTGTCAGTGTAGATTACGAAGAGCAGGCAGATCGGGAGAGTTGAAGGGAGTGCTATACATGGAGCGGGAGGCGGTACAGCGGCTCATCGCAGAGGCTGCGCGTGAACTGCGGCGCAGCTCGTCCGAGGACGGCACACGCGGCAGCGCTGTGCTAACGCTTGTCAATGCGATCCTAGAGACGGCGCTCGCAGAGGAGGCGACGGATATTCACCTCGAGCCGATGGGTGGCAGCCTGCGCATCCGCATGCGCGTGGATGGACTTCTGAGAGAGCGTCCCGTTCAGTTCCCGCCAGAGCTCGCACCCGTCATCATTGCGCGGCTGAAGGTGATGGCGGGCATCGACACGGCAAAGCGCAACCGCCCGCAGGATGGTCAGATCCGCTACCGCTATGGCGAGCGACTGATCGATATGCGCGTGGCGGTGCTCCCCGTACTTGGCGGAGAGCGTATGGTTGTGCGCATCATGGATGCCTCGGAACGGTTCCTGAGCTGTGCGGAGCTGGACTTCACGCCACGTAATCAGGAGATCTTCGAGCGTTTGATCCGCCGCCCGACGGGGCTGCTTCTCCTCTGCGGGCCGATGAACTCGGGCAAGACAACGACGCTCTATGCCG
>NZ_ALKG01000126.1 GCF_000286455.1 Selenomonas sp. FOBRC6
GCGGCTGAATTTATCAGTGCTTCCATAACTTCCATTTGATGTGTATTCGCCCGCAGAGAGATTTTTCCTGCTTCTCCCCCTCCATCAACGAAAAAAGTGGTCGCATGCAGCGACCTCTTTTTTCGTCAAACAGAAATAATATTACGCGAACGTTACAACATCCTCCGCCTCGGTCTCGTCGGGATAGACAGGTGCAGTAACCGTGGTCTCAGCGACACGAACGGCCTCGTCTGTCGTGCTCGTCGTGCGGTTCGACTGCTCTTCCTTTGCCTCCTGTACCGGTGCGTAGGCGCTGAGCACACGCTCGACGAGGGAGACCTTCTCACCGTCAGAGAGCGCTGCCGAGGTCGCAATCTCCTGCACGATGCCAACAACGACACCCGCACTCTGGCGGCGCGATGCGTTTGCATTCAGATCGGCAACCACATCGGTCAAAGCAGCGATGCGGTTCTCCTGCGTAGCATTCTTGGAGAGTGCCTCCTCAACCGTTTTCTTACCGGACTCCATGTTCGCCTTATCGTCCTTGGACAGCTCAGGTGTCGGCACCGGTTTCGGCTGTTCAGGCTTCGGCGTCGGCTTTGGCTCTGGCGTCGGCACCGGCGGAGCAGGAGGCTCAGGTGCGGGCGGCGCGGGCTGATCTGCGCTTTTTACCGTGAACGCCGTCGATTCCGTACCCGCTGCGGTCACATGCGAGGACGCATCACGCAGCAGAGATGCGGTCGAGCCATCCGTGCGCGTGACGATGGCAGCAGGATTGACATTGAGCGCCGACGTTGCCGTCATCGCACTCTCGTTCCAGACGCCGACCTTGCCCGCGCCAAGCGTAAGGGCATACGCAGCAATCTTCGAGTTCCAAAGACCAAGCTCGTTGTCCTTCGTAACGGTTACTTTGACTTCACGGTCTCCCGTTCCCGAATAAACGCGGTCAAACGATGAGCCTGCATAAAGTTCCGTCTGCGAATTTGCCCCAAGATCGCTGTCCTCGATGGTCACCTTGCCGCCAAAGATTCTTGTCCCGTCGTAGTCTACACCCGTAGGATGCGTTACCGTAACATTCTTCAGATGAACGACATTGTCCACGCCCGCTGTCTTGTGCTCATGGGCGCGATTGCCGACATCCGTGTCTCCATCGTCCTGATCCTGCGTGAATGCATAGAGATTAAACCCGCCTGTTGCGATCGTGCTGTTCCTCAGGCTGACGCTGCCGCCATCCGCGTAGAATTCACGCTTCGTACGAACGTTCAGCCCATCCGCCTGCAGGGTATTCGCAGCACTCGTCTCGCCTTTCTCCCAGTAGTTCCTCCAATCTGCCGCCGTCTGGTCATAGTCGAACTTGCTGAATGCACTCAGCGAGAACTCCGTCCTTGTCCCGTGCAGCTTGGCGCGGTCTGCGTTGACGGTATGCCCGACAATACCGAACGATGCTTTCCCCTCTGTTTCATGCTTCACCGTGCCGTGGAAGTCAACATGATTCCCCTGCACGCCGCGATAGGAAATCAGTTCATCCCCATGATCATTGCCGTGCTTCCGCATAAAGCGGTTGCCGGCAATCATCAACACCTCTCCCTCATTGGTCGCATTGCTCTTCATCTCAATCGTTGTACTATCTGCAACGCTGATTTTTCCGCCGTGGATCATGCCCTGATTTGCCTTCAATTGGCTGTTCGAGATCGTCACCGTGCGGTCAGGTTCGGCCAGCGTCTCAATGCCCATGCCTTCGTCTCGTGTGGTGACACTCGAAATACCGTCGATCGCGAGATTATCCACGCTGATCTTGCTGTTCTTGAGCGTGACCGCACCGCCGCCGAGACTGAACGACTCGCCGTCCGCTTCGATATTGTCCGCAACAACCTTATTCGCCGCCGTTGCCTCGGCATAGTAGAGGCGATCATTTCTGTTCTCGGAGCGCTCATCCGCGCTCATCTTCGATGCGGCATAGATGGTCGTCTCGATGCGATTATCGCTTGAACGAAGATCGTGAAATTTCGCCCCTGTCGCCGTGGCCGTTGCCCCGCCGATATCGACGTTGTTGTCTCTGCCACCCTTCATGGTGACCGTACCGTTAAAGACGACATCATTGCCCGCATTGTGCGTGATGTTCTTCGTCAGCATCTTGTCGCCGGCGAACGTCCACTCCGCGCGGTCTGCCGCGAGTACCTGCAGCAAGGTTTTCGTCCTTGTATCCCCCGCCGTCCCGAGATCAAATACCACGCCGTCGGCAACTGTGACCTTCTGACCGATGAGGCTCAGCTCATTGGCGGTAAAGCGTGCCCCATTTGCGACATCGATCAGACCTGTGGTACCTTCCTTTGCCTTCAGAATGCGCTCCGTCTCTGTCGCCTTATCTATGCTGAGTGCGGAGAGGGTTAGGTCAGAGACATTGAGTACAGCTGTTGCACCAACGTAAATGCCGTTCGGGTTGATGAGGACGACATTGCCCTTGCCCGTACCCGTCTGCTGCATTGTGCCGAGCAGCGTCGAGAGCTGATTCCCCATGACCTGATTGACAAGGGTCTTATTATCGGCAATATTAAAATTCAGCGTCTCACCATTTGCAATATTGAATGCCTGCCAGTTGATCTGACCGTCGTTCGTCGCCGTAATAGTTGCGTTGTTCGCAACATTATCCCATGTGCCGCCGCTGAGTGTGATATCTCCCGCGCCGCGCACGACCTCGCCGCCCGTCGGCATGGCGAGTGCGGAGCTGGTGAGTGCCAGTGTAATCAGTGCCGCAAGGCTGCCGCGGCGCATTTTCTTACGAAGATTCATTCCGTTCCTTCCTTTCTCCTTAGAAATTCACACTCGCCGTCAGATTCCAATGACGGCTGTTCTGCCCATTGAGGTTCACCTTGTCCGCGTCGCGCAGAATCCGTGCGTAGTCGAGCGCGAGCGAGAATCGCCCGTCGCTGTAGCGCACGCCGAGACCCGCGCTCGCGATGCTCTCGCTGCCAAAGATCAGGTTGCGGTTCCTGTCGCTGCGGTTGTTCGACAGATGTGCATAGTCCGTGAACGCGAGGAGACGCGTGTGCTTTGCAATCTCCGGCGTGTAGATCTCGATGCTGCCGACAAAGCCCTTGTCCGCGCCGATCGCACGCTCGTCAAAGCCGCGCACGCTCATCTGACCGCCCGCACCCAGCTGCTCCGACGGCACGATGTGATCCTTCGTGTACTGTCCACTCAGGCGTACCGCACCGATCCAGTCGCCCGCCGTGCGCGCCTGATAGTTTACCCCTGCGCGCAGGAGTGCAAACTGACGGTCCGACCCCGGCGATACACGCTCATAGTCTGCCGCATCGCCACTGATGTTCGTTGCAACGCCGACGTTGTATGCGAAGACGCTGTTCGGTTTGCGCTCGCTGTGCAGGTAGGTCGCCGAGGCGAGGATGACGCGATAGTCGTTTTCGAATTTGATCGGCGTCCCGCCAAAGCTAAACCCGTAGTCGCTCTCCGTGCTGCGGTAGCCAATGCCAAAGTCGAGGATGTCCTTGTTCCGCGAGGTGTAGGAGAGGAAGCGCTGGTAGTGGAAGTCCACGTTTGTGCTCTCGCCGCCGATGTTGAGGTCATAGAGGCTTGTCCCCGTGGGATAGTTGTCGATGCTCGTGCGTCCGTGGCTAACGCTCAGGGAGAACGCCCCCTTGAGCTGCGGCGCGAACTTCCGATAGGAGAGCGCGCCGATCTTCACGTCGCCAAAGTGTCCCGGGGAGGTCACAAAGGATACGCCGAGCGTATCTGCGTTGTTCGAGAGATTCGTGTTGATGTAGGTGAGCGAGGTGCGCCAGTCACCCGTGTACTCCGAGCCCGTGTTGCTGACGGAGAGACGGACGTGGTCGCTCTTCTGCTCCTTGACGTGTACAGTGACGCGGTAGGCATCTGCACCCGCGCGGACAAAGTCCGTGCCCAGCACGACGCCGCCCGACTCGTTGACGCTCTGGATCTCCTGCGAGAGCTTGCGGATGTTGACGGTCTCGCGCGAGAGCTCAGGCAGAAGCGCACGCACGTCCTGCTCGCTCATCTTCTCGTTGCCCGTGACGATGACGGCACTCACGCGCACGTTCATGTTCCGCACGTCCATTACGGGCGCGTTTTTCTCCGCCGCGCTGCGCACATCGCGCTCCGAGCGTTCGATTTCACGCGCCGCGCTGCTGCGATCCGCGTCCGCAGGTGCCGCCGCAGCCTGCCCAGCCGCGATCAGGCTTCCCCCTGCAAGGAGTGCCGCCGCCAGAAGTCTTGCCTCTCGTTTCTTCATGCGCTCTATCATCCTTTCGGAAGCACGCCGCACTGTGCCATACCCTAACAGCCGCAAGTCCGTCGCACTTCATTCCTCTTCGCCGCGTTCCCAACGGTCAGCGGCGCACATCTCATCACACGTTAAACGCTTGCTAATAAACTCATCAAAAGTTTAACATGTGTCAAAATTATATCATGCTGTTATTCTCTCGTCCAGACTTTTATTGTATTTTGATTATTATTTTAATCTATTAGAAAAGCCTATGATTACGCTGTGAAAATACGCACACAAAAAGCGCAGCGACACGAGCCACTGCGCTTTTCTATGTTCGATACTATTTTACTCTGCCGGGATGATGAACGAGAGGGAGCTGAAGATCTTCTTCGTCACGATCGGATTGTCCGTCGGGAATCCGACCTCGACACCGATGACATTGAGACCGTTGTTTGCAATGCGCACAGAGATTTCGCCGTTCGCATCCGCCTGCATCTCATTGGTGAGGTCACCAAGCACATCCGCGATCACGGGCGCATTCGCATACGGCGCACCGTCCTTGTAGATGCGCAGACGGAGCGTATCGCCGCGCCGCAGCGTCAGCGGGTTCACCTCGGGCACAATCTGGATCGGCACATTGTAGATGCCCGCCGGCTTCACATCTGCGTTCCAGTAGTGCACATTGTACTTGTACGCATACGTCACTGCCTTCAGATTCTCGATGTTCGAGAAGTCACGCGTCGGGATGACCTTGCCGTCCGTTGTTTTTGCAAAATAGCCGTAGTCAAAGAACGTCGCCGTCACGCCGAGATCGTCCCCCGGCACAATGCTGATGTTCTTCTCGCCGTCCACGCGCTCCACCGTCGTCGGCTGGAAGTTCACGTCATACGCGTCAATGCGCTGCACGCACGCCGGGTCATACGCATTGTCGAGCGGCCCCTCACCGAGCACGAGCGCCTTCGTGTCGACACGGTTCGCAAAGAAAACACCGTGTGCATCTGCAGGTGCTGCATACATACCGAGCCCCATCGCTGCGCCGAGCATTGCTGCCAAAAACTTTTTCTTCATTAGAGTTCCTCCCATCAAAAACAACTGAATGCGCGGGCGTATTCCCGCCATTTCATTCATTATAGTATAAATAATTCCAATTTGCAACAATACGAATCATTTTCATCGCTTCCGTCTCACCAAACCTTAACCTAATTCTCATGCTGATCTATCTTTTTTTTGAGATATTCAATAAATAAGCACACTTAAAGGAGGAATATCTATGCAGATTTTAAAATCCATTGCTCTTGCTGTGCTCATGCTCGCGCTCACGATTGGCATGCAGAACGTCAGTGCAGCGCCAGCTCAGTGGGACGGCGGCAAGATTCGCGTCGAGGGGCTTGGCATCGCCCCTGCGGATGCGCGCGGCTCACAGGCAGAGGCACTGGCACGCCGCGCCGCACTCAGCGACGCCTATCGCCAGCTCGCCGAGCAGATCAACGGCGTGAATGTCGATGCCGTGAACACGGTCGAGAACATGATACTCATGAACACGGCCGTCCGCACCCATGTCACTGCACTCATCCAGGGTGCGCAGATCATTGACGAAAGTGCACGCCGCGACGGCTCGTACGTTGTCACCATGGAGATTCCTGTCTACGGCACCGGCTCCCTCGCAAGCACGGTCTTCACGCGCAATGAGACTCGCGCACCATGGGCAGCGCCCGAGAGCGTCTATGCTCCCTACACGCCGATTCCCTATGATACAACGGGATACGGCACCTATGAGCGCACGCAGAATCAAACCTCCTCCTCCCCCATCCTGCAGGCCGCCATGGGAGCAGCGCCCTCTGCGACAGTGACCACACCTGCCGCGCAGACAGCACCTGCGACCACGACGACGCCGACGCGCCCGACACATCCCGCGGCAGTGGTGACCACGTCGACAGCACCAACAACGTCTCCGGCAGTGGTGACACCGACGGCTCCGACGACGCCCCCTGCGGCAGTGGCAGTGACACCCGCCGCCCCGCTCACACCTGCTGCACCGACGGCAACCACACCTCCTGCTAAGATCGTTCCCACGGGGAGCGCTGTCGGCGGCTACACGGGCGTCATCATCGACTGCACGGGACTCGGACTGCGTCCCGCCATGAGCCCCGTCATCAAGGCGGAGAACGGTCAGCCAATCTACGGCTACAAGAACCTCGACGTTGACAAGGTCGTCGCAAGCGGCATGGCTTCCTATGCACACAGCGATGCAGAGGCCACGCGTGCGGGCGTGAATCCGCTGCGTCTGCGCGCTGTCTCCGTCGATCACAATGCGAACCCCGTCCTCTCGGCGAGCGATGCGAACCGCCTCCTCCTCGAGAACAGTGCGAGCGGCTTCCTCGACGCGACAAACGTGGTGTTCCTGCGCTGAGAACAGCCTTCTGAAAACCCTGCGAAATTTGTGACATTCATCACGAATTTTTCAGGGTTTTTGTGTTATACTATACAAGATACTACAACACAAGGGAGGAAAACACATGAAACTCAGTGCACGCAATCAGCTCAAGGGCAAGGTTGTCTCCATCGAGAAGGGTGCTGTCAACGGCATCGTCGGCATCGAGCTGAAGGGCGGCGACGTCATCACCTCGACCATCAGCCTGAACTCCATCAACGAGCTCGGTCTTGAGGTCGGCAAGGAGGCGTATGCCGTCATCAAGGCAACGTCCGTCATGGTCGGCGTCGATCACCACCACTGCTAAGGAAGCACCGATAAACTCATTTTATCAGCGATTTCCCAAAAGCTGCTATGACAGTATAAAATCCCCGCACATCGGATATTTCCGGCGTGCGGGGATTTTTTCATGGGGGAGTCTCGCGGCCCCCCGCCTCCATCATGATATAGCGGCGGTTCTCGCTCAAGTGTACGATAACCGCATAACGCGCACCCTGCAGATCTTGCTCCTTGATGCTTTCTACCATGCGTCGATGGTAAATCCTCGTATGCTCACGCAGAGAACCATCGGTAATATTGATATTCTGCCTAATTGATGAATAGATGATATCAATCAAGTTTGGCGCAATTTTATTGCCGCTTGCTGCTGCAATTTCTCGATGCAGCAAGAGATCATTATAGTCATGCGGTCGATCCGCACGAATATCCTGTTCCGTCGCGACACATGCCGCCTCAATACGCGCGAGCTGACATGGCGAACGCCGCACCGCAGCGAGTGCAGCAAGTTCTGGTTCCAAGATCAACCGGAGCTCGAGCAAGTCCAACGCCAACAGCGACCCCGTCTGCATAAATGTGAGTCCGAGCGGATCCGTCGGAATCCCGCGTTTCGGAGAAACATACGTACCGGACCCCTGACGTGTTTCGAGAATATTGCGTGATACGAGCGTCTTAAATGCCTCTCGAAGCGTACTGCGGCTTACCTGAAACATTTCAACGAGTTCCTGCTCGGTCGGAAGTTTATCACCGGGAGCAAGCCCATGTTCTTGAATATATTCAATGATCTGTGCAGCAACAGCATCGGTCAGTGCAACGCCATTCAAATTTAGCTTCATAAGTTTTCCCTTTCTATCATATTTATATATTTATTATAGCATAGCTTGTAAAATAATTTATCTGATGACTTTTCCACAAATATATCTATCACGCTCTATTTAATTCCCAACAATCCCTGTTTTTCAAGTTTTATTGCGATTTTATCTTGACAACATTCTTTCTTTTCACGTATAATACAATAAATTCATCAGATGAATTTTAGATGAATTACGAAAGGTATATCAAGTGTATGGAGGTGCTCTGTAATGAAACGATTTCTAAGTATACTCTGCACCATGCTGCTTCTATCCGCAGTATTTGCGGGGTGCGGCGGTGGTGGTGCGCAAAATGCCGATGGAAAGACCACTCTGAAGGTCGGCTTCGGTTCCAGCATCGACAACAGTTCCGGCGGACAAGGACTAAAAAAGTTCAAGGAGCTTGTAGAGAAAGAGAGCAACGGCCGCATCACGGTGGAATTGTTCGGTGACGGACAGCTCGGCAACGACAAGTCCATGATGGAGGCTCTTCAGATGGGCACGCTTGATATGACGATGCCCTCCAGTTCTCCCGTCTCCGAGTTCACGAAAGCATTCCTCGCATTTGATCTTCCGTTCCTCTTCACCACACCGGAACAGGCAGATAAGGTGCTCGACGGCGCAAGCGGTCAGGACATCTTGAAGACGCTTGATACGGTCAACATCATGGGGCTCTGCTATTTCGAAAACGGTTTCCGCAATGTGACGAACAGCAAGCATGCTGTAAAATCCGTCACCGACCTCTCTGGTCTGAAGATCCGTACGATGCAGAACCCGATCCATCTTGAGACGTTCAAACTTTGGGGCGCAAACCCACAGCCAATGGCGTTCAACGAAGTCTTCACGGCTCTCGAGCAGAAAACGCTTGACGGGCAGGAGAACCCGAACACACTGATCTTCGATGCCGGCTTCTATGAAGCGCAGAAATATCTGACCATCTCACGCCATTTTTACACGCCCTATGTACTGATGATCAGCAGGAAGACGTGGGATAAGCTCTCCCCCGAGGATCAGAAACTCATCCAAAAATGTGCGGATGAGGCAAAGATCTTCCAGCGCGAGACCAATCGTCGTCTGGATGCTGAGTATCTCCAAAAGATCAAAGATCACGGTCTTACGGTCAATACACTGTCCCCGGAGGAGACCGCAAAGATGAAAGAGGCAGCGCAGCCCGTCTATGACAAGTTTTCTGGCGACATTGGAAAAGAGCGTCTGGATGCCATCTTGAAGGAAGTACAATAAACTGCATTGGAAGAGGGCGCCGCCCCGGGGTGACCCCCTTGGGCGGCGCCTGTTCCATAATGGAGGTATGTTCCATGACCGGTATTCTGAAGAAGACAGAAACGCTGATTGCGCTTCTTGCATCTGCCGCGATGGGCGGCATTGTTCTCCTCGTCTTCGCCAACGTCATCATGCGATACTGTTTCAACACAGGCCTGACATGGAGCGACGAAGCGTCCGTCAATCTATTCGTATGGTTCATCTTTCTGGGCGGAATCCTCGCCGCACTGGACGGTTTGCATCTGAAGGTGGATGTTCTGACCAGCCGTCTATCTGCAGGCGGACAAAAATGCTGCGATCTCATTGCCAACGGTCTGGTGCTGCTGGCAATGGGCATTCTGCTCGTAGGCGGCATCGAACAGGTCGCCGTATCGAGCAACAACATCAGTTCTGCAACAGGGATTCCCTTTTCCTACATCACAGTATCCATGGTTGTCTTTGCCGTCAGCATGATTCTGTTGACACTATATAGGATAACGCAGATCCTCCGCCCAAACGAGGAGGGCAGATCATGAACGGTACAGAAATTCTTGCAGTCTTTCTCGTCGCCCTATTTTCCCTGCTGATGGTCGGCGTTCCGATTGCATTCGGACTCTTACTAGTATCGGCAGTCCTGCTGCTCTACATCGGCAATTTCACCCCGCAGCTTCTTGCCCAGGCAGTGGTATTTGGAGCAAACAGTTTCACACTGCTCGCCATCCCCTTCTTCATCCTTGCCGGTGAAATCATGAGTGCCGGAACGATCTCAAAGAGAATCGTTACCTTTGTCGCTAGTCTTGTCGGACATGTGCGCGGCGGACTTGGCTATGTCGTCATCATCGCCAGTACGATCTTTGCAGGGCTCTCCGGATCGGCCGTTGCGGATGCGGCGGCACTGGGAGCCATTCTGATCCCCATGATGATTCAGATGGGATATGATCGTGCGACATCGGTAGCACTCGTCTGTGCCTCAGCAATGATCGCACCGATCATTCCGCCCAGTGTCCCGCTCATCCTATACGGGGTCAGCGGGCAGGCATCCATCGGCCGCTTGTTCATGGCAGGCATCGTACCGGGACTCATCATTGCACTCGCCCTGATGATCCTTTGGTACATCATGGCAAAGCGAAACAACTATCCCGTCGGCAAGCGTGCGACGATCCCCGAGATTTTGACGGCATTCAAAGATTCCGTCTTTGCCCTCTTCATGCCCTTTATCATCGTTGGCGGTATCCGTTTCGGCATCTTTACACCGACAGAGGCGGGCTGTATTGCCGTGGTCTATGCGCTCTTCATCTCCATTGTCGTCTATCGCGAGATGGGGCTGCACGACCTCAAAAAGGTATTCATCGGCACATCAAAAACGACGGGACAGGTACTGCTTGTCGCCGCTGCGGCCATGAGTACAGCATGGGTCGTAACAACAGCAGGCGTGCCGCAGCAGGTTGTCTTTGCCCTACAGGACCTCACGTCAACACCGACAATACTTCTGATCGTCATCGCCGTCTTTCTCATCCTGCTCGGCATGGTCATGGACAGCACCCCCGCTATCCTCATTTTTGCCCCCATCTTCATGCCGCTCATCAAGGCAGCAGGAATTGACCCTGTCTACTTTGGCATCGTCATGGTACTCGATCTCATGATCGGACTGCTCACACCGCCTGTAGGAACAGTTCTCTTTGTCGGCTGCGGTGTCGGCAATGTCAGTCTCAATGCGCTTGTACGAAAACTGTGGCCGTTTATCCTGCTGGAATACGGTGTTCTGTTCCTCTTCATCTTGATTCCGGAGCTGGTTCTGATCCCGATGAAATGGTTTATGTAAGTGAGGAGATTCCATGCGAAAAATATACGTTACAGACTATGAATACGACTCGTTGGCACCGGAAGAACACGAGCTTGCACGCGCGGGACTCACACTCATCCCGCAGCAGTGTCACACAGAGGATGATGTCATCCGTACATGTGCGGATGCCTCCGGCTTGCTCAATCAATACGCCCCCATCACGCGGCGCGTCATAGAAGCGCTGCCGCATCTGAAAGTCATTGCGCGCTACGGTGTCGGAGTCAATACCGTAGATCTGGAGGCGGCAACGGAGCACGGTGTCTGCGTGCTGAACGTCCCCGACTACTGCGCAGACGAAGTCTCCAACCACGCCTTCGCACTCCTGATGGCCTGTCATCGAAAGCTCGCACCACTTCACACACAAGTAAACGGCGGTGGTTGGGACTACAACATCTGCAAGCCCATTCACCGGCTTGCAGGACAGACTCTTGGGCTGCTCGGCTTCGGACGTATTCCACGACTGCTCGCCGAAAAGGCACGTGCTTTCGGTCTGAAATTCGCTGTATACGATCCGTTTGTCACCCCCGCAATTGTCGCCTCCTATGGAGGCAAATTCCTTACACTGGACGAAGTGCTCCAAGCATCGGACATGATCTCGGTTCACGTTCCGCTGACCAAGGAAACGGAGCATCTTCTCAGCCACAGGGAATTTGACATGATGAAACCGAGCACCATCCTCATCAACACGTCACGCGGATCACTGATTGACGAGAAGGCTCTCTATGCCGCACTGACCCAAGGAAAAATTGCGGCTGCAGGGCTTGACGTGACCGAGCAGGAGCCTCTGGCACAGGATTCCCCGCTCCGCTCCCTGCCCAACATCATCATCACGCCGCATGCCGCATGGTACTCCGAAGAGGCGGAATGCGAGCTCAAAACGAAGGCAGCACGCGGCATTGCAGATATTCTGAGCGGTCATGATCTGCCCAACATCGTGAACCGTACGGTACGGGAAAAACTATCCCTGAAACCACATGTTTCTGGTGTCCCATGCTGATCGCAACGATAGATGCCGGAACGAGCAATACGCGAGTCTACCTCTGGCAGGACACAACAATTCTCGCCGAAGCACAGATGCCGATCGGCGTGCGCCACACGGCGATTGACAGGCATAACAAAAAGCTGACGGCAGCCGTTCGGGATACCTTGCGGGAAGCTGCACGCAAGGCAGGGGTCACGGTGGATGAAATCGCCTGCATATTGGGCGCAGGGATGCTCACCTCCAATGTCGGTCTCAAGGAGATCCCGCATCTTGCTGCGCCGATCTCCCTTGATGCACTCTCCCACGCAATTGTCCCCTGCCACTTGCCGGAAATCTGTCCGCAGGTCATTCATCTCATTCCGGGCATCAAGAACATGAATGAGATGTCATTCACAGATGAAACGATCGGGCATATGGACATCATGCGCGGTGAGGAAACCGAGGCAGCAGCGATACTGCAATGTTTTCCTTCCGTTGAGCATATGGTACTCATTCTCCCCGGCTCACACAATAAATACATTGCCGTGTCGAACGGAGATACCATCTGCGGATGTCTAACAACCCTTGCTGGAGAGCTCCTTCACGCAATGACATTTGACACCATTCTCGCGAGCAGTACCGCACAAAGTTACGCCAAGCACTACGATGCAGAAGCATTTCAACGCGGTGTCGTCTGCCGCAGGCAGTCCGGTTTTGGTCATGCTGCGTTTATGGCGCGCATCCTTGACCTTTTTCACGAGGCTACGCCAAATGTTGTTCAGAACTACCTGCTCGGAATCCTGCTGGCAGACGATCTTATTGCACTCAGGAAGAGTCACCTCTTCCCCAACCTGTCCGAGGCTGTGTTCATCATCGCAGGAAATCCGCTGATGCAAGCTGCATACAAAACCTTGCTTGCGTCAGAAAATTATCCCACACGATCGCTTGATCAAGATACTATGTGTGCGCTTTCCGGGCGAGGTGCCATTGCCCTTGCCCGAGGAGCAAGCCTGTTTCGGGAGGGATACGCATGACAGGACTGCATCAAGAACTGCTGACAGAGCGTCTCGTCGCCATCATTCGCAATATCCCCTCAGCGCTGCTTCCACCGACATGTGAAGCGCTGCTCTCCGGCGGTATCCGCTTCGTCGAAGTCACCCTGCATCCCGGTGATCCCGCTGCAACACACGATGCACTGCATGGCATCGAAGAATTGCGCCGGCGTTTTGATATGCAGCTGCATATTGGTGCCGGAACAGTACTGACGCCGGAGGCAGTAGATGCCGCAGCGGCGGCAGGCGCTGAATTCATTCTTGCCCCCAACACAACCCCTGCCGTAATCCGTCGTGCAAAGGAATGTGGTCTCCTCACCATGCCCGGCGCATTCACTCCAACAGAGATTGAACATGCATGGACAGCGGGGGCGGACATCGTGAAAGTCTTTCCTGCCGACCTACTTGGAGCACCGTATTTCAAAGCGCTCCAAGGACCGCTTCCCCATATTCCTCTCTCAGCTGTAGGCGGTATTTCTACGGACAACATTGCAGCATTTCTGGATGGAGGCGCTGTCGTCTGCGGGATTGGTGGAAACCTCGTCAATGCATCACGCGCCATACACGGCGCATGGGATGAGATCCGCGAAACCGCCGCCGCATACTGCCGTATTGTCTCCCCCTGGAGAAGCACGGATACTATATGAAAGGAGTCTCTATGGCAAACATACTGACCTTTGGGGAGCCCATGGCTCTTCTCATGGCAGAGAAGTATGGCCCACTTAAAGACGTACCTCTTTTCAGACGCCGCGTTTCCGGTGCCGAGGTGAATATAGCGATCGGTTTGACGCGGCTCGGCCACAGCGTCAGCTATATCAGCCGTGTTGGTCAGGATCCCTTTGGCGCACACATTCTTGACTTTCTCACAGAACAACAGATCAATACCCGATACATCGAAGTCGATGCCGCGGATCGAACGGGCATACAGCTCAAGGAAAAACCGATCGACGGACAGGATCCGATCGTCGTCAACTTTCGAAAGGGGACAGCCTTCTCTCACATTTCCCTCGATGTCATTCACACCATCGACTGGCAGAGTATCAATCATCTGCATGTGACTGGCATTCCCGCCGGTGTCTCAGAGAAAGCACGCCGTGCACTGAACCTATTGATGGACACAGCGCGTGCACGACAGATTCCCATCTCCTTCGACCCGAATCTACGCCCATCTCTGTGGAAATCCAAGGAAGAAATGGTTCATATCATCAACGAATTCGCCGCGAAGGCCAACATCGTCCTTCCGGGGATTGGCGAAGGAACCATCCTCACAGGACACGATGATGCTGAAACAATTGCCGACACGTACCTCGCACGCGGTGTCGATACAGTAATTGTCAAGCTGGGTGCCATCGGAGCATTTACCAAATGTTCCGATGGCAGCAGTTTCCACACCCCCGGCTTTCCCGTAAAAGAAGTAATCGACACGGTCGGCGCAGGTGACGGCTTTGCCGTTGGCGTCCTCAGCGCACTGCTCGAAGGACACTCACTGGCAGATGCCGTTCAGCGCGGGGCTGCAATCGGCGCACGCTCGGTTATGACTGCCGGCGATAACGAAGGACTTCCAACTGCACAGCAGCTTGAAGCTTTTCTGCTACAGGAGGGCAAATAATATGAACAAAGAACGAATCCTCTCCGCCATCAAAGCACAGGGTATCATTGCCGTTGTACGCGGAAAGAATGCCGAGCACGCCATCAACGTCGCCGAAGCCTGCATCGAGGGAGGTGTCACCTGCATCGAGCTTACCTTTACCACGCCGCATGCACATGAGGCAATCCGCACACTCAGTCAGAAGTATGCCGACGATCCAACAGTGATCATCGGTGCGGGAACCGTACTGGATGCAATCACCGCACGCATTGCAATACTGGAGGGTGCGCAATTCATTGTTTCTCCGGCATTTGATGCAGAAACGATAAAGTTATGCCATCGTTATCAGATTGCAGTCATGCCCGGAACCACTACACTCAGTGGTGTCATCGAAGCAATGGAGGCGGGTGCCGACATCATCAAAATCTTCCCGGGAGAGTTAGCGGGGCCTGCTATGATCCGAGCAATCCATGGTCCTCTGCCGCAAGCCGTACTAATGCCGACCGGCGGTGTTACACCGGACAATGCCGGTGCATGGCTAAACGCCGGATGCATCGCTGTTGGTGCAGGCGGCAGCCTCACCAAGGGAGCAGACAACAACGACTTCGCCGCTGTCACGGAACAAGCCAAAAAGTTTGTCCAAGCGATTACCGCAGCAAGAACATAACGCTTTCCATGAATGCAGCCCTTAGGCTACAAAATATAATCAGGACAAAAGCAAGAAAATCCAATAGAGCAAAAAGGGCACCGCAAAGGTGTCCTTTTATTCTTCCATCTCCCCATCCCGATGCCGCTTCGGCGGGCGTGGGTGATAGAGGCTCCAGTTCCAGTGAATCGCCGCAAAGCGGATGAGGAGGACAAGGGCAAACGCGAGCCACGAGTCCGCCTCCACGCCGAGCGCAAAGCGCAGTGTGCAGAAGACGAACGCGCCGACAAGTGATGCTGCCGCATAGACCTCGGCGTAGAGCACCACGGGCATCCGCTGGGCAAGCACATCGCGGATCATGCCGCCGCCCACCGCCGTTGTCGCCGCGAGCAGGATCGGCAGCACATAGCTGTCCTCGCCGCCGACGCGCACGCCCGTCAGTGCGCCCGTGATCGTAAAGGCAGCTAGACCGATCGTATCGGACACGTTGAACATCGTGAGGAGGCGCTGGCGCCGCATCCGATGCAGTGCCGTCCACTGATAGAGGAAGGAGGTTAGGAGCGCGACACCCACCGAGAGGAGGAAGTTCGTCGTATCGCGCAGCGCCATCGGCGGTGTAATGCCGACCAGCATATCGCGCACCATACCGCCACCGACCGCCGTCGCGAGTGCCAGCACCGAGATCCCGAAGATATCCATGCGGCGCGACAGCCCCACGAGCGCCCCCGACACCGCGAATGCAAGCGTCCCGATGATATCGAACAGCCGCCACAGATCTTCTACTGCCATAGTTTCGTCCTTCCCTTATACGCCATTCCCCCGCCGATGCACGGAGGCTTTCAGCATACGCCCATCACGCCATATTAGCTTCCCCCGCCGATGCGGGGGAAGTGCCGAACATAGTGAGGCGATAGGGGCACCTCTAGCTCATTCGACTCTCTCACGACAGAAAACCACAAATCGACCAAGGCGCCCCTTTCGTCACGCTGACGCGTGCCACCTCCCCCGTGCCGCACGGGGGAGGCTTTAGCTTACGCCATATTAGCTTCCTTCGCCGCAGCGCGGAGGCTTTCAGCATACGCCCATCATGCCACATTAGCTTCCCCCGCCGATGCGGGGGAAGTGCCGAACGTAGTGAGGCGATAGGGGCGCCTGTGACACAAGCGACGCCCTATCGTCAGAAACGCACCAACGTCCAAAGCGCCTCCAGCTCGTCTGACGCTCTGACATCAGTACACATGCCCATCATCTTCTACGTCGCCAAGCTCTTTTCCTGCACGAATATCAGCAATCGCCCGTTCAACCGCCTCGCAGACAGAGGGAAATCGTCTTTGAATTTGATCATTTGTAAAGCGAAGCACACGAACGCCCTGTTGTCTCAAAAATTCGCTTCGAGCGGCATCATAGCGCTGTCCCGTTTCCTCGAAATGCTGACTGCCATCCACCTCAACGACAAGTCGAATTGATGGCGCATAGAAATCTGCAATGTAGTTTCCGATGGGCTGCTGACGACGAAAATGACAAGAATTCTGTGACAGAAAATCGTACCAGAGACGGCGTTCTTCGGGTGTCATGTGTTGCCGCAGTTCTTTCGCATACTGCTTTGTTTTTGTCTTGTAGTCACGCATGAAGTCAGCGATCCTCCATTGGCCAAAGCGCCCCTTCCGTCACGCTGACGCGTGCCACCTCCCCCGTGCCGAGCGGTCAACGCCAACCAATCACACTTCGCTAACGCTTGTGTTCTTGGGGCGTTTTCCCATACGACCTGTTGCCCAATCAGCTGCGTCCTTTCGGACTTGCTTCTTGGACAGGTCAGCAACGGGGGAGGCTTTCACAGACCACGGTGTGACGATAGGGGCACCCCCTCAGTCCTGCGCAAACAGATACAACACCGTCTCGATCGGCGTCAGCGTCCCCGTCCGTGCCGAGTGCGAGCCTGCCGCGATCAGATTGCCGTCCATATCGTAGACGGCACGTTCGAGCGTCAGGCGGTACGTCTCGTGTGCATCGCGAATCTTCGCCCCCGCAATCCGATAGGCGACCATCTGCTCCGCCCCTGCCGCACGCGCCGCCGCGAGATGCTCCTCCAACCCGCTCAGCAGATAGTCCTCCGACAGCCCACCACCGCTCGCCGCACAGACCACAGCAGCATTCCGCACATGGAGCGCATCGCGCAGCACCGCCGTCATATAGGGCGCATCCTCCGCGAGCGCCTCGTCCAGCTCCGTCTCAATCGGCAGGGCATAGAGCGTCCGTCCCTCCGTGCGGTTCGGCAGCCCCATCAGAAAGAGATAGGCATTGTCCCCGCCGTACGCATCGTAGAGCTGCCGAATCGCCGCATCCACATAGACCATCATCGCGTGCGGGAACTTCGCCACAGAGCGCGCAGGCATCCACGCCTCGCGCTCCCCGAACTGCTGAAACCCGAGCGGCGCGGCCAGCACATCCTTCATCGGATCGCCGCGCATCACCACGCGATGCAGTGTAAACCGCCCCTCATAGCGCCGCACAAACGCCGCATTCCCCACCGCAGGCGCACCGAACGTCGTCACAACGAGCTGCTCCGCCGGCACCCCCATATCCGAGAGACGCGCCGCCGCCAGAACTGCCGCCGCCCCGCCGAGACTGTGCCCCGTCAGGAGTACCTGCGCCGCAGGATGCGCACGCAGCTCATCCGCAATCACCTCACCCGCCGTACGATTGCCGTATGCGGGCAGCACATCGGTAAAGAGCGCCGCTTGGCAGTAGTCGAGGAATCCGCGATGCACAAGAGGCGTCTCCTTGCGATCCGTCACACGCGCATCGCGCATGGCAAGAAACTCTGCGGGTGTCGTCCCTCCGAACGCGGCACGCCCGAGCCGCAGATCCGTCCACACATCGCTCCCGCGCTCCGTCCCCGGGAAGGCGATCAGATGCGTCTCGCCCCCGTCCTCCGATCTCCGCACCATGTGAAAGAACCGCCCGACCGTCCCCTTGTGCCCCGGCGTCTCATACGACGCGATCTGCCAGCCCGCCGCTGTGAGACGCGTGCGCAGCAGCTCCGGCAGCTCCCCGCTGTACGCCGCCTCCGACGCCGCCGCACATACGAAGTAGAGTGACGGCAGATCAGCAGGTGCCGCAAGAGCACGCAGCGGCGCCAAAAAGACGCAGAGAACGAGCAAAAAACGTCCGAACACCATCGCCGCACCTCTTTTTTGAAAAAAATTTTATCCCTATGATACTCGTTTTCCTTAGGAAATACAAGGCTTTCCGCAAAATTGGGACGTTAGACTCCTGTCATTTGCTACAGTACGCTTTTTTCTGAACTGTGCTACAGTATGATTAGTGCAGTGTGTATTTATCATTGAACGCACTGTCTTCGGCGTTCAAAGCGCCCCATCCCCCGACCACGAAAGGAGTCACATCATGAAACAACATCGCCACAAGGAAGCACCTCCCTACAAATAGACCGCATCCAGAAAGGAGCAACTCCCATGAAACGACACCACACCCACAAATCCAAATCCCTCACCCCGCGCATCCTCGCCGCGCTCGCGGCGGGTGCGTTCACGCTCGGCGGCATGCCGTACGCCCTTGCCGACCCCATGGTCAGCAGCACGGTCACGACGGATACCGTGGCGTCCCAAGGCATCGCGGGCAGCACGGACGGCACGGCGGCGACCATCACCGTCGGCACGAACGGCGGCGGGGCATCGCCCGAGATCTACTATCTCGCGGGCAGCTACCACCGCCCCACGTTCGTCGCAGGCGCGTGGAGGAAGCTCAGCGCGACCGACGGCACGATCCAGTTCACGGGCACGAACGCGGGCGGCAAGGCGACCGTGAACAGCGGCACGATCGGCGGCGCCATCGGCGCATACGCATGGCTGGAGCATGGCGGCACCGCAAAGATCTCCGGCGCGGAGGTCGCCATCAAGAACTGCACATTCAAGCTCGACAGCACCACACCTGAGCCTCAGTGGGGCATCATCGGCGGTCTCGCCATGTCCCAGGAGGGCGACGGCGGCGGCGCGACGCGGGGCGTGGCAGAGGTCGCGCACAGCAAGGTCACCATCGAGGGCGGCACCTACAACGTGCCCGAGGGCGGTGAGATCACCGTTGCGGGCGGTGCAGCCTATGCACAGACCAAGAGCGTCAACAGCACGGCAGCGGTGACGGACAGTGAGGCGTCCGTCACGGGCGGCAGCTTTACCGCAGAGACAAAACTCTACGGCGGCAAGGCCATAACAGAAACGGATGCACGCAGCGAGGCGAAGGCACTGCGCAACAGCCTCACCTTCACTACGGGCGGTACCGTCACGGAAATCTGCGGCGGATATGTGTATGCGTACCCGACCAAGACATCCATCTCCCTGCAGGCAAACGAGAATCACCTGACCGCAAAGGCGGGCGCAGACCAATTCTACGGCGGCTACGCCTTTGCAGAGCAGATGGCAGGCGGCACGCATGTTCCGCTGAGTACGGCAGAGACGAACGGGAACATCGTCACGATCGCGGCGGGCTCCGGCACGTTCAAGAAGGACAGTGCAGGCGGATACAACACTCTCAGGGCAAAAAAAGCCGCTGCCGTCACCACTGCGGCAAATGCGAATCAGCTCACCATCGCAGGCGGCACCTTCAAGGAGACCGTCTTCGGCGGCAAGACGTCGGCGACGAACGACGACGCGACCGGTACTGCCACGGCGACGGCGCGCGGCAACGAGCTATGGGCGAACGGGGGCACGTTCCAGAGGAAAATTTTGGTCGGCTGGGGGAATGCGGTGACAAAGGCGGGAACGGCGACGACGACCGCTTCCGAGAACAAGCTGCATCTCGCCGGTGCGGCGGCATTTCCGACGGATGGTACGGCCGTCTACATCACGGGCGGCGATGCATCCGTACGCAGTGAGACGGGCAAGCTCAGCCTGACGACGGAGAAGAACAGCATCGACGGGACGCTCACGAGCGCTAAGTCGGTGGTATGCGGCGCCGATGGCAAGCTCGACCAGCTTGCGGCGGCAGGAGGGCAGGCGATCACGGCATCCGCTGCCGAGAATACGGTCACGCTCACAGGCGGTAAGGCGTACCAGGTGGACGGCAGTCGGCTGACCCTGAGCAAGGCGGCCGGCGCGGCAGATCTGCACGCAGCCAAGAACAGTGTCGTCCTCACCAACGCCGCGAGTGAGCGCGGGTCTAGTTCCGCATTCCGCGGCTCCTACATAGAGGCGCACGATGCGAAGGGCAGTCTGCAGATCCGTGCGGAGGAGAACACGGTCACGGCAGATGGCGCGGCACTCGATGTCAATGACATGTATGGCAGCCACGTCAAGCTGCGGAACAGCAATGCGGGCGCGACAGAGACCACGGTGACGACGAACCGCGCCCTCATGCGGGGCAAAAATGCCGATACCCTTGCCGGCAGCTATGCCGACATCATCTCATCCGAGAATGCCGCCCTCACGGTAAAGCTCACGGGGAATACGGCAGAGGTGCAGAGCGGCACTGCCTACGATGCGTACGGTGCGCTTGCCAAGACAGAGCAGAAAGACGGCGCGGGAGAGGTGACCGCAGAGGGCAACACCGTCACCGTGACGAAGCTGACCGCTGACGGCGGCAGCTTCACGGGAGCAAAGCTCGTCTATGAGCGCGACGGCGCTGCAACGGCGGCGGGAGATACGACGCTCATCGCTGGGAGCAACAAGGCAGACCTCAACGAGGGCAAGCTGTCCAAACTGTTTGGTACCGAGATCCGCATCAACAACGCCTTTGGCGGCGCAGCAGCATACACGGCGACCGAGAACGCCGTCACCGTCGCGGCAGCGGGTGTGGTGACAGACAGCGTCGCGGGCGCGCTGATCAACCAGCAGAACACCTCTGCGGACGGCGCGTCGTTCACGGCGGCCGCCGCAAAGAACACGGTCGCGAATACGGGCGGCACGGTAAAGAAGGTGATGGGTGCCTCCGTGACGCTGCAGGCGAACCATGCAGGGGACGTACAGGCGACACTCACGGAGAACGCCGTCACAGGCACGGGCGGCACATTTGCGAGCGACGTGCGGGGCGGTGTGGCAGACCTCTTTGCAGAGATGGGCACGGCGACCGCCACCCTCACGAAGAGCAGGGTCGATCTCACGAATGCCGCGCTCGATAACGCCCACATCCGCGCGGGCGATGCCTTTGCCCATACAAGGGCGGCAGGGAAGACCGCATCCGCTGCGGCGAATGAAAATGAGCTGCTGCTAAAGAACGCCTCCGGCACAGCGAGGGATCTCATCGGCGGCAACGCCTATATCGAGGCAGACCTTGGTGGTGCGACGGCTGCCGCAGACAGCAACAGCGTCACCGCCGAGGGCGGCACGCTGACGGCGGCGAACAAGGTCTACGGCGGAAAAACAGAGGCGGTCGGCCAGGACGCCCCCGTCACAGCGGCGGCGACGGCGAACACCGTCACCCTCTCCGCAGCTGCTCCGTGGCAGGCGGTCTACGGTGCGGATGCCTATGCCACTGCCGTGAATGCGGCGGCGACCGCACGGACAGAGAGGAATACGGTCACGGCAGATGCGGGCACGTTCCATGGGCAGCTCTACGGCGGCAATTCCTACGCAAGCACAGATAGTGCGGGATCCGGCACGCCGGGTACGGCAGCCGCCGTCGCCACGGGCAACACGCTGACCCTCGCCGCTGCTGCCGTCACGAACGGGGAGAGCTATGGCGGCTACGCCTCGGCGATCAGCACGACGGGCGATGTCATCCTCACCGTCACGCAGAACAAGGCGCTTGGCACGCACGGCAGCACTGCAGAGGTAGATGGCGCCTATGGCTCATTGGAGCAGACGGCGGCGACGACGCGTACCGTCACGGGGACGCTCTCGGAGAATACGCTGACGCTCACGAACGGCAAGGCGGGCAGCGCCTACGGCGGCTTTTTGCGTCTGATCAAGGCGTTCGGCGCGGCAGAACTGACCGCAGCGAAGAACAGTGCCGCGCTCACGGACGTCGAGAGCGCTGGCTCCGCAACCCTCGCCGGCAGCAGCATCGAGGCGAGGAATGCCGCGGGGAATCTGAAGCTCACCGCCGAGGAGAACACGATCACGGCGCGCGGGGCGGATCTCAGCGCGGACAAAATCTACGGCAGCCATATCTTCGCGCAAAACGCGAACGCCGGCAAGACGGAGATCCTCGCACAGAAGAACCGTGCGAGCGCGGCGGGCAAGGAGATCGTGAATCTTGCGGGCAGCTATGCGGAGATGCAGACGGACGCGGCGGCGGCTCTCACGGCGACCTTCCGGGAGAACAGCGCCGAGGGGAGCGGCACGAAGCTTAAGGGGGTCTATGGCATAGACACCTCTGTCGGTCAGACAGACGGCACAGCGGCGGTAATCGCCGAGAGAAACGCAGCGACCGTGACGAAGGCGAATGCCGTGGAAACCATCCGCGGTGCATATATCACCTATCGGCGGGATCCTGGCGCCACGGCGGCGGGCGATACCGCGCTCACGGCGACGGGGAACACGGCGCGGCTCGTGGAGGGCACGGCGGAGTCCATGAGCGGCGCGAGCATGACGGCGACGAACGCCTTTGGCGGCGCGACGACATACACGGCGACCGAGAACACCGCCACCATCGAGGCAAAGGGCGTGGTGACAAACAGCGCGTATGGCGCCTATCTCTCACAGGAAAATTCCTCCGAGGACGGCGCATCGTTCACGGCGCATATAGCGAAGAACACGGTCACGAGCACGGGCGGCACGGTGAAGAATGCCTACGGCGCACTTGCCGCCCTGAGCGTGAAAAATGCGGGCGATGCGGCGGCAACGCTCACGGAGAACGCCGTCACGGGCACGGGCGGTACATTCGCGAACAAGCTGTACGGCGGCTGGGCAGAACTCATCGCAACGAAGAGCGCAGCGACCGCCGCCCTCACGAAGAACACGGTCAAGCTCACGAATGCCACGCTCGATGACGCCCGCATCCACACGGGGTATGCCGTGGTCATTACGAAAGCGGCAGGGAAGACCGCATCCGCTGCGGCGAATGAAAATGAGCTGCTGCTGAAGAACGCCTCCGGCACAGCGCAGGAGCTCACCGGCGGCGTCGCCTCCGGCACGGCAGAGCGCGCGGGCGCAGCGGCTGCGGCAGACAGCAACAGCGTCACCGTAGAGGGCGGCACGCTGACGGCGGCAAGCGATGTGTACGGCGGCACAGTAGGAGCGATCGGCAAGGATGCCCCCATTACTGCGTCGGCATCAAAGAATACCGTCACCCTCTCTGCCGTTGCTCCGTGGAAGGAGATTCGCGGCGGCAGGGCCAATGCCTCCGCTGACGGGGCGGCTGCGACGGCGACAGCAAGCGAGAACACACTGAACCTCGCATACGGTACATTTACGTCGGAGATCATCGGCGGCTACGCCATCGCAGACGGCGCGCCGGCACAGGCGACGGCAAACGAGAACACTGTGAACATCAGCGGCGGCATCTATCAGGACAGCATCTATGCCGGCGCTGCGAACGTGGGCAGTACTGCCGGCTCCGTCGCAACCGTCAAGGATAACCGCATCGTCATCACGGGCACGCCCAACCTCTCTGCGGCGCAGCTCTACGGATACAAGGCAAACGGCGCGACGGAGAACATCGCAGGCAACGCGCTCGTCGTCAAGGAGACCAAGGGCATCAAGGCAAAGCGCATCGATGGATTCCAAAAACTCGAGTTCTGGCTGCCCGCCGGTATGACGAAGGACGACACGATGCTCTGGCTCTCGTCTGTGAGCAATACTGACCTCACGGGCACGGACATCACGGCGCATCTGCGCGGCGATGAGACGGAGAAGCGCCTGCGCCTCCTCTACACAGAGAATGCACAGATCCAGAAGGACGGCACGACTACCATGACCGTCTGGAAGGGCGTCTCGGATGTCACTACGGCGAAGATCGGCATCACCGAGGATAATAAGGAGCTGATTGTCAAGACCGACGGCTCCGCCATCGACGAGGGCGGCACACCGCCCCCACCGCCGACACCTCCGACACCGCCAACGCCGCCGCCAACACCACCGACACCTCCAACCCCACCGCCGACACCACCGACACCACCAACGCCAACACCGACACCAACACCGACACCTACACCTACACCTACACCTACACCTACACCAACGCCGACACCGACGCCCGATGACCTCAAGCGGCAGGCAGAGGACAACCGCAAGTCCGTCGTCGAGACGATGGCAGGAGCGGCAGCCTTCCTCGGCGCAGGTGCAGACCTCATGACGGGCGGTGGCATGACGAGTGCCTCCGTCGAGGCGGCGGCAGCCGAGGGCTTTGCCCCGTTTGCGGCCATCGGCGGCTCCTCCATGCGGCATGAGACGGGTTCCCACGTCGATATGAAGGGCATGAACCTCGCCGTCGGCTTCTCGCGTGAAGTCCTGCGCGGCGATGAGCGCCTCCTCTTCGGCCCCATCGTCGAATACGGACGCGGCACCTACGACAGCTACGTCAATGATGCGCACGGCGACGGCTCCGTACGCTACGTCGGCGTCGGCGGCTTCATCCGGCAGGAGCAGAAGGACGGCACGTTCTACGAGGGCAGCCTGCGCTTCGGACGCTCGTCCATGGACTATTCGGCGGTCCTTTCGGGCACGCCGACCTCCTATGATACCGATACGAACTACATCGGCGCACATCTGGGCTTTGGTCAGCGCGTCACGGAGCAGAGCGGCAACGAGCGCGAGCTGTACGTCCGCTACTTCTACACGCGGCAGAACGGCACGGATGCAACGCTCTCCACGGGGGAACGCTACGACTTCGACGCCGTGCAGAGTCAGCGTCTGCGCACGGGCGCACGCTGGATGATCCCGCAGGGCAGCGGCTCCCTCATCCTCGGCGCCTCCATGCAGTACGAATTCGGCGGCGAGACAAGCGCCACCGTCCACGTCGGCGGGCTGTCCTACACGACACCCGCGCCCACGCTCAAGGGCTTCTCCGGCAGCCTTGAACTCGGCTGGAAAACACAGATGGGCAAGAACGCCTCCGCCGACCTCAGCATCGAGGGCTGGGCGGGCAAACAGCGCGGCGTGACCTTTAACGCCGGCTTCAACTGGAAGTTCTAACATCCGCTCTCCAAGCCTCCCCCATCACAATGGGGGAGGTGGCATGCGTAAGCGCTCCCCTCCCCCGCTGCGGCGTGGGAGGCATTGGATTGCGGTATAGCAGCTTCCCCCGTCCGAGACGGGGGAAGCTTTTTTGCAAAGAAACGCAACAAAAAACGCCGTAGACCCCTACGACGTTACTTTTTCAAAATGGTGCGGTTGGTGGGACTTGAACCCACACGTCTTGTGAACACTACCCCCTCAAAGTAGCGCGTCTGCCAATTCCGCCACAACCGCATAAATGGTGCGGTCGAGAGGACTTGAACCTCCACGATGTTGCCATCACTAGCGCCTGAAGCTAGCGCGTCTGCCATTCCGCCACGACCGCGTGACTATCAAATTGTAAAGAAAAAGGATGGTGCGGTCGGTGGGACTTGAACCCACACGTCTTGTGAACACTACCCCCTCAAAGTAGCGCGTCTGCCAATTCCGCCACGACCGCGTGACATAACATAGATAAATGGTGCCGAGGACCGGAATCGAACCGGTACGATCTTTCGATCGGGGGATTTTAAGTCCCCTGCGTCTGCCTGTTCCGCCACCCCGGCGAAATGCAAAATGGAGCGGGTGATGGGAATCGAACCCACGTGACCAGCTTGGAAGGCTGGGGCTCTACCATTGAGCTACACCCGCATGGAGCTGGCGAGAGGACTTGAACCCCCAACCTGCTGATTACAAGTCAGCTGCTCTACCGATTGAGCTACGCCAGCAGCATTGCACAAGCGGCACGCGCCGCAGACGCTGTAGGATACGAAGTGGTGCCTCAGAGCGGAATCGAACCACTGACACGGGGATTTTCAGTCCCCTGCTCTACCAACTGAGCTACCGAGGCATAAAAATGGCGACCCGAAGGGGACTTGAACCCCTGACCTCCGCCGTGACAGGGCGGCATTCTAACCAACTAAACTACCGGGCCGTATAAAATGGAATGTCCTTGGTGGGCGATGACAGGATCGAACTGCCGACATCCTGCTTGTAAGGCAGGCGCTCTCCCAGCTGAGCTAATCGCCCATATAATGGTGACCCACCACGGAATCGAACCGTGAACCTACTGATTAAGAGTCAGTTGCTCTGCCAGTTGAGCTAGTGAGTCATGATAGGTGAAAGAAAATAGTGGTGGCTCACCCGGGACTCGAACCCGGGACCCTCTGATTAAAAGTCAGATGCTCTACCAACTGAGCTAGTGAACCTTTATCAGCGCCACAGTACCCGCCAAAAAAGGGTATAAATTGGCTGGGGTAGTTGGATTCGAACCAACGGATGCGGGAGTCAAAGTCCCGTGCCTTAACCGACTTGGCGATACCCCAACTATCCAAAGCGGCAGCGCCGCCAAAATACAAAATGGCTCCTCGAACTGGACTCGAACCAGTGACATTCTGATTAACAGTCAGACGCTCTACCGACTGAGCTATCGAGGAGTGA
>NZ_ALKG01000127.1 GCF_000286455.1 Selenomonas sp. FOBRC6
GTCGGCACTTCCGCCATAGACATCGCCGCTGCTCAGTGTGACACCTTTGTTGATCGTCACTTTGTTGTGCGATGCCTTGCCGCCCGATACAGTCGTCATACCGCCATCGACATTGCCGCTGACCGTGGCAGTGCCGTCGACTGTGACCTTGTTATACGTGCTGTCGCCGCGTTTCTCGGCTGCCGCCGTCGAGCCTGCGCCCGTCGTCCAGCCGCCGTAGACGGCCGTATGCGTACCGCTCGCAACCGTGATCTCGTTGCCCGTGGTCGTGTTGCCGATGACGGAGTGGCCGCCCCATGTTTCGTAGATGCTGCTCTCGGCAGTGCGTGCGCCCTTGAAGATATAGCGCGCATAGTCGATTTTTTTACCCGTTCTGTCTGTGCTCAGGATTGTCTCTGCGGTATCGCCCGTAGTGCTCACAGATGATCTGCCGTCCGACACGGTAATGCCGGTCACGTTCTCGATCAGCGTGCTCGTACCGATTGTCGAGAAGCCGTTCACGGTAATATCGCTCAGGCTCTTAATGGTCGTGCCCGCAGTGTCACTCAGCGTGAGCTTGGGCGAGAGCGTCTTCGTAAAGTAGAAGTTGATCTTGTCGAAATTGCGGATATTCTGCGCCGAAGCGGATGCCTTGACGTTGAGGATGTTGCCCGAGATCGTTCCCGAACCGCCGTTGTTGAAGCCGCCGTAGATGGATTGGTCAATCCGCGTGCCTGCCGCGAGGTCATGCGCACCGTCGCCGATGTTGACGATATTGTCCTTGACATCGCCATCCCCATTCCTAAAGCCGCCGTAGACGTGATCACGAATCTCGCCGCCCGTGATCGTGACCGTGTTGCCCGTCACATTGCCGCTTCCGAAGGTATCGCCGCCAATCACAGATCCGTGGATTTCTCCGCCCGTGATCGTGACCCTGTTGCCCGTCACATTGCCGCTTCCATTGTTATAGCCGCCATACACAGGTGCGTCGATTACTCCGCCCGCAATCGTGACCGTGTTGCCCGTCACATGGCCCATGGACGCCGCGTCCCCGATTTCGCCGCCGTGGATGAAGTCATTCACTCTGCCGCTCTCTACGACAACATGATTGTCCTCTGCACTGCCGGATGCACCGCCGACGTAGCCGCCCACGACCCCATCCACCAGCCCTCCTGCATGGAGATAGACCCGGTTCCCCACGACATCGCCGCCGCCGTAGGTGCCGCCGCCTACGGCGCTGTTGACTGTTCCGCCGCTGCGGATATGGACAATATTGTCCTTCGCGCGCCCCGTACCACACGTGAAGCCGCCGAATATGGCGTTGGGGTTGCCGCCGCCGTGGACGCTGTAGTCATAGTTTTCCAAGGTCAGCGTGTTGCCCGATACATCGTCTCCATTTGCGGGATCGTTGATGGCACCGGCAGCACTGCCGGGGTAGCCGCCCGGATCCGTGGCATTGTTGCTCGGCGGGGTTGACGCATTGATCGTCACCTCTGCCGCATACGCATTCGTCGCCCCCGCGAGGGAGCCGCCCGTCAGTGCGATTGCGACGAGAAGCGCCAGCCGTCTTGATTTGATTTCCTGATACATATCATTTGCCTCCTGCGCGTGATTCCTATACATCCTATCAATATTTTCTCACATCTGAGAAAAATATCAACAAAGTATGTCATAAACGACGAAAGTATGTCATGAACGCGAAAGCAGTCAAATGTAGTGACCCCAAAAAGTTAGACTTATAGGATCTAACTTTTGGGGGGGCAGATCATTGCACGCTCTTTTGTATTGCAATTTGTGAAATTTGTGTCTGCGGATCAGCTGGCTGTGATTATCCACTATTTATCAGTGATTCCATAAATATGTTTGCATAAAAAGAGGAGGGGCAGGAGCACGGCATATTAGCTTCCCCCGTCCGAGACGGGGGAGGCTTGGGAGAACGGCGTGACGATGGGGGCGCCATGAGCGTTTGGGGAAACAAAAACTGCGCTGCGAAAGCAATCGCCTTCACAGCGCAGCATTTTATTTTCTACTCAGTCCTTCATGCGCGGCACGGTCATAGTGCCGAAGGAGCTTTCCTTGCGGTGGCAGTGCGGGCACTCGTTCTCGATGAGTCCCGTGTAGCCGCAGACGGGGTCGCGGTCGACGGGGTGGTTGATGGAGAAGTAGCCCATGTCCGCATCGTGCATGGCCCGGACGACCTTCTCGAACGCCTTGACGTTCTTCGAGGGATCCCCGTCCATCTCGATGTAGGCGATGTGCCCCGCGTTCTCAAGCGCGTGGTACGGTGCCTCGATGCAGATCTTGTCGTATGCGCTGATGTCGTAGTAGACGGGGACGTGACTGGAGTTCGTCATGTAGGAGCGGTCGGTGACGCCGGGGATGATGCCGTACGCCTTCTTGTTTGCACGCTGGAACTGTCCCGCCGTGCTCTCCGCCGGCGTGCCGAACGTTGACCAGTTGCGGTGCTCCGCCTCGGTGTACGCATCGGTACGCTCCCTCATGTGTCCGACGATCTTGAGGCCGAGCTCCTGCGCCGCCGCGCTCTCGCCGTGGTGCTTGCCCGTGAGGGCGACAAGGCACTCGGCAAGCCCGCAGAATCCGATGGAGTACGAGGCGTGCTTGAGAAGATCCTTGATGGAGTCGACGGGGTTCGCCTTCTCGCTGTCCATCCACACGCCCTGCCCCATGAGGAACGGATAGTTGTAGACGTGCTTCTCCTCGATGATCTTCAGGCGGTCAAGCAGGTAGTCGTGGCAGAGGTCGATGTAGTGATCGTAGAGCTCCCAGAATTTATCGAGGTCGCCCTTCGCCTCGAGCGCGAGCTTCGGCAAATTGATCGTCGTAAAGGAGAAGTTGCCGCGGCTGCCCGACTGCTCGGGGCCGTTGACGTTGCTCATGACGCGTGTACGGCAGCCCATTGTTGCGACGCAGCTGTTGTAGTCCCCCGGCTTGTAGTACTGGAGGTTGTACGGTGCGTCGAGGTTGACGTAATTCGGGAACAGACGGCGTGCGCTGACGCGGCAGGACTCGATAAAGAGGTCGTAGTTCGGATCCTCGGGGTTGTAGTTGACCCCCGCCTTGAGCTGGAAGACGGAGATCGGGAAGATCGCTGTCTCACCGTTGCCAAGCCCCTGCCAAATCGCGGAAAGGACTTCGCGGATGACGAGGCGCCCCTCGGGCGAGGTGTCCATGCCGTAGTTGATGGAGCTGAACGGCACCTGTGCGCCCGCGCGCGAGTGGAGCGTGTTGAAATTGTGGATGAGCGCCTCCATCGCCTGATGGGTCTCCTCCTCGACGCTCTCGCACGCGAGCTGATAGACCGTGCGCGCGTCCGCTTCGAGTTCCTGTGCCACAGGCGTCTCGAACGCCGCGCTGTAGACGACGTTCAGCGCGCGCAGGAGCTCGGCACGCGCCTTTTCCGCGCGCTCATCATCCTGCTTCTCTGCGTAGACGCAGACGGCAAAGTCGAGCTCTGCACGCAGTGCCTTCTTAAATGCGTCGTGCGTGAAATGTCCGCGCCCAAGGCGGTAGAGGAGTGCCTTCCACGCTTCCTCGACGATCGCCTTGCGGAAGGACTTCTTCACGCCGTCCGCCATTGCGTAGTCAAACGCATTGATGCTCTGCCCGCCGAACATATCGTTCTGGTTCGACTGGATCGCAATGCACGCGAGGCTCGCATAGGCACGGATGGAGTTCGGCTCGCGCAGGAAGCCGTGCCCCGTGGAGAAGCCGCCGCGGAAGAGCTTCAGCAGGTCGATCTGGCAACAGTTGAACGTGATGAGCGAGAAGTCCTTGTCGTGGATGTGGATGAAGTTCTCGCGGTCAGCGGTCGCATAGCGCTCGTCGAGGACGTAGTTGTCGACGAAGTGCTTCGCGCCCTCCGCGCCAAGCTTCAGCATGATGCCCATGGACGCGTCCGTGTTGATGTTCGCGTTGTCGCGCTTCAGATCCGAGTCGACGGAGTCCGCGAAGAAGATGTCGCGGTAGCTCGCCATGAGGTGCTTCTGCGCGAGGCGGCGCTGCGCGTGGCGCTGGCGATACGTGATGTAGCGGCGTGCGATGTCGTAATGGCCGTGCGCGAGCAGCTGCTTCTCAACGAGATCCTGAATCTCCTCGACGCTGATCTCCGTGCGTGCACCGAACGCCTCCTCAACGCCCGTCGTCACCGCGTCGATCTCAAGTGCCGTCATCGGATGGACGTACTCCTTGCTCGCCGCCGCGATTGCATTGCGGATCTTCGCACGATCATAGGGCACGGCATGCCCCGCGCGCTTCGTCACCGTTGTCACTGTCATGTTTTGAACTCCTTTGTAAAACACTATATCTTGTGTTTATTGTATCGTTGTAGCAGAACATATTGTATCAGAGGACGAGGGAATTGGCAAGAAAATTTTGCGAGGGGTGCTCCCTTATTTCCCGATCCGCAAACTATACAAATAATTCTGAACTATATTATATTATAGGAAGAAATTTCCTCTGCAAAAAGAAAGGAGCTGTCCCCATGCGTCCAATTCTCTCCATCGGACTCATCGCCCTCCTGCTCTCCACGGCGGGCTGCGCGAATCCCGTCACCAAGGTGATCGATAAGCTGACGGATGATGAGCCCGCCACTTCGCAGCAAACGACAGAGAGCGCCCCTGCACCCGTTGCCTCACCGGCAGGAAATACATCTGCGCCAACCACTGCAGCCGCACCCGCCAAGGCAGTTGCCGAGAAAACGCGCACTGTACCTGCTGTGCATACGGAGGATACGGCGACAGAAGAGTCCGCGCGCCCTGCGGCAGCTTCCTCGGGGAAGAGCATCCTCATCAAAAAGAGTGAGTTCTGTCTCTATCTGCTCGAGGACGGCAATATCGTTCAGTCGAAGAGTAAGGGCATACAAAAAGCCGCATCCCATTGCGAAATGATGGGAAGCGGCTTTCGTTTAGAAAATTTGTTTGTGTTTCTGCACATCACAGGGTATAATGCAGATGAAACGTCCTTGGGCGGGAGCAATCTCGCGGCGGTATCTTTCCCCCGAAAGGGGGTGAGCGGATATGTCTGAGATCGGAGCGATTCTTTTTTTGATCGTTGCCACAGGCTACATTCTCGCGATAACCAAAAAGTAACCGCCCATTCTACCAAATGAGCGGTTATAGATAATAACTTGCGACTTCGGAAAGATGCCGTCATAGGACGTTTCTTTCTGTTTTTATTATAGCAATTCACGCAAAGTTTGACAAGTCATCATCAAGATTTTTCGCGTACAAACGCCATTGCCAGCTCTGCGTTGCGTGCGGCGAGGGTGCGCATCTGCGCGAGGAGGTCGGCGTTCGCCGCCGTGAATTCGTGACGCGCCGCCCATTTACGGCGGACTTCCTTGAGGACACTTGCGGTCGTGATGTCCTGCAGGTCGTTGACGGGCTTCTCGCCGATGGAGCGGAGGAAACGGTCGACCTTCGGGTCGTACGAGATGCCGATCATGGGCACGCCCATGACACCCGCAAAGATGAGTGCGTGCAGGCGCACACCGATCATCAGATCCATGTTCGCGACGAGGGAGAGGAGCTCGCTCGTGCTGTACTCATCCGCGAGAACGGTGCACTCCTCTTTCGTCCATGCGGCGACGGTCTTTGCCGTACGCACATCCTCGGGGTACTGCATGGGGAGGAAGACGACGCGCGCGTCCAGCTCGCGCACAATGGCGTCGCTGATCTCGGCGAGGATTTCCTTGTAGTGCTGCCAGCCCTGCCAGTCACGCACGGAGATGCCGACGACGGGCTTTGCCCCATCTGCGCCGCAGCGGCTGAGGATGGCACGTCCCGCCTCACGGCCGACGGGATGGATGCCGAGCACGGGATCTGCCGTGCACTCCATCGGGGGGCGCGTGATGCCGAGGCGGCGCAGTTCCGCCATCGAGCCCTCGTCACGCACGGTGATGAGGGAGACACGGTTGCCGAGCCAGCGCATGCAGTGGCAGGCAAAACGCCCCGTGACAGGGCCAATGCCCTGAGCATACAGCATGACCTTTTTCCCGAGGAAGAGGGCAAGCAGGATGATGCCCATGTAGTAGTAGAGGCTGCGGCGGCTTGTAACGTTCTGCAGGAGGCTGCCGCCACCGCTGATGAGGAGGTCGGCGCGGCGCAGTGCACCGAGGATGCCGCCCATGTCAAAGGAGCCGACAGCGTGCACGCCGTGCCGGCGCTCGGTGTCAGCAGGGTCGGCGGTGATGACGGTGATATGAAGTTCCGGGTCCAAATCCGCGAGTACCTCGAGCATCGCCGCGAGCATGGCTTCATCGCCCGCGTTCTTTGCGCCGTAGTACCCCGATACAACGATCCGCTTCATCGGGTAGAATGCCCTCCGTTTCCCATTCCTATGACGATTTTCCTGCGCCGCTCATGGCGCCCCTTCCACCGCAAGCGGTCCCCCTCCCCCGTTGCGACGGGGGAGGCTTTTCGTTTACGGTATTTGCCGTGCAGTGTGAGGCGATACCCTGAGCGAACCCTAGTGGAGCAAGCGGAGCAGAGTGTGCGACCCGCCCCCGACGGATTTCTACCGTTCAAGCGAAGCGCGTTTGAAATCCGTCGGTATTTAGGCGGACGAGCACACGACCGCTTGCGCAACTAAGCGTTCGCGAAGGGTACGCATCCACAAATCACATCGCCCGCTTCACGCGCTCCAAGAGATGATTCCATGCCGCGACAAGCGCCACGAGTACCGCGCCGATTGCACCACCGAGGAAGACGCCGCCGATGCCGCGCACAAGCGACATCTCGATCGGCGTGCGCATATGCGCAAAGGTTTCCACCATCGACCCCTGTCCGATGGTCGCGACGAGCACGAGTCCAAAGATGATCCACGTCCGCCACCTGCGCGCCGCACCATAGAGCGCGAGCAGGAACGCAGGATGCCCGATCAGGAACTCCTTCGTGCGGGGGCGCGCGTAGAAGAGCTGCTCGAGTGCCGCGCGCATCTTCAGCTCGATGCCGGGCACGGGCATGCCCGAGGTATGCCCGCTGCGAAGGACTAAGACGACGAGCGCCCCGATGAGGACGAGCCCGCCGAGGAGTGAGCCAACGCGCACGGGCGTCGCCATGATCTCACGCAGCTGCCCAAGCACGCCCGCCGAGGCGTCGAACTGCCCGTCAAAGATGTCAAAGCGCTGCATGAAGGCAATGGCGACGAGGATCATCGGCAGGACAAAGGTCAGCTTAATCCCGCGGAAGATGTCGAACTCGAGAAGATAGCGCGTGTCCGTGAGCGCGCCAGAGAGATAGGACGCGCCGATCAGCGACAGCGCGCTCGTGATGCCGAGCAGCACAAAACCTGCGACGAGGATGCGCCACGTAGGCGCGTTCTTCGGGAAGCGCCGACCACGCAGGAGATCGAGAAGCGCAACGATGGCGAGCGTTGGAAAGAGATTTGCACTCGCAAGTGCCGCGACAACCCGCACCTTGCTCCCCGCGCCGATGAGGATCGGCATCATCGTGATGAGAGCCGCAACGGCGAAGAAGAGCAGGACGGCTTTTCTGCGGCGATTGAACGCCGGAATGACAAGCGAGAGATAGAGCACACCTGCCGCTGCAACGCCCATGATGACGAGGGCGCGCAGTACGCGCGACGGCTCATAGGAGGCGAACATGCCAGCCCGCCCGATCTTGAACCCGCGAGACTCGAGTGCCGCGCGCGTGTCTCCGAAGTATTTCATATTTGTCTCGAGGAGGCTCATGTTCGGCGCGGGTTCCTCGTAGATGCGCAGGAGGTTGATGCGGATGTTCCGCTCCTCGTCCGTCGTCACCCAGCGCTCGACGGCGGCGTCGATCTTGAGCTTTTTCAGCTCGTCCTTCGGGATGGAGTAAAGGCGTGCAACATTGCCGTAGCCGACGCCCTCCGCGATCTCGTCCATGCCCTGCTGTTTGTAAAACTGGAGCTGGGTCACGCCCTCGATGAGACCGAGGGGGAGACGGCGTGCACGCATCTCGTCAATCGTCGTCTGCAGGGCCTTCGGTGCACCGAGGGTCTCCTGCCCCGAGAACACAATCGCCGAGACTGCAATCCCGTCCATGCGTGAAAATACCGCACGCACATCGTCCGGCGTGCAGTCATGGTAGTTCGAGGGACGCGCGATCACGTCGAAGCCCGCCGCATTGACGGCGCGCATCTCATCGGACGGCAGCCCGATGTTGCGCTTTTCAAATGCTTCGTAGTAATCCTTGACTGCGATGACCTCGTCCGCACCAACTGTGTGGACGGTGACGCGCGTCGCGCCGAAGCGACGGAAGAGATCCTCCTTGAGCTCGGCATAGGTCACGGGATCGTGCGAAACGACGTAGATCTCCGTGCCGACAATCTTGCCTTCCTCGACGAGATCGCGCCAGCGCGGGTCGGTGAGCGTTCCCGTATGGTAGGCGGCAAGGATATCCGCGCCCTTGATCGCGTATGCCTTCCCGTTTTTGTTGAATTTTTCAAAGGTCGTCTCGTAGACGGCGAGCGAGGTGATTCCCGCCTCCTTCGCGCGCGCGAGAACCTCCTCGGGCGGCAGCCCCTCACGAGCAGCGAGCTCCAACAGCCCCTCGTAGTCGATGGCGAGCTCTACCGTGCGCGCATTCTCCTCGACAGCGTGGCGCTCCATGCCGATGACGAGGCTCGCGATGAATCCAATGAGGATCGCCGCAAGGAGAATCGGATGATAGTGAAATTTCTTCATATATGATTCCTTATTTCCCTGCTGTCAGGATAACCACGTTGTCCTTTGCCTCGACAGTCTCGAATGCGAGCCCAAAGGGAAGCGTACCCGCACGCGCGACGAGTACATCGGGAAAGAGTCCGTCGAGACTCAGCACGTTCAGCCCCATACCGCGCGCACGGATGCTTTGTGCCTTGTAGTAGAGGTCGCCGCTGACGATGGTGAAGCCGCCCTCAAGCGTCACCTCGAAGGTCTGTCCGAATGCGCGCGTCTTTGCAGTCACAAGGACAGAACCGGGATGCACGGTGACGGCGACATCGGAGAATTTGTCTGCAGAATTCGTGATGAGATCACGAATTGCATCCTCATCCACCACGCCGCGCATCTCGACGTGCTCCGCTCCCGTCAGCGTGAGCTTCCGATCGGAGAGGAGCGCCCCCATGTCAAAGCGGAGGTTCGTCCCCGTGAGCGTCAGCTCGCGCACGAACACCTTGCCGATACGACCCTGCCGAACGACGCCGTCTAGCGCACCGATCTCGCCGAAGACGAGGCGCGGGCTGTCCGTGATCGAGAGCTGCACATCCTCCGCGCTCGTGCGGTCACGCAGGGCGTCCGTAATCATATGCGTGACCACAGTGGGGAGCGCAAAGATGCCCGCAGCGACGGCAACAACGATGGCAAGAACGACGGCTGATGCTTTCCACATGGGACTCTCCTTAGAATTCGTGATTCGCCTTTGCGTTTAGATACGCACGGATAAAGGGATCGATCTCCCCGTCCATGACCGCCTGCACATTGCCCGTCTCGACGTTCGTGCGCACATCCTTCACCATCGTGTACGGCTGGAACACGTAGGAACGGATCTGGCTGCCCCACTCGATCTTCTGCTGTACGCCCTCGAGTTTGGCGATCTCCTCTTCCTTCTTCTCCTGCTCGAGCTCAAAGAGCTTTGCCCGGAGCATCTTGAGGCACTGCTCCTTGTTCTGCAGCTGCGAGCGCTCGTTCTGACACTGCACGACGATGCCCGTCGGCTCGTGCGTCATGCGCACGGCGGACGAGGTCTTGTTGATGTGCTGTCCGCCTGCACCGCTCGCGCGGAAGTAGTCGACGCGCACATCGTCCATATTGATCGGGACTTCCACAGCGTCGTCGATCTCGGGCATCACATCGCACGCGGAGAACGACGTGTGCCGCCGCGCCTGCGAGTCAAACGGCGAGATGCGCACGAGGCGATGCACGCCCTTTTCGGACTTCAAAAAGCCGTAGGCATTGTGCCCTTTGATAAAGAGGGTCGCGGACTTCACGCCCGCCTCGTCGCCCGGCTGCAGGTCGGCGGTCTCGACGGTAAAGCCGTGCCGCTCTGCCCAGCGCCCGTACATCCTGAGGAGCATCTGCGTCCAGTCCTGTGCCTCCGTGCCGCCCGCGCCCGCGTGGAGCGTGAGGATGGCGTCGTTCGCGTCGTAATCGCCCGAGAGCAGGACCTCGAGCTGGAGTGTCTCAAGACCCTCGGCGATGAGCGTCAGCTCCGCGCGGATGTCGCCCTCCATCGTAGGATCGTTCTCCTCGATGCCCATTTCATAGAGCGTCTCGGCGTCCTCGTACTTCGCCTTCAACCCCTCGTAGGTATCGACGCCGCCCTTGAGGGCGGCGAGCTCCTGATTCAGCTTCTGCGCCGCCGCCGCATCGTCCCAGAAGGACGGCTCGCTCATCTTGTACTCAAGCTCGGCGATCTTCTCCTCCTTCGCGGGGATCTCGAGAGAGATGCGCATCTGATCGAGCTTCTCGCCCAGATCATTCAGTATCGGTTTCAGATCTTCCAGCATAGTTGTATCCTTAATTATTTATCCTTCCCGTGGCAGTTCTTGTACTTCTTGCCGCTGCCGCAGGGGCACGGGTCGTTGCGCCCGACCTTTTTCCCTTCCTCGTTCTTTGTCGCCTTTGCCTCGGCGGGGACGGACTCGTCACCATGCGAGGCGCGTGCGTTCATGAGGTGATCCTCGAGCTTCGAGCGCTCGCGTGCAAGCAGCTGCTCGGCGCGGCGCTGTGCCCCCTCGTCCATAACGGGCGCGGGACGCGGTGTACCGTCTGCGGAGACAGGCGCCTGTGCCGCTGCGGCCTGCGGGGTGACGATGCTCACATGGTACATGAGGGAGGCAATCTGATCCATGATGGACGCCTCCATCTCCTCGAACATCGTGAGTGCCTCGATCTTGTACTCGACAAGTGGATTGCGCTGCCCATACGCACGCAGGTTGATGCCCTCACGAAGCATATCCATGTGGTCGAGGTGATCCATCCACTTCTGATCGACAACGCGGAGCATGACGACCTTCTCGAGCTCGCGCATATTTTCCTCGCCGAACATCAGCTCACGTGAGCGGTAGCCTTCCTCTGCGACTTTTTCGAGTTCTTCCTGGATCTCATCGCGCGCAAGTTTTTCGAGCTCTTCCTTTTTGAGGCGTCCCTGCGGCGCGTATACCTTCTCCGCATCCTCGATGAGCGCGTCAAGCTGCCACTCCTCGGGGTAGAGTTTTTCGTTTGCGTACTGCGTCATCTCGTCCTTGATGATGTGCTTCACCATCGCAAGGATATTCTCGCGCAGGTTCTCGCCGAGCAGGATTTTCTTGCGCTCGCCGTAGATGACCTCGCGCTGCTGGTTCATGACATCGTCGTATTCGAGGACGTGCTTGCGGATGTCGAAATTGCGCGCCTCGACCTTCTTCTGCGCGTGCTCAATCGAGCGCGTGATGATGGCGTGCTCGATGGGCTCGTCCTCCTCCATGCCGAGGCGGTCCATGATGCCCGCGATGCGGTCTGAGGCAAAGAGGCGCATCAGATCGTCCTCGAGCGAGAGGAAGAACTTCGACGCACCGGGATCGCCCTGACGCCCCGAACGTCCACGCAGCTGGTTGTCGATGCGCCGCGACTCGTGGCGCTCCGTACCGACAATGTATAGTCCTCCAAGTGCCTCGACGCCCTCGCCGAGCTTGATGTCCGTGCCGCGCCCCGCCATGTTGGTCGCAATCGTAACCGCGCCCTTTTGACCGGCGTTGGCGACGATTTCGGCTTCTTTTTCATGAAATTTTGCATTCAGGACGACGTGCGGGATGCCATTCTTCTTCAGGACGTTCGACATCTCCTCGGACTGCGTGATCGAGGTCGTGCCGATGAGGATCGGCTGCCCCGTCTCGTGGATCTCCTTGACCGCACGGCCGACGGCGCGGTACTTCGCCGCCTTCGTCTTGTAGATGACATCCGCCTCGTCGACGCGCTGGATGGGCTTGTTCGTCGGGATGACGATGACGGGGAGGTTGTAGATCTTGAGGAACTCATTCTCCTCGGTCTTTGCCGTGCCCGTCATGCCCGCGAGCTTCTCGTACATACGGAAGTAGTTCTGGAAGGTGATGCTCGCGAGGGTCTGTGACTCGCGCTGGATCTTGACGCCCTCCTTCGCCTCGATTGCCTGATGCAGGCCGTCGGAGTAGCGGCGTCCCTCCATCAGACGTCCCGTGAACTCGTCGACAATGACGATCTCGTCATCGCGCACAACGTAGTCTCGGTCGCGGTGCATGAGCGCCTTTGCGCGCAGCGCCGCCGTAAAGCAGTGCGAGAGCTCGATGTTCTCGGGCGCGTAGAGGTTCGTGATGCCGACGATCTTCTCGATCTTTGGCACGGCGGAGTCGGCAGGCGCGACGGTCTTTGCCTTCTCGTCCACCGTATAGTCCTCGCCCTCCTTGAGATGGCGCACGGCCTCCGCCATGACGCGGTAGTTGTCCGTGGACTTCGTGCCGGGACCGGAGATGATGAGCGGCGTGCGAGCCTCGTCGATGAGGATGGAGTCCACCTCGTCGACGATCGCATAGTGCAGGGGGCGCTGTACCATCTGTCCCTCGGAGAGCACCATGTTGTCACGCAGGTAGTCAAAGCCGAACTCGTTGTTCGTACCGAAGGTCACGTCTGCGGCATACGCCGCCTTGCGCTCGGGGAAGTCCATATTGTGCGCGATCAGACCAACCGAGAGTCCGAGGTAGCGGTAGAGCTTGCCCATCCACTCGCTGTCGCGACGCGCGAGGTAGTCGTTGACCGTGACCATGTGGACGCCCTTGCCCGCGAGCGCATTGAGGTAGACAGCCGTGGTTGCAACGAGAGTTTTGCCCTCGCCTGTGCGCATCTCCGCGATGCGCCCCTCGTGGAGGCAGATGCCGCCGATGAGCTGCACGTCGAAGTGGCGCATGCCGAGCACGCGGCGCGAGGTCTCGCGCACGACGGCGAACGCCTCGGGCAGGATTTCCTCCATCGTTACGCCCTCTGCGAGCTGCTCACGGAATTTCCGCGTGTAGCCCGTCAGCTTGTCATCCGTGAGGTTCATCATCGTGGGCTCAAGCGCGTTGATCTGCTCCACGATCTCGCGGTAGCGCGCGATCTCCTTGTCATTGTTGTCGCCAAGGAAGCGTTTCAGAATCGAAGATATTCCAAACAAGTAGTTTCACACTCCTGTATGTGATAGCATAATCAGCCATCGAAAGACAATATTCGTTTCATTATAACATAAAGCCCCCGTCTTTGCATAGGGTATATACAAAGACGGGGGGGGGACGGGTGCTGTCCTAGCGCGCTTTTGTTTTCTTCTCCCCGCCCAGCAGTTCCTTCGTCAGGCCGCGCAGGTAGTTCATGACGAGGCGCACATCGTCGAAGGTCTGGCGTCCCTTCTTCGTGACGAGCCCGCTGTTGATGAAGATCGGGTCAAGCAGCGGGATCTGGACGAAGTTGTCCGTCGGAAGCACGGACGGGCGCGCGAGGAAGGTCGAGCCGATGCCCGCGTGCACGAGGTTCTTGACCGTGTGCAGATAGGGCGAATAGTGGATGACGTTTGGCTTCTCGCCCATGCGCCCATACGCGTCCTGCACGAGACGGTCGACGAAGAAGTTGCTGTCGAGCATGATGAGCGGCTCGTCTCTGAGATCGGCAATGCTGAGCGAATGCCGTCGTGCAAAGGGATGATCGGGGCGCGTGACAAAGGTGCACTCGCAGTCGAAGAGCTTTGCATAGGAGAGGCGCGCGCTGAAATCGACGGTGTAGTTCGTCAGCGCAAAGTCGAGTTTTTCGTCCTCGACCATCTGCAGGGCGCTCACGCCGCCCGTCTCGATGATCTCGAGTTCGATCTCGGGATGATCGCGGCGGAAGTCGCCGAGGATGTGCGGCAGGAAGACAACGCCGAGCTGCAGCGGCATCGCGATGCGTACCTTCGCGTGGCGGTGCGCCATATTGCGGATCTCATCGTCGAGGCGCGAGACCTCCGTGAGGATGTAGGAGACCTTGCCGAGGAGCTTCGCGCCGTCGGTTGTGACGGTGATCTTGCGACCCTCGCGATGGAAGAGGTTCAGCCCCGTCTCCGCCTCGAGTGCCTGCATGGCGACGGTGACGGTCGGCTGCGAGACGTGCAGGTGCTCCGCCGCCTTTGTGATGTTCTGCCACTGGCATACCTCGTAGAAATATCGCATCTGTACCAACGTCATCCGACTCATCTCCCTTAGTATGATTCCTAGTGCCATTTGTTCCCCCTATATTAGTCTACTATATATCAAAATAGCGGAATAGTATAAAAGTCACACATGAAATAAAATTTTTTCATAGGTTGACGCTATCATTTTATCAGAAAGAAATATTTTATACAATACAGAAAAAGTGCTAAGTTAAGGAAGTACTGATAAATTTAGCACGGACAGAGAGGCGCGGCAGCGCAGAAATCGACAAAAAGGGGGAACTGAAATGGCAGTCTATTTTGCAGATGCGGTGGAGCGTTTTGTCGAGGATATGCTCGAGGCGAACGCGGACAATCTCAAGGCGTTCGAGACGAAGCCGGGCGTGTACTCCAACGTCGACCCGGACACACATCACGATGTCGAGATCCCCGACGTGCATCTCACCAAATAACACAGCTTACTATCATCCTACTACAGATAGATAAGGGAAAAAGCGGGCGGCTGACCACTGCCCGCTTTTTTCGTGCGCGGAAATGTTTTTTGAGGGAGCAATACTCCTCGCAGAACCCTCGTTACGCAAGCGCTCGGGCACTTATCTGCTGAAATACCTGCGGATTCCAAACGCGCTTCGCTTGAACGGTTAAAATCCGCAGGGGCAGAACGTGCCCTCGATTCCGCCTGCTCCACTAGGGTTTGCTACGGAGTATCGCCCCCCACAAGTTTCCCCTGCAGCACAGCGAATTTTCAGCGGATATTCAGCAAATCCGCGGCACAAGCTCCCCAAGAGGCAAGTCGACCACGCGGATGCCGCCGAGTGCGGTGCGCAGCCCCACTTCGCCCGGTGCCTCCGCCGTTGTGTGCCCGATGACGCACGCCGCGCGTCCATGCGGGTCGGCGTGCATGACATCCAGCACGCGTGCCGTGTCCTCGGGCGGGACAAATGCAAGCAGCTTGCCCTCATTTGCAAGCGTGAGCGGGTCGAATCCGAGGAGATCGCAGACGCCCTGCACGGCGGGATGCACGGGGATCGCCCCCTCCTCGAGGAGGATGCCGACCTTTGCCGCCTGTGCCAGCTCGTTCAGTGACGCCGCAACGCCGCCGCGCGTCGGGTCGCGCAGGACAGCGATGGAGGGGGCAGCTGCGAGCATCGCCGCCGTCATATGGCAAAGCGGTGCGCTGTCACTCATGATCCCCGGCGGGAGCGTGAGATTGTGCCGCGCCGCCATGACCGTTGCCGCATGATCGCCGATAGTGCCAGAGACGATGATGTCCATGCCCGCCTTGATATTCGCGGGCGCAATGTCCACGCCCTCAATCATCTCGCCCACGCCCGCCGTATTGATATAGATGCCGTCCCCGCAGCCGCGCGGCACGACCTTTGTATCACCCGTCACGATGAGGACGCCCGCCTCCTGTGCCGCCGTGCGGATGTCATGCACAATGCGGCGCAGGGTCGCGATGGGGAAGCCCTCCTCGAGGATGACGGCGAGCGAGAGCCAGCGCGGCACTGCGCCCGTCATCGCGAGGTCGTTGACCGTCCCGCAGACGGCGAGCCGCCCGATGCTCCCGCCAGGGAAGAAATGCGGCTGCACGACGTAGGAGTCCGTCGTAAACGCCGCACGTCCCGCGAGCGGCAGGACAGCACCGTCATGCAGGGTATCGAGAATCGTATTGCCGAGCTCCGGCAGCACAATCTCCTCCATCAGCGCGTGACTCATCTGTCCGCCCGCACCGTGCGCAAGCGTAATGACCTCATGCTCCATAGCGGAACCTCCCTCCCCCGTATTTATACCATGCGGCGCACGTCCCCTCGACGGAGACCATGCACGGCCCTACGGCGTGCTCGGGGACGCACGCCTTGCCGAAAAGATTGCAGTCACGCGGCACAATCGCCCCGCGCAGCACCTCGCCGCAGCGACAGCCATGCCGCCCGTCGCCCACAGTCTCCACTGAGAGCGGGCGCACGCGTGCAAAGTCAAATGCCGCGTATTCCTCGCGCATCTCAAGCCCCGAGGCGGGAATCTCACCGAGACCCCGCCAGCGCACCGTTGCCGGCTCGTAGACGCGCTCAATCGCCGCACGCGCAATGGGATTGCCCACAGGGCGCACAACCGTCTCATAGGCGTTCTCAATGCGCGCCTCCCCCGCCCCGATCTGACGCACGAGCAGCTGAATCGCGCGCAGGATCTCGAGCGGCTCGAAGCCCCCGACGACGCCCGGCACATGATAGTCCCGCGCAAGAAAGTCGAACATCTCCGTACCTGTCACGACCGCGACGTGACCCGGCAGGAGGAAGCCGTCGACATGCGTCTCCCCGCCATCGAGGAGCGCGCGCATGACGGGCGGTACGAGCTTCTGCGCCGAGAGCAGGAAGAAGTTGCGAATCCCCTGCGCCTCTGCCGCAAGCACTGCCGCCGCCTCGGTCGGTGCCGTTGTTTCAAATCCGACGGCGAGGAAGACAACCTTCTTCGCGGGGTTCTCTGTCGCAATGGCGAGCGCGTCGAGCGGCGAGTAGACGATGCGGACATCCGCACCCGCCGCCTGTGCGGCGGCGAGACTCGAATGCGTCCCCGGCACTTTCAGCATATCGCCGAACGTCGTGATGATGACATCCTCCATCGCCGCGTATGCAATCGCCGCGTCGATGTAGTCGTCCGCCGTCACGCAGACGGGGCAGCCGGGACCCGAGACCAGTTCAATCCCCTCGGGAAGAATCTGCCTGAGACCCGCGCGGAAAATTGCAACCGTATGCGTCCCGCAGACCTCCATGAGACGAATGCGCTGTCCATGTGCGCCGACAATATCCCGCAGCTCGGCGATAATCTCCGCCGCCGCGCCCTGCGTATCCTGTGCGCGCGTCATGGTAGGCTCTCCACCGTGCGTGGTGCGCCGCGCATCTCCGCACGCAGCGCCTCGATGCGCTCCGCCTCGTCCGCCTCGACAATCTGCATCGCAAAGCCCGCATGGACGAGCACATAGTCGCCAATCGCCGCCTCGGGCAGCAGCATGAGGCTCGCCGCGCGGCGCACCCCATTCACCTCCACCGAGGCAAGCTGGTCGTCAATATTGACAATTTTTGCAGGAACTGCCAAACACATATTTTCTCCTTTATCTTAAGCCATCCTTGCCAGCGCGACCGCCGCCTGCCCGTACGCAATGCCGCCGTCGTTCGGCGGCACAGCGTGCGGCAGAAGCACGCGGAAATCCTCGAGATACGCAAGCAGCTCCTCGAGGAGCAGCGCGTTCTGAAACACGCCGCCCGAGAGCACCGCCGTCCGCAGCCCTGTGAGCGCCGAGAGCAGATGCAGTACCTCTGCGACCGCAGCCGCCATTGTCACATGGAAGTCGAGCGCACGCCCCGCGCGCTCCTCCTCCGAGAGGTTCTCCGCCTCATCCGCAAGCGCTGCGAGCACGGGCACGAAGTCAATCATCAGCGGCGCTTCTCCACGATTCACGCGATAGGGCAGGATAACGCCCGCGCGACGCGCGCGCCGTGCGAGGAGCTCGAGTCCGATCGCCGCCTGCCCCTCGTACGCATTCACGCGGCACGCGCCGAGGAGAGCCGCCGCCGCATCGAAGAGACGCCCCGCACTCGACGTGAGCGGCGCATTCACCCCCGCCGCCGTCGCCTGCACGAGCAGCTCCCAGCCTGCGGGAAGCGTCTCAATAAATTTCGGCGCGCGCCGGGTAATTTCCTCCCCGTACGTCGTATGCAATACCCAGAGCGCAAGCCGCCACGGCTCTTTCGCCGCGCGATCGCCGCCCGGCAGAGAGAGATAGGCAAAATGCGCGAGACGTTCGTAGTCCCTCATATCCGCCGCAAGGAACTCTCCGCCCCACGAAGCCCCGTCTGCGCCGTAGCCCGTCCCGTCGAGCGCAACGCCGAGGACGCGCTCCCGCACATCGTGTTCGGCGAGCACCGCTGCAATATGCGCGTGATGATGCTGAACGGAGATGAACGGCAGCCCCTCGCGCGCCGCACGCGCGCGCATATACTGCGTCGAGAGATAGGCGGGATGGAGATCAGCGGTGAGCAGTGCGGGGCGCACCTCGAAGAACGCCTCGTAGTGCGCGATCGTCTCCTCGTAGGAGCGGAGCACGGCGTGCTCCATCAAGTCGCCGATATGCTCACTCAGAAATGCCTCCTGCCCGCGCGTCAGGCAAAAGGTATTCTTTAGCTCCGCCCCGCCCGCAAGCACCGATGCCCCCCCATCAAAGGGCAGCGCGAGCGGCGTCGGCGCAAAGCCCCGACTGCGGCGTACGATCTGGCGCCCGCCCGCCGCCATGCGCAGGACGGAATCGTCCACGCGGTGCACGATCTCCCGATTGTGCACGAGAATCGCATCCGCAATCCGCGCAAGGCCACGCACGGCGATGTCATCCTCATAAATAATCGGCTCACCACTGAGATTTGCGCTCGTCATCACCCATAAATCGCGTGCGTCGAGCAGCAGGAGATGCACGGGCGCATACGGAAGGAGCACGCCGAGGTACGCATTTCCTGGCGCGACCGCCTCTGCCGCCGCATCCAAAGCGTCAACGCGCCGACGCAGGAGGACAATCGGCGCGGCAGGCGAGGTGAGCCAACGCTCCTCCTCATCCGACACGGTGCAGAGCCCCCGCACCGTCTCCATACTGCCCGCCATCACGGCGAGCGCCTTCGCCTCGCGCCGCTTGCGCTGCCTGAGCCGCGTGACCGCCGCCTCGCTGCGCGCATCGCACGCAAGATGATAGCCGCCGATGCCCTTGACGGCGAGAATGCCGCCGTCCGCCACAATGCGGCGCGCCTCTGCGAGCGGATCACCCGCCGCCTCCGCCCCGTCCACAATCAGACGATAGGAGGGACCGCAGACGGCGCACGCATTCGGCTGCGCGTGAAAGCGGCGGTCGGCGGGGTCGTCATACTCGTGCTGACATGCGGGGCACATCCGAAACGGAGCCATCGAGGTCAGCGGCCGATCGTAGGGCACACCGCGAATGATGGAGTAGCGCGGCCCGCAGTTCGTGCAGTTCGTAAAGGCGTAGCCATGCCGCCGATCTGCCGCAGAGAGGATCTCACGCCGACAGTCCGCGCAAACCGCAAGATCGGGCGAGACGAGCGTCCGCGCCGCCGCCCCCTGCGGACTCTCCAAAATACGAAAGTCCTCCTCGCCCTGCGGCGTGATGTCCGAATACGACACAGCCGTCACGGATGCGGCAAGCGGTGCCTCCGCGCAAAGAGCATTGGCAAAGTCATCGAGCGCCGCAGACGCACCCTCCGCCTCGATCCCGACGCCCGCGCTGTCGTTCAGCACCCAGCCGCTGAGCCCGTATTTTGCAGCAAGCCGATAGACGAAGGGACGAAAGCCCACGCCCTGCACAATCCCTGAGACACGAAAGGCGCGCCTTTCCCGCGCGCCCCCGTTCACGGGGCTTTGCCCCGGCGTCGTATGTCCACAATCCGTCATGCCGTCTGCCTGCGCTGCACACTGCGCTCCTTCGGAATGACACCGAAGCGCACGAGCTCCTCCACCGCACGATGCGCAAAGGAGGGGAGCGCCGCCGCCATCTCGGGGCTGAGCGTCAGCCCCGCCGTCAGCTCATAGGGCTGCATGCCGAGCACGACGACATTCGGAATCGAACGTCCCGTCACCGTCAGCCAGGCGAGCACATCCTGAATCCCGATCTCATGCGAGGACATCTTCTCCTGAAAATGCGCCATTACCGCATCGTTTTCAAAGCGGTAGACCGTCCCCGGTGCCGCATCACCCGCGACAGCGTCGAGGATGAGCAGCTTTTCCGTGCCAGTGACAAAATGGAGCAACTCAGGGCCAAGCGTCCCGCCGTCGAGCAGGCGCACCTCCTGCGGGAAGGAGTAATGTTCCTCCAGATACTCCATCGCGCGCACGCCGAAGCCCTCGTCGCGCAGGATGATATTGCCGATCCCGAGCACCGTCACGGGCGCAACGGGAACAATTTCGTCATAGATGCTCTTCACTGCTGCCCTCCTCCGTGCTTCTTTGCTGCAATCTCCGCGCGCAGCCAGTCGTACCACGCCGCAAGCCCCTCGCCCGTGCGGCACGAGACCGCGAGGACGGGGATGCCGGGGTGGAGCGCCGTAATGTCCGCGCGCGCCGCCTCCATATCGAAATTCGTATAGGGCAAAATGTCCACCTTGTTGAGGAGTGCAACTGCCGACTCCTTGAAGATCAGCGGATATTTCAGCGGCTTGTCGTCGCCCTCCGTGATGCTGAGCGCGACCGCCTTCCGATCCTCACCAAGCGCAAACTCGGCGGGGCAGACGAGGTTGCCGACATTCTCGATCACGATGAGGTCAAGCGCCGTGAGATCGAGTTTCTCCAGCGCCGCCGCGACCATCGCCGCATCCAGATGGCAGCCGCCGCTCGTGTTGATCTGAACGACGGGTGCGCCGCAGCGCTCGATGCGCGCCGCGTCCTTCGTCGTGAAGAGATCGCCCTCGATGACCGCCATCCGCAGCTCGGAGCCGAGCGCCGTGAGGGTCTGCTCGAGCAGCGAGGTCTTGCCGCAGCCGGGCGAGCCGAGGAGGTTCAGCGCGTAGATGCCATGCCGCGCAAAGAGCGCTGCGTTCTCCGCTGCCGCCGCCTCATTCCTGCCGAGGATGTCCGCCTTTACAACTACCTTCATAACCTATTCCATCTCTATATAGTCCACGCGCATCTCGCGCCCGCCGATGATCTCCATACCGCCGCCACAGTCGGGGCAGAGGTAGTCCGCGGGGCGTATGCGGCGCTCTCTGCCGCAGTCATGACAACGCCCCGTCAGCGGAACGCGCTCCCATGTCAGCGCGGCATTCTCTGCGATCGTGCCGCGGATGACTGAGGAGAACGCGAGAGAAAGCGCCTCCGTCTCCACCCCCGAGAGTTCCCCAAGGAGGAGATGGATGCGCTCAATCCGCTGCGCCTCATGCGTGCGTGCATGGCTCTGGGCGATGTCAAGGATGCCCTCGGCAATCGCCATCTCGTGCATCCTAGAGCTCCGCCGTGAGACCGTGAGCGGCAAAGGTGCTGATGAGCTCCGTCATCTTCGTCTTTGCCGGGTCATAGTCGACCGTCGTCTCTCCGTCATGCGTATGAATATGCACGTAGAGGACACCCGAAAGGCCGAGGAGCGCCTTCTCCACAGCGGCAGCATTCTCCGTCGTATAGCCCTTGACAAAAAACTGCAAATGCGTCGTGCTCTCCGCGAGCCCGCAGCCGCATTCCTTACACATAGTTTACTCCTTGTAGATACAATTATATTTTTTCGTGAGAATATCCCACGCCGTTCAAGGCGCCCCTACCACCGCAAGCGGTCCCCCTCCCCCGTTTCGACGGGGGAGGCTTGGAAACGAGACGGGGAGGCTGTGCCGTGTCCAAAAGCAAACCCTAGTGGAGCGAGCGAGTAAAATGTGCGGTATGCCCCGGCGGATTTCTTTCGTTCAAGCGCGTAGCGCGCGTTTAAGAATTCCGCCGGTATTTAAGCATACAAGCACATGAGCGCTCGCGTAACTAAGCGTTTGCGTTGGGCATGCACAGCCGTCAAGACGAATATGCCTTCCCTACTCCACATCCCTCGCATCAACAGGCGTATGCCGCAGGAGCTTCGAGCCTGCAAACATGCTCGAAACCTCCGCCTCGCCCTCCATGAACTCGGCACGCACAACCATGTAGAAGTGCCCGATCGCGAAGAGGATAATCGCCCACGCCACATAGTGGTGGACGAAGTGCGACATAAACTCGTTGCCGAGCATGCGGTTCACCCACCCGAACATGATGCCGCCGATCGCCGACGGCTCTGTCATATAGTACATCGCAAAGCCCGTGAGCACCTCGATTGCCACGAGCACATACAGCCCTGCGTACGAGGCGCGCGCCAGCGGATTGCGCAGGAACGGCTCATGCGACGGCTTGATGAGCATGTAGTGCAGCCCCACGTCCATCATGTCGCGGTAATACTGCGCTTTCCAGAAATGCGGGAAGAGGCGGTCGCCGCGGTTGATGATGAAACCGTAGACACGCCCGATGAAGCCCGCGCAGAACGCGAACGCCGCGATGAAGTGGATGTTGCGCACGAGGTTCATGAGGAGCGGCGTATTCGTCGGCTCCGAGGCGAGAATCACGGGCGGCTTCGTGATGAGAAAGCCCGTGACAAAGAGGACGATGATCGCAATGACCATCAGCCAGTGAAAGATACGCAGAAAGGGACTGAAGAGATAGTACTCCTGCCGCTGTTCTTTTTTCATGCGGATCGCCCCCTATTCGTCCACGCGCACGCCCGCATAGGGATCGGTCGTGACGACGCGGATCTTCTCCCCCTTCGCGTTAAAGAGGTGCGTCGAGCACGCCATGCACGGATCGAACGAGCGCACCGCCTTCACGATCTCGAGCGGCTTGTCCGCGATCTTCACGGGCGTATCCATCATCGACATCTCGTATGCGCCGTGTCCTGCCGCATCATCGCGCGGGCAGGCGTTCCACGTCGTCGGCACAACCGCCTGATAGTTCGCCACCTTGCCGTCCTTGATGACGACCCAGTGACTGAGCGCACCGCGCGGTGCCTCGTAGAAGCCGACGCCCTTTGCCTCCTTCGGCCAGGTCGAGGGATCCCACTTGTCGTTGTTCACCACGCGCGTGTCGCCACTCTTGATGTTCGCAACGAGCTTGTCGAAGAAGAACTTGCTGATCTCCGCCTGCAGCTGCGCATCGAGTGCGCGCGCCGCCGTACGGCCGACCGTCGAGGGCAGCCATGCCTCGGCGGGAACGCCGAGCACCTTCGTCACGGCGTCGATCTGGTCGACGATCATCTGCTCCGCCCATGTGAGCTCGCCGAGGAGTCCCTGCTTTGCCTTCGTGTAGAGCACGATATAGCGCGCGAGCGGACCAACCTCGCAGAGCTTGCCGCGCCATTTCGGCGTCTTGAGCCACGAGTATTTGCCCTGCTCGTTCAGAGCCTTCCACTCCGTCTTCGTGCCTTCCTTCGGCTCCGTGTAGTGCGGCTTCGTCTCGCCCTCCCACGGATGCAGCCCCTTGCTGTCGCCGCCGCTGTACTCGTACCAGCCGTGCTCGACGCTCTCGCTGATGACCTCGGGGTCGGAGACATCCTCCATCTTAAAATCATAGACCTTTGCCTGCATGACGCCGCCCGCGAAGTTCTCCACGACGCCGTTGCAGCGCACGAGCAGATCCTTGAAGAAATCGCCGTTCGTCGCGCCGGAGAACGGCTCCTGCGGGAACATACCGAACGCGAGCACGCGCTCCTTCGCGAGGCCGCCGCCCGAGACGTAGCCCTTCTGCACATAGAGATGCCCGATCGCGAGCACATCCGGCAGATAGTAGTCGTTCATCATGTGGCGCGCGGACTGGATCGAGCGATCGACAATCGCAAGGCGCGCCGTATTGATCGGGGCATTGCCGTCCTCCATCGAGATGGAGCAGGGCATGCCGCCGAGCACATAGTGCGGATGCGGATTCTTGCCGCCGAAGACGACGTGCGGCACGACGAGATCGCGCTGCTTGTCCAGCATCTCGAGGTAATGCGAAATCGCCATCAGGTGCACCTCGGGCGGCAGCATCTGATAGTCGGGGTGATCCCACCACTGCGCGGAGAAGATGCCAAGCTGGCCGCTCTCCACGATCTTCTGCACCTTCGCCTTGATCGCCGCATAGTACTCGGGATTCGAGACGGGTACGTCGTGCGGGTATGCCTCCGTCTCGAGCCCCGCAGGGCCGCGGAAAGGGAGACGATAGGTCGCGAGCACCGTGTTCTGGAGCGCCGCCGTCGCCGCAGGATCGGCTTTCAGTGCCTCGAGAGGGCTGACCCAGTCGAGCGCGTGCAGATGGTAGAAATGGATGATATGATCCTGATGCCCAAGGCACGCCGCGATGATGTTGCGGATATAGTGTGCGTTCTTCGGGATCGTGATGCCGAATGCATCCTCCACCGCACGCAGGCAGCCGAGCGCATGGGACGACGTGCAGACGCCGCAGATGCGCTGGATGTACGCCCACGCATCGCGCGGATCGCGGTCGTTCATGACGAGCTCGAGGCCGCGCCACGCGGTTCCGGAGGAGATGGCATCCGTAACCTTGCCCGTCGCCTCGTCCACCTGGATCTCGACGCGCAGATGTCCCTCAATGCGGGTGATCGGATCAACTACTACGTGTTTCATTCATGCACCTGCTTTCCCTCTTGCTCCAGCTGCTTCTCGTGGCATTTCTTCTGCACGAGGCTCGCGCCCGCGTGTGCCGCAACACCGACCGCCGTCGCGACGGCAAGGCCTGCGCCGACCATGTCGACATCGATGCCGGCATACTCAGGCAGACGTCGCGAAAAAGGCGCATCGTCCCAGAAGTTTGCATTGCTGCAGCCGATACAGGGGGCACCGGACTGGATGGGGTACGACATCCCCTGATACCAGCGCAGATTGCCGCAGGAGTTGTAGGTCTCGGGTCCTCTGCACCCGAGATGATAGAGGCACCAGCCCGCCTTTGCGCCCGCATCGTCGAAGCGGTCGGCAAACATGCCCGCATCGAAGAAGGGACGGCGGTAGCAGGTATCGTGAATGCGGTTGCCGTAGAACTGACGCGGACGCCCCTCCGCATCGAGTGGGGGCAGCGTGCCGAAGAGTGCGACGTGCATGACGACGCCCGTCATGACCTCGGCGATCGGCGGGCAACCGGGCACAGCAATATAGGGCTTCGCGCCGATGAAGGCGCGGATGCCCTTGGACTCGGTTGGATTCGGCGCTGCAGCCTGAATGCCGCCCGCCGTCGCGCACGTGCCGTAGGCGATGACCGCCTTTGCCCCCTCGGCGACACGCCTCAGCGTATGCGAGAAGGGATGCCCGCCCGACATGCAGGTATACTCGTGCGCGCCCGACGCGACCGCGCCCTCGACCGCGAGAATGTACTCCCCGTGGTACTTTTTGATCGTGGTCTCGAGGTGCTCCTCGAACGGCTCACCGCAGCCCGCACTCAGAACATGGCTGTACTCGAGCGCGATGCTGTTCAGCACCAGATCGGATGCAAGCGGCGCACCCGAGCGGATGAAGGACTCATCGCAGCCCGTGCACTCGTGCCCATGCAGCCAGATCACGACCGGCAGCGGCTTCGTCTCTGCCGCCTCGACGACCTTCGTCATCATGTCCGTGCTGAGTCCCATCAGCGAGGTAAGCGTCACGCAGCCCTTCAAGAAGCTGCGCCGACTCATGCCCTTCGCGAGATAGGACTCCCACAAGCTCTCCCTCTTACTCACATGAATCCTCCTAACAAATACACAGGCGTCCTTTTGGGCGCTTTATTGAGAACCAATACTAATCATAGAAAATATTTATTATTATACACCCTGAGGGGCGAAAAAGAAACACTATTTTCACTATTCTAGGAGCTAATTTTATGTTCGATTTCTATACCTAAAAAAGCTGTCCCCCGCACCAAAGGTACGACGAACAGCCTTCAAAATTCGATGGGTAGGAACGCACACCGAAAAAACAGCGCACAACGCTCTGTGATGAGGCAATTCTGTCGCTTCCTTTTCAAGGGGGAGACGCGGGCCTCCAAGGGGAAGGCCCGCGCATTTCTGCGTGAACCCTGTGCGCATTTTGCATAGACCGCTCAGCGCAGGCGCAATATCATAGGCTCTGCTCAGCCCTTAGATATTTTTGCTCGGAAACGTGGAGGGATGCGACGCCCTCCCGCATATTTAATTGCAGGTTAATTCTAACAGGAATCGCCCGCACTGTCAATATGCGACATAAGAAAGCACTGATACATTCAGCACCGCCATCTTGGCACATCCTTTTCGCCCTGCCTGTGTCAACAAATCCTCCACATAGCCCCCGCTATGCGTCCGGTTTGTTTCCTTGGCAGGACAAAAATTCTGCACCAATCCGACAGACTTCATTGTATCAGCGCTTCCTTTATTCTCACAATGCCCTGGATTTATTTCTTGTATTTCAGCTTCTTCGCCGCCTTCTTTACGGCATCGCGCTCCTTCTCCGCCATGGTGTTCGGGCGGATCTCGGCAGCATGACCGTCGCGGTCGCCGTCCGTGATGACCGTGTTTTCGCCGTCATAGGCGATGATCTCATAGGTGCGGATTGTGTTCTTTTTGAGATCCAGTACACGGCGCTGCAGTGTATACGCCAGCTTATCATATTCCGCATCGTGCATTGCTTCAACGAACTGTGCCCGTCCGAAGTCATTGTAGAGGATGAGCTGCCAGTAGGAGATCGTGCCGTCCGTGTTCTTCGCCATCATCGAGCGGTCGAAGAACCAGCCGCGCCGCTCATCCCCCTCGATGAAGATCCAGTCGCCGCCCGAGAGGCTGACAGGCGTGATTGCAGTGAGGTCACCGTAGGCAGCGGCATCATAGGCGGAGGAGAGCCCCTCATCCGTACCGTAGCCGTGCCCAATCGCCTCCTGCGGGGCTTCGTCCTTAGCGTTTTCGGCGGACGCGTCCTTTGCGGTCGTCTCGCCGTCATGGGGCATGGGAACGACCTTGCCGTTCTCATCGCGCTCGTCGAGAGACTCATCGCCGAGATCGTCCATCTCCTCATCGAGGGCAGACTCTCCCTTTTCGGGCGCTTTTGCTGTCTCTGCAGATGCATCCGACGCGGTATCCTCTGATTCCGTCGCCGTCATCACCGCATGGATGTCCTTCTTCTCCGCGCTCTCCCCGTACGCGGGGAGGAGAAAAATACCTGCGGCAAGCAGGAAATAAATCGCTTTCATTGTGTTCCTTCCTTATAGATACCCTGCGGGGTTGACGGGCTGACCATTGACGCGCACCTCGTAGTGGAGATGCGGACCCGTGGAGTAGCCCGTGGAGCCGACGTAGGCGATCACCTGCCCGCGCCGCACCTCCTGCCCGACCGTCACGGCAACAGCGGAGGCGTGCCCATAGCGCGTCATGATGCCGCCGCCATGGTCGACATCGACCATATTGCCGTAGCCGCTGCCGTTCCATCCCGCTGATGTCACAACGCCGTCTGCCGTCGCAACGATGGGCGTGCCGTCTCGGCGGCGATGTCGATACCCTGATGGAACTCCGTCCCGTTCCAGCGCAGACCGTAGGGCGAGCTGACATAGCCCGATGTCGGCCAGATGGAGGGCACAGTATGTGCCGCATCGTCCAAGGAGTAGGCGGCTGCGCCCGGGAAGTTCGCTGCCGTGGCTGCTCCTGCACTGGTGTTACCTCGTCCGTTGCAGCGGGTGGTGCCCCAACGAGAGCGCGTAGCCCATCCTCGGAGCGCTGAAGGTTGTCGAGATCCTGCTGAAGCGCAGCTGCCTTTTTCGACACCTGCAGGATCTGCTCCTGCTGAATGCGATTCGCCTCACGCAGCTGTGCCGTCTCCTCCTCATGCGCCTGTCCGTTCATAAGGGTGTAGACAGAGAGCACGGATGCCGCTGCGAGGACGGCGACCGCTGCCCCTGCCCCGACGGCAATCATGCGCAGGGAGCTGAGTGAGAGCTTCACTGTGCGTGTTACGTCTTCCTCATTGTCGATGAATTGGATTTTATACCGTTTTTGCTGTTCCTCGTTCAAGTTCTTCTCCTGTATGATGGTTGATTTCTGCTTCCCTATCCTATCCGAACAAAATGAAAACCTGCTGAGTGCCAGCAGGTTTAACATGATTCTCAGTATTTGATCGGCAGCGGCTGCTCCATTGCCTCTTTCAGCACGCCCTTTTCCTCGTCCGTAAGCGGATACTCCGAGGAACCGTTCTTGATGGGCTTGATGTAGCTGCGCGAGTCCGCACGCGCAAAGATGCTCGAGAAGATCACGCCGTCGTTGTTCGCGTCGAGCATGGCGACAGAGTAGCTCAGATCGCCGCCCATATCCTCGAATGCGCGAAAGCGCACGGAAGCAACGCGCACGAGCGCCTTGCGGATGAACTGGCGAATGAGTTCATTTTCCTCGAGGATGCGCGCGTTCGTCGCAGAGACCTTCTCCACCTCATGAACGTGCTGGATCAGCATGCTCTCGAGATCCTCCGTCTCCGAGCCGCGCATCATCTCGCGGTAGCGCGCGCGCATGGTCGAGAGGCGCACCATCGTGTAGATGACCAGTATCAATAAGACCAAAATCAGTAGCATGGAGGCGAGCAGGAGCGTCGCCTCATGCGATGCAATATAGTTGACGAGATTGTTCAGAAACAATGCTTTCTTCCCTTCTTCCCTACATTTTTCGCGCGCTTTACACGGTGAAGCCCTGTGTGGAGATGGCGCGCAGCGCCGCCCGCTTGTCCTCCTTTGCCGCGCCGTCTGCGCCGGTGAGCAGTCCCAGCAGACGCTCAAGGTCATCTGCGGAGAAATAGCTGATCTCGAGGCGGCCCTTGCCCTGCTCGCGCCCCTCCTGTATGCGGACTTTCGTCCCAAGGCTACGTGTCAGGCGCTCCTCCGCCTCGCGCATGAAGATATCCGGGGTGCGCTTTGTGATGGGCTGCGCCGTCTTCTTGAGTGCGTTCGGATCTTTGATGAGACGCTTCACAAGTGCCTCTGCCCCGCGCGCGGAGAGCTCATGCTCCTGGATGTACTCTGCCGCCTCGCGTTGGAGCGCAACGCTGCCGAGTGTGAGGAGGGGGCGCACCTGCCCCATGGTGAGGACGCCGTTTGCGACAAATGCCTGCACCTCGTCGGCGAGACGCAGGAGACGGACGCTGTTTGCAATCGCCGAGCGGCTGCGCGCAACGCGCCGTGCCAGCTCCTCCTGCGAGAGGCGGAACTCCGTCAAGAGGCGCTCGTACGCACGCGCCTCCTCGATCGGGTTCAGATCCTCGCGCTGGATGTTCTCGATGAGTGCCATCTCCGCCAGCTCTGCATCCGATGCCGTGCGAAAGACGACGGGGACAGTCGCAAGCCCTGCGAGTCGTGCCGCGCGCAGACGGCGCTCGCCCGCGATGAGCTCGTACTTCCCTCCGCCAATATCGCGCACGGAGATGGGCTGGAGGATGCCGTGGCGCGTGATGGACTCGCGCAGCTCTTCAAGCGCAGCTTCGTCGAACTCTCGGCGCGGCTGGAAGCGGTTCGGTTGGATGAGCTCCACCAAAAGCTCTGCGGGGGAACCTGCCTGTGCCGCAGGTTCCGCCGGCTCTTGGGGCGCGAGCTGCTCCGGTGGTTTTGGCGTGCCCGCAAGGGCATTTTTCCCAAGACCGAGGGCGCCGAGCCCGCGTCCGAGTCCGCCTGTTTTAGCCTTCTTCACGCTTCATGACCTCCCTTGCCAGTGCGATATAGGTCTCTGCGCCGCGCGATGTGATGTCGTAGGAGGTGATCGGCTGCCCAAAGGACGGTGCCTCCGAGAGGCGCACATTGCGCGGAATCAGGGTCTCATAGAGCGCCGCACCGAAGACATTTTTTACCTCATCGACCACCTGCGTCGCAATGCGTGTCCGTCCGTCGTACATCGTCATGACGACGCCCTGTACGGTGAGCGCAGGGTTCGCACTCTCCTGCACGAGGCTGATCGTGTTCATCAGCTGTGCCACCCCCTCGAGCGCGTAGAACTCGCACTGAATCGGGATGAGAACGGCGTGCGCCGCTGCGAGCGCGTTCAGCGTGAGGAAGCCGAGGGAGGGCGGGCAGTCGATGAAGATGTAGTCATAGTCGTGCTCCACCACTGTGAGGGCATCTCTGAGGCGCGTCTCCCGTCGCTCCATCCCCGCAAGCTCGACCTCTGCACCCGCGAGCTCAACATTCGCGGGCAGAACATCCACGCGGTAGTCCGAGGCGACGATGGATTCCCGAAGGCTGCGCCCCTCGATGAGGACGCGATAGGTCGTGGACATGAGCATATTCTTGTCGATGCCGAAACCGCTCGTCGCGTTCCCCTGCGGGTCGATGTCAACGAGCAGGACGCGGCGTTTCGCGCGCGCGACAGCAGCGGCAAGGTTGACGGCTGTGGTCGTCTTGCCGACGCCGCCTTTCTGGCTGGCAATCGCTATGATCTTTGCCACGGAATCATCCTTTCTGCGGGGGATGTGGAATCTTTCTTTTTAGAACAGCACCTTCGCCAGATGCAGATAGTCGGGATCGAGCTTCTTCTTGTTGTTCACGGCATCGTAGAGGTTGACCGAGACGACGTGTCCCTTGCTGTAGCCGAACACCACACCAGAGAGCCCCGAGATGAGTGCGAGAGCCGCCTGCTCACCGAGCTGGCTCGCGCGTACGCGGTCGATGACCGTCGGCGAACCGCCGCGCTGGATATGCCCGAGCACGGAGACACGCGTTTCGATGTCCGTATGCTTGGTAATGTAGTCGCAGATCTCCTGCCCGCTCGCCGCACCCTCGGCAACGACGATGAGGATATACCGTTTGCCATGCTCATAGGCTCTTGAGAGATCCTTTGTGATCTCCTCGATGTTGAACTCCTCCTCCGGCACGAGGATGTACTCCGCGCCACCCGAGATGCCCGCAACGAGTGCGAGCCAGCCGCAGCTACGACCCATGACCTCGAGGACAATGACGCGGCGGTGTGCCGACGCCGTGTCGCGCAGCTTGTTGATTGCATCGATGATTGTGTTCGCAGCCGTATCGCAGCCAATCGTGTAGTCCATGCCCCAGACATCGTTATCGATCGTGCCCGGCAGGCCGACGATGGGGAAGCCATATTCCTCCGAGAGCAGCTGCGCGCCGCGCAGAGAGCCGTCACCGCCGATGACGCAGAGCCCCTCTATCCCACGTTTAATGAGATTTTCATGGCCAAGGCGGCGTCCCTCAGGCGTCTGCCAGCGCTTGCAGCGCGCCGTCCCGAGGAAGGTGCCGCCGCGCTGGATGATGTCGCCCACATCCTTGGACTCCAGCTCACGCAGATCCTCCTCGAGCAGCCCGTGATAGCCGTCGTTGATTCCCCAAACCTTCACGCCCTCGTAGAGCGCCGTGCGTGCAACCGCACGCGCTGCCGCATTCATCCCCGGGCTGTCTCCCCCGCTCGTCATGATTGCAATACTCTTTAACACGACTCTTCCTCCCCTGCCCATTTGTATATACGCACAAAAAATGCGCTTCCATATTCACTGAACTTCCTTCATCATAGCACAAATGGCAAAAAAAATCCCCTCTTTTTTGAGAGGATTGCATGAAATTGTTTCACGTGAAACAATTTAGCCTTCACGTGCGAGATCACGGAAGCGCGTGTATTCCTTCTGGAAGAACATCTTCACGGTGTCGGTCGCGCCGTTGCGATGCTTTGCAATGCTCAGCTCCGTGATATTCGCGTTCTCCGTGTCCTGATTGTAGTAGTCCTCGCGGTAGAGGAACATGACGATGTCAGCGTCCTGCTCAATGGAGCCGGACTCGCGCAGATCGGAAAGCATCGGTCGCTTATCCGAACGCCCCTCCGTTGCACGTGAGAGCTGCGAGAGGACGATGATCGGCACACTCAGCTCGCGCGCCAGCACCTTGAGTGAGCGCGTCATCTCTGCAACGGCAAGCGTGCGGTTCTCCGCGCGCCCCGGTGCCTGGATGAGCTGGAGGTAGTCGATCGCGATGAGATCAAGCCCACGCTCCGCCTTCAGGCGTCGTGCACGTGTGCGGATATCCATGACTGTCGTGCTGCTCGTATCATCAAAGTAGAGGTTCGTCTTGATCATGCGGTCTGCGACCTTGACAAGGCGGCTCCACTCCTCTTCATCCAGTTCTCCGCGCGCCAGATGGGTCGCATCGATCTGCCCCTCGGCGCAGAAGATACGATGCATCAGCTGTTCACGCGGCATCTCGAGGGAGAAGAATGCAACCGTGCCCCCCTGCAGGGCGACATGGGTCGCGAGGTTGAGAACAAACGCCGTCTTGCCCATTGCGGGACGTGCCGCAACGATGATAAGGTCGGATTTCTGCAGCCCGCGCGTGACGGAGTCGAGGCTCGCAAGTCCTGTCGATAGGCCTGTAATCCCGCCCTTGGACTGAGCGAGCTGATTCACACGATCCATGGCATCAAAGACAACGTCCTTGATTGGCGTGAAGGCACCTATTGTACGCCCGCCCGCAATCGCAAGGATCTTCTGCTCGGCACCGTCCAGCTGGACGGCAATATCCTCGCTACCCTCGTACGCCATGCCCGCAATCTCCGTACTCACATCGATGAGTGAGCGTAGGATTGCCTTTTCCTTGACAATCTTCGCATAGTGGGCGAGGTTCGCCGTACTCGGCACACTGTTCGTCAGATTTGCAAGGAAGGTAATGCCGCCGACCTGTTCGAGGAGGCCGCTCTTCCTGAGTGACTCCGTCACCGTCACAATATCGACAGGCTCCCCCTCACGCACCAAGCTCTCCATCGCCTCGAAGACAACACGGTGCGCCTGGCGATAAAACTCATCCGAACGCAGAAGTTCGATTGCCTGCGTGACGGCTTCCTTCTTCAGCATCATGGCTCCGAGCACGGACAGCTCCGCCTCAATGCTCTGCGGTGGAACGCGTCCTTCCGGCATCATTCTCCCTCCTTCTCTTTCCACTTCTCATCCGCAAAAAGCACGGCAAATGCCTCCTCCGCCTTCTTCAGGCGATGAATTGTGAGCCCTAGATGTTCCTCGGGGATGTCCTTCTTGTTCTCCCACGGAATGATGAGCGTCGAGATGCCTGCCTGCCGTGCGCCGTACGCCTTCTCAAAGACACCACCTACGGGTCTCAACTCACCTTGGAGTGAGATCTCGCCCGTCACAGCGACATCCTGCCGAATCGCTGCGCCCGTCACGGCACTCACGATTGCAGCGAGAATTGCCGTACCCGCGCTCGGCCCATCGATATTGCCGCCGCCAATCACATTCACGTGAATGTCATAGTCGTGGATGTCTCGCCCCGTCAGTTGGCGCATAACGGACGCGGCGTTGAACACGGAGTCCTTCGCCATAGAGCCCGCCGTCTCGTTGAAGCGCACTGTCCCCTTGCCCTTCTCTACCGCAGGGAAGGCAACCGCCTCGATCTCGATGATCGAACCAAGGAAGCCCGCAACACCGAGACCAAAGACTCTGCCGACGGCGGGTGTATCTGATGCCTTTTTCCGGCCGAATTGGTAGAGGCGGCTGACCTGTGCAACCTCGTAAATGTCGTCCTTTGTGACAAGGAGCGGTGGGGCTGTGGGGGAGGCTGATGTTTCACGTGAAACATGCTCTTCGTTTTGCTCCGCATCCTGCGGCACGATTGTTTCACGTGAAACAATCTGCTCAATCTCCGCATCCGCAAGGCGGTTCAGTGCGAGACTGTACGCATCCGCAAGGATATTGATCGCCTTGCGCCCCTCAATCGTATACTCGCTGATCAGCTGCGCCGCGCCGTCGCCAAGCCTGACATTCAGCCTCTCGGCCGCATTCTCGACAATCGTCAGGATATGCGCGGGTGTCAGTGGCTCGAAGTAGATCTCCGCACAGCGTGAGCGCAGCGCAGGGTTGATATGCTCTGCGTCACGCGTTGTCGCACCGATGAGGACAAAGTCCGCAGGCGCCCCCTCCTCAAAGAGCTTGCGAATATAGGGAGGCACGCGCTTGTCGTCGGGATCGTAATACGCCGACTCGAAATAGGCGCGCTTGTCCTCGAGCACTTTAAGCAATTTGTTTTGCAGCATCTCGTCCATCTCGCCGATCTCGTCGATGAATAGAATACCGCCGTGCGCATCCGTCACAAGTCCCGGCTTCGGCTCGGGGACGCCGCTGTCCGCGAGACTCTTCTGCGCGCCCTGATAGATGGGGTCATGCACGGAGCCGAGCAGGGGGTTCGTCATATCGCGTGGATCCCAGCGCAGCGTCGTCCCGTCCGTCTCCACAAATGGAGCCTTCTCGCCGAATGGCGATACGGCACGTTTCTTCGCCGCCTCGAGCACGAGGCGCGCCGCTGTGGTCTTGCCCACACCCGGCGGTCCATAGAGGAGGAGATGCTGCGGATAGGGCGAGGAGAGCTTTGCCATGAGCGAGCGCACAGCGCGCTCCTGCCCCACAATCTCATCGAAGTTCTGCGGCCGTAGAAGCTCCATAACAGACTGTGTAAGGCGGATACTCTCGAGCGCCTCGAGATCCTCACGCTTTTTCTTGTCGTGCGGCGACTCCGTCCCCGGGCTTTCCTCGGAGATCACCTGCCGGCGTATGTCGTCCACATACTCCTCGTGATCCTTCTCGAGCTTCTCGCTTACCTTGCGCTCGATCCGATCCTCGAGATCGCGGCGTGCGAGGATGCCCGCAAGCTGCTCCGTCATGCGGCTGATGATCTCGGGAAGCTCTGCCTCCGACGGCGGCGGCGAGAGCAGCGGATCCTCCTCGAGAATGCGCATGAGCGCCAACACACGCTCACGTCGGTTCTCCGAGCGCATGAGCGCCATTGCGTTCATCTTACCCGCCTGAATGACGAGTCGTTCTGTACCCATCGAGTCGGCAAGCATGCGAAAGATCACCGCAATCTCCGCATCAATGCGCGCCTCGGGTGACAGCTCGGGCGGCTTCTCCTTGTGCCCGTCGCCACCGAATAAGTCCTTGAAAAATGACATAGAAATTGTTTCCTCTTGATAAGATAGGCTGATGGGAGCATTCTCCACATCAGCCCGAATATATAATTAATGCAAATAATTGATTGTGACGTACTGTGGATAGGATCGTGGTGAGATACCCCTAAGCAAACCCTAGTGAAGCAAGTGAGTAAAGTGCGCGGTACGCCCCGTCGGATTTCTTTCGTTCAAGCGAAGCGCCTTTAAGAAGTCCGACGGTATTTAAGGAAGCACTGATAAATTCAGCACCGCCATCTTAGCGCATCTTTTTTGCCCGCTTTTTGTCGGCAAATCCTCCACATAGCTTTTGCTATGCGTCCGGTTTTCCTCCTCAATCGGACGAAAAAATCTACGCCAATCTGATGGACTTCATTTTATCAGCGATTCCTTAAGCGTACAAGCGCACGATCACTTGCGTAACTAAGCGTTTGCGTGGGGCACTCACCATGTTGCTACCACAAAGTCTACTCTTTCTTCACGTGAATCTTGATCGTGGTGGAGATGTTCGGATGCACCTTGACGATTGCCTCGTACAGCCCCTCACCCACGACTTCGCCGCGAATCGTAATCTTGCGGCGATCCACATCAATGTTCTTCTTCTTCAGAGCCTCTGCGACATCCTTGCCCGTCACCGCGCCGAAGAGACGCCCGTTCTCGCCGATACGTACGGGAATCTCCACCTCGACCTTCTCGAGCTGCGCCGCCATCAGCTTTGCCTCGTCGACCGCCATCGCATCCTTGCGCGCCTTCGCGCCCGCCTGCGCCTTTGCCACATTCACATTCTCACTGTTTGCGGGCAACGCGAGCTTCTTCGGCAGGAGAAAATTGCGACCATAGCCGTCCGCAACCTCCACGATCTCGCCCTTTTTCCCGATATTCTTAACGTCCGCCTGCAGTATGACCTTCATGGTTGTCACTCTCCTCTATATATGCCCTTGCCTGTTCGACGACATCGCCGCGCACCACGCTGAGCGGCACGCCCTTCACCTGCGCGCCCGCCACATTCGCGTGACCACCGCCGCCGAACGCCTCCATAATCACCTGAACATTCATCTCGCCCGTCGAGCGCGCGCTGATGCCGACCACATCGCCGGGCAGCTGGAATACGTAGATGCTCATGCGCACGCCATCCACACGGAGCATGCCGTCCGCCGCCTGCGCCGCAATGATCTGCCCATTCGGCAGACGCTCGGGAATGCTTCCGACGATCAGCCCGCCGGGGAAATACTCTGCATTTGCCTTCGCACGCGCGAGCGCCACCGTCGTCTCATAGTCACTCTGGAACAGCGCCCGGACGAGCACGGGATCTGCGCCCGCACGTCTGAGATACGCCGCCGCATCAAAGGTGCGGACACCTGCGCCGACGTTGAAATTCTTCGTATCTACGACCACACCCGAGTAGAGCGCCGTCGCATCGAGACGCGTCGGCCGCACACTGTCCCCAAAGTACATGAGCAGCTCCGTCACCAGCTCACTCGCCGAGCTGGATGCCGTCTCGATGTAAACGAGCAGCGGATTCTTGACGAAATTCTCGCTGCGGCGGTGATGGTCGATCACAACGATCTTCGGAATGCGGTCGAGCAGCGTCGGATCGGCAAGGATGTGCGGGATATGCGCATCCACCACGACGAGCAGCGCAGAGAGGGATGCAACGCCCGCAATATCGCCGGGACGGACAAAGAGACCGTCGTATGCCTCATCCTTCTGCACCATGTCAAGAATGCGGTCGATGCCCTCGTTCATATCACTGAGGACGATGTGCACGGGCTTGCCGAGCGCGCGTGCCATGCAGGCAACGCCCATCGCAGCGCCGAAGCAGTCGTAGTCCTCGTTATGGTGCCCCATGACGTAGATCTCGTCCGCACCCTCCATAATGTCGCGCAGGGCGTGCGCCACAACGCGCGCCTTGACGCGCGTATGCTTTTCGACCGCCTTTGCCTTGCCGCCGAAGAACTGCGTCTTGCCGCTGATGTCGAGCGCCACCTGATCGCCGCCACGACCAAGGGCGAGGTCGAGCTTTGCCTCTGCCTCCTCGCCGAGCTCCTTCAGCGACTGATCGTCCGCAAGCGAGAGCCCGATCGAGAGCGTCACGGGGAGCCCCTTCGAGTTGACAATCTTACGCACCTGATCGAGGATGTCGAATTTCTCTGCAATCGCGTGATCGAGCGCTGCGCGATCGAGAAGTGCCACGAACTCACCGTCCGAAATACTGCGCATGAAGCCGCCAAGCCCATTCATCCAGGCGTCCAGACGCTCGCGCACAGCGAGCAGCAGCATGGACTTCTCCGCCTCCGACTGTCCCTGCATGATCTCATCGTAGTTGTCAAGCTGGATGTAAAGGAGGGCGGTACGGCTCGCACGGAAGCGATGTTCGAGGTCGGCAAACTCCGTCTCGTCCTCCACATAGAGCGCCATCAGCGGATCCATCTGCGGCGGCGTCGGCACCATGCGATGATAGATGCGATAGGAACGCCCCTCATGCGAGAGGCGATACTCTCCCTCATTGCCCCAGACCGCCTCGAGGTTGAACTTCGGCCAAAAATCCACAACCGGCGTCCCCTGCTCCGGCTTTACGCCGCCGAGAGATGCCGTCAGCTGATGGTTGCACCACTCGAGATGACCATCCTTGTTCACGAGGAGGATTGCCTGCGGCAGAGAGTCCACCGCGTAGTTCATGACATTATTGACATTGCGGATAATGCCCATACAGTAGCGTTCAAATCGACGCTCTCTGTCCCGACAACGCTCCCACGCAAACGCGACAAGCACTGCCCAAAGTAGGAGGCCGGCAGCCCCCACATAGGTATTGTAGCAATATGTCACGAGGGCAAGTGCGAGCATGACGATCAGATGGATCGTCAGGTCGATCCACGCGGATAAATTCCGCGGCATAGAATCACCTTCTTTATATGGATAACGTATATACAATATATTTCTTATTGACGTTCACGGAACTTCTTTCGATAGTCAAACGCGATGTCGAACAGCCCAGTCCACGAAACGATCTGCGTCATAAAGCCGTTCACCGCAATGAAGATATAGATGATGATGCGCATGAGCGAGGACACATTGAACCGCTTCATCAGGAACTGCACGAGGGAGAGCCCCTGCACGAGCCCCGCAGCAAACGAAATGAGATAGCCGTTCAGCGCCGCCTGATAGAGCCACGAAATATCGCGGGTTGTGCCCCAGTAAATCCCGATCAGCGAGAACGCAAAGAGATAGGAGAAGAAGAGCGGCAGCCGCCACTCGGTAAAGGCGGGCAGCCCCTTCGCCGGAATCCCAAGGCGAACGAGCACCTTGCGCAGCACGACAAACGATGCCGTGACCTCAATCACGGAGCTCCCGAGGAAGAGCGCGGGCAGTATCAGCACAAAGAGCTCAAGCACCTGCGTCGACGCCGCGCGCGTCTCCTCCAGCTGCGCCTCATCCATGCCAAGGGAGCGGTACATTGCAAGGGTCTCGTCCATCGTTTCATTTGCCATGGAGATATCCATCGCGAACGGATTCAGCCCAAAGATCAGGAGCATCATCCCCGCAGCAGCCGCCTTGCCCGCGAGTGAGGCAAGCGCCCCACCTGTAAGGGCGCGTACGGTATCCGCACCGCGCCGAAAGAGCGCCCCGAGGACAAGCCCCGTCGGTGCAAACGAGAGGACGAAAAATGCCCCCGTCACGGGCGTTGCAAAGAGCATCGTGAGGATGAGGGATGCCGCTGCCGCAAGCATCCCCCAGCGCAGCCCCTCGCGCACAGTCACGAGCGCGATAAAGACCGGCCAGAACATCCCCATCATCATTGTCAGCATGGGCAGATAGATTGCCGCGAGCGCGTAGACCACCGCCGCGGCAGTCATCACCCCCGCCGTCGCGGCGGGTCTTGCACCTTGCTCACTCATTCCATATCCTTTCAGCGGATTTGTCCGCATATCGTTACATATTGAAAGACTTCCCTATTATAGCAGATTTTACAAGGGATGTCACGGTTGCAAGCGGCAAACGCCCCCTCACTCCCCCATAATGCCCGCCATCCTGAGCAGGTACTGCGCATTCGTCGTGCGGCAGCGCCCCTCGCGAATCTTGAAGTCAAAGAGGATCTTGTCCCCCTCGTAGTGCTCCTCAAAATGCGCATTCTCCACGGGCACGCCCTCGCTCCCGAGATCGCAGAGCTCGAAGTCATGCGTCGTCACAATTGTGATCGCGTGCGATAGGGTCAGACGGCGGATCGCCTCGCGCGCGCCGACAATGCGGTCGGCAGAGTTCGTCCCGCGAAAGATCTCGTCAATCAGGATCAGCATGGGACGCCCGCGCTTGCTGTACGTCATCATCTTCTTGATGCGCAGGAGTTCTGCGTAGAACGTCGAGATGCCACCCGCGAGATCGTCGCTGATCTGAATGGAGGTATAGACTGCCATCGGGGTGAGGGCAAAGGACTGCGCGCACACAGGAGCTCCAGCGTATGCCAAAACAGCGTTAAAACCCAGCGTTCGCATATACGTTGTCTTGCCAGACATATTCGAGCCCGTGATGACGAGCGTGCCCGCAGAGAGATGCGCATCGTTCGGCGTCGCCGCCTCCTCGGAGATCACGAGCGGCATGGCCCCCTCTGCCATGAGCTGCGGCGCATCCCCCTCCAGGAACGTCGGGAAGGCATGCACTGCACGCGTATGTCCGATGCGCGCGAGTGAGAGCAGCACCTCCACCTCCGCCCAGACCTTCAGCCAGCCTGCAGCAGCTTTTCCCGCCTGTATCCGCCAATGCGAGAAATACGCCATGCAGTGCAGATCCCAGAGCAGAATTCCATTCGCAAGGAAGAAGAAGAGAATGTTCCGCCGCGTAGCCGCACACTGCGCGAGCGTCGTCAGACGACTCTGCGCCTGTGTCGCACGCACGGGTGCAAAGAGCGGCGCGAGCACCTCGCGGAACGCGTCCCCGCGCAGGGGTGCGCGCTCGAGCGTGCGAAAGATCCGCCCGTAGAGCCTGAGTTCTCGTGCCATATGTCCGAGCGGGGCGAGTTCGCGCTGCGTGCGCGTGTAGAACGCCATTGCCACCGTCAGATTGAACATGAATAGCACAATCGGAATCGTCCACGCACCGTGGAAAAGCGCCGCCCAGAGAAAGGAAAGAACAAAAGCATTTGCAAATACAACGCCAATACAAGAGATAAGTTTTAGAGAGCCTTTGAGCGGATGTGCGAGTTCCTTTGCCAGCTCCCGCGTATCGTGCCCATCCGGCAGACGTGCCCCACGTGCCTCGAGCTCAATACAGAGGAGGGGATGCGCGAGGAGCTCCGCCACCGCCGCCTGACGTCTGCGCGTACGCTCCAGATCGCGCGGCGTCGCCGTGAGCGCCGCCGCAAGCCGCTCGCGCCCCGCCTGTGTGCGCGCCGCACAGAGATACTGATAGAGGGATGCCGTGCCAAAGATATGCAGATCGCGGTCGGGCGGACGCTTCTCCTTCCCATAGGCAGCGCCGTCCTCGGGCAGATTCTTCCACGCACCCGAGAACCGCTCGAGATAGCCCGCCGTCACGGCAAGATACGCCTTTGTCAGCAGGAGCAGACGCTCGAGCTTCCGATGGCGCGCCACAAGCACGGCAAAGAGCAGCAGGAGAAAGCCGCCCAGCATGAGTTCTGCCGCCGACCCCACATCATAGCCGTGGATCAGCGTGATGAGCATCGCGGGAAAGACAAGTGTACGCGCAAGGATATAGCGCGTACGCTGCGTATTCTGTGAGCGTTCAAGTGCGAGCGTATTCTCCCGCACATTTTCATAGAACAATTTATTCAAGAGGAGACTCCTTCTCATTTTTCCAATTATTTTCATTATAGCATAGGTTTCTGCGCTCTTGTAGACAATTTTTCCCAAAACTGTTACAATATGCAGGAGATTGGAGGGATGCTCTTGCATGATTTGGACGCTGCCATTCGCCGCACAGAGGCAGCCATGCGCGCGCTCGAAGCCCGCATGCAGCACGCTGTCGGCGACCTCGACTACGAGTCCTATCTCCACGAGAAGCGTGCCCTCACCGCCGCCCTCCTCGCCCTCCGAAAACGCCGGGAACGGGAGGAAAATTTCAGTCAAAATTCAGTATCGTCGGATAGGATAAAAGACAAATAGTCAGATGCTTGATGAGAAAGAAAGGAAATTACGATGTCACAACGCATGACCATGGAGGAAGTCCTCAAAGAATACGGCGTCCCGCAACTGCGTCTCGACGTGCACGCGACGCGCACCGACCTGCTGAAGCTGCGCGAGAAGCTCATGGCGATCCGCAACCTCTCGGACGGGCGCGAGCAGGGCTATCTCGACATCGACTGCAAGCTCTACATCGACGTGGACGACATCGACCGCTATCTCTCGGGCGAGCTCGACACGGTCGGCGAGATCTACGCCTTCCCCGAGGACGTGAAGTCCTATCGGGAGTAAGGCATCCTCGCGTGCTCCTCGCAGAACGCCTCGTTACGCAAGCGGTCGTGTGCTCGTCCGCCTAAATACCTGCGGATTTCAAACGCGCTTCGCTTGAACGGTCAAAATCCGCAGGGGGCGGGTCGCACACTTTTTCCCGCTTGCTCCACTAGGGTTTGCTACGGAGCACCGCTCGTCAAGGTATTAATTTGCGTTTTTCAATTCGGTTACGAATACCGGGGTTATCCCCATATCGAATGATATATTAAAGGAGAACATCGAATGAAACTAAAGAAACTTATCGCTGCGGCGATGGTCGGCTCGCTGACCGTTGCCACCGCCCCCATCATTGGGCCGAACGCTGTGCAGAGCGTCATCGTTTCGCAGGCAGAGGCAGCAAAGGGCGGCGCACGCATCGCGCCGAAGGCGGCACCCAAGGCTGCACCCGCAGCGCCCGCAGCGCAGAGCGGCAGCCAGAGCAAGTCCATCTCCGGCAACGGTGAGGGATATGCACCGTCCAAGAACGCAAGCCAGCTCGATAAGAACGCACCCACTGCAGGGGCAAAGGCGAATACGCCCGGCGCAGCAAATGCCGCTAGTCAGGCACAGAAAAGCTCAGGCTGGGGCAACACCCTGCGCAACATCGGACTCCTCGCGGGCGGTATGATGCTCGGCGGACTCCTCGCCTCCATGTTCGGCATGGGCGGCGGAATGCTCGCCGACATCCTCGGTGTCCTCACGAACGTCGCCATCGCCATCGTTGCCTTCATGGCGATCCGCTGGGCGTGGAACCGCTTCCGCTCCCGCAAGGAGGAGAACGTCTACCAGAGCGCGGCGCGTCCGCAGCAGGCAGCAGCACCGCAGCCGCCCATCACGGACATCCGTCCGCAGGGCGCACCTGCGCCGCGTATGGCATCCCCTGCACACACGCAGATGGATGTTGCCGGCGAAAGCCCGCGCACGATTGCCGACCATTATCGGAACCGCTAAAATAAAAAGGAGCTGCTCTGAGAGCGCCCCTTCCACCATGCTTCGCATGGTTCCCCTCCCCCGTACTGACGGGGGAGGCTTTTTATTTCCCTAGCTTTATAATAAATAAAAAACAATTATATAAAATAACAATAAATATCTATAAATTAGAATAAATAGCGATAGAAAATACCTGCATTCCCACAGATTTCCCCTTGAAAAAGACTTTCATATCGTCCATAATAAGAGACAGCTAGGATTTGTAAAGGAGCATATCATATGAAAGCATCAGCCCTCGCCGCCGTCGACACCCTCATTGCGCGCTATCCCGCGCTCGAGCCCTGCGGCGGAGATATCCGCGCCGCGATAGAGGCGCTCACCCTCTGCTACCGTGCGGGCGGCAAACTCATCGTCTGCGGCAACGGCGGCTCTGCCTCGGATGCCGAGCACATCGTCGGCGAGCTGATGAAGGGCTTCCTCCTGCCGCGTCACCTCGATGAGCACATCCTCTCAAAACTCCACGCAGCGTGCGACGCAACCGATCCCAGGACGGTCGACTACTTCATGCAGAACCTCCAGGGCGCACTCCCTGCAATCTCCCTGCCCTCCCAGCTCGCGATCAGCACGGCATTCTCGAACGATCAGGCGCCCGACCTCACCTTTGCCCAGCAGGTATTAGGACTCGGAAAGCCCGAGGACGTCCTCCTTGGCATCACGACCTCGGGCAACTCGAAGAACGTCCTCTACGCCTTCCGCATGGCGCAGGCGCTCGGCCTCACAACCATCGCCCTCACAGGCGCCTCGGGGGGCAAATGCGTCTCGGGCGGCTACGCCGACATCACGATCAAGGCACCCGAGGAGGAGACGTACAAGATTCAGGAGTACCACCTCCCCATCTACCACACCCTCTGCATTGCCGTCGAGGAGGAGTTTTTCGGCGCATAATTTTATTAAAGGAGGAATTCCCATGCCACTCACCCACGAGGATTTCATGAAGCTCGCGAACGGCAGTGACATCCGCGGCGTCGCCGTCGCGGGCGTCGAAGGCGAGCCCGTCACCCTCACCCCCGAGGCTGCGAACCGCATCGCGGCAGGCTTTGTCCGTTTGCTCACGGAGAAGACCGGCAAGAAGCCCGAGGAACTGCAGATCGCCGTCGGCCACGACTCGCGCATCTCTGCGCTCGCGATCAAGGACTGTGTGCTCACAGGTATCACCCACACGGGCGCACATGGCATCGACTGCGTCCTCGCCTCCACCCCCGCCATGTTCATGGCGACCATCTTCGAGGACACAGCGGCGGACGGCTCCATCATGATTACCGCAAGCCACCTCCCCTACAACCGCAACGGGCTGAAATTCTTCACCTCAGCGGGCGGCGCGGAAAAATCCGATATCCAGAAGATCCTCACCTACGCTGCAGAGGCCGAGGAGGCGCACGGCACCCTCGACAACGTGCTGAAATTCGACCTCATCGGCCGCTACAGCGAGCACCTCGTCCAGAAAATCCGCACAGCACTCGGCGGAGAGGAAAAGCCGCTCGCGGGCATGCACATCGTCGTCGACGCGGGCAACGGTGCGGGCGGATTCTTCGCGGGGCGCATCCTCACCCCGCTCGGCGTGGACACCTCGGGCAGCCGCTACCTCAACCCCGACGGACACTTCCCGAACCACATCCCGAACCCCGAGGATCCGAAGGCAATGCTCGCCATCAAGGAAGCCGTCATCGAGAACGACGCCGACCTCGGACTCATCTTCGACACCGACGTCGACCGCATGAGCGCCGTCCTCGCGGACGGTACGGATGTCAGCCGCAACGCACTCATTGCCATGATGGCGGCAATCCTCGCGCCCGACTACCCCGGCTCCACCATCATCACGGACTCCGTCACCTCCGACGGCCTGCACGACTTCCTCGAGAACGACCTGCACCTAAAGCACCTGCGCTACATGCGCGGCTACAAGAACGTCATCAACGAGTGCATCCGCCGCAACGAGGCGGGCGAGGTCTCACCACTCGCCATCGAGACCTCTGGGCACGGCGCACTCTCTGAGAACTACTACCTCGACGACGGCGCCTACCTCGCCGTGAAGCTCATCATTGCAGCCGCAAAGGCACGCGCCGAAGGCAGAACGCTCGACGACCTCATCGTAAACCTCCGCCAGCCGGCTGAGGCACGCGAAATCCGCATCAAAATCAAAGATGTGGACGATGTGAAAGCGTACGGCAAGAAAGTCCTCGCCGCGTTCGAGGAACGAGCAAAGGCAAAGAGCCTCACGATTGCAGAGCCGTCCTACGAGGGCGTGCGCATCGTCTTTGACGGCGGCTGGGCGCTCCTCAGAATGTCGCTGCACGACCCGAACATGCCGCTCAACATCGAGGCGGACGCCGCGGGCGGCGCAGACGAGATCGAGCGCACGGTCAAGGAGCTCATCAGAGGCTTTGACGCCCTCGACCTCTCCGGATTCCAAAACTGACACACAGACTGCCGCATGACGCACTCATGCGGCAGTTTTTCTATCCTCACTTAGCCCCACGGCCTCATTTTACAATTTATACATTATATTATAGTATGCATTAACCTTATTTTATGATATACTATTCATTATTCTAAAAGAATTGGAACCTCCCCACCCGAGACCGGAGGGAAAGCAGGGACATGACAAAATTCTTCCACAACATATGGGACAGCCGTGTTCTGCTCCTGTGCGGCGCCCTGATTGCAGTGCTTGCAGCGCACACATGGCAGACACTTTCGAATGCGCCCTATACGCCAACGCATGTGCAGTATGCCATCCTCGAGGGAGAACCCGAGTACAAGGACATCATCGGCTTCGACCCCGCGCATTTCGACTGGCAGCCGTATGACTATCCCATCCCGCCGCCCATGCCGCCCGAGACGACCACAGTCTACCTCTCGTGGCAGATTCCCGCGACAACACCGCTCTTTATCGACCATGTCCTCTTTACGACGACAAATCAGGACGCCTACGTCTACCTCGACAACGAACTCATCTACATCCACGGCAACTGGTCCGATCTCACGGACTCACGCGGGCGGACGCTTCATTTCCTCCACGTAGACAAGGATCTCGCGGGGAAGCGCCTCACAATCATGCTGCACACGGGCTATGCGAACTGGCTCGGCAGCCTCGATTACTTCCTCATCGGCAGCGAAAAATCCCTCATCCGCAAGATCAGCACGGCGGATGCAATCTACATCGCAAGTCTCTCGATCGCACTCTCCCTCATTGTCTTCCTCGTCATGGATCTCGTCTGGCGCGATATCCGTACACGGCGCAAAATACAGGTCTACCTCATCGCCTTCCTCGTGAGCTTCATCCTGTGGACGGCGGGCATATCGTCCTTCTTCCCGCGCCTCCTCGGCATCCCTGAGCTCTGGTGGGAGCTCCACCTCATGATGCTCTACATCATGCCGATCACATTCGCCAAGATCACGCAGGAGATCACGGCACCACAATATAAGAAAGCCGTGCGAGTCGTCATCATCGCATATGCAAGCCTCTTTGCAATTGCCACGATCCTTGAAATCTGCGGGCTCGACGGCTATATGAACCTGCTCTTCCTCTTCTATCCGATTCTCCTCGTCAGCTGCCTCGCGCTCATCTACATGCTCTTCCGTTCAGATTGGTCGCAGTATCCTGCTTGTCGTTACGGCGTGATTGCAATGCTTTCGCTGACCATCTTCGTCGGCATCGATGCCCTGCATTGGGAGTATCACCTCCTCGCATCTATGCTCTCGACCACGATCTTCTCGATCTACGCCGTCATCCCCTTCGTCTTCTTCCTCATCCGCGAGCAGATGCAGATGGACGCGCAGCTCGCACAGCAGAATGAAGTGCTCGCGCGCGAGCTGCAGGAGTCGCAGGACGAAGCAAGTCGCGACTTCCTCACAGGTGCGTTCAACCGCCATCAACTCGCAGACGGCATTACGAAATACGGATCACTCGCCAACACGCGCGGATTCAACTTCTCGTTCGCCATCTTCGACGTGGATCACTTCAAAGAGGTCAACGATACGCGCGGCCATCTCGGGGGCGACCGCGTGCTGAAGCAGATCGCGGATACGGTTCACGCACACATCGACCGCCGCCATATCTTCATCCGCTACGGCGGCGATGAATTCGTCCTCCTCGCCCTCCATCACAATCTCAAGGAGATGGTCGCATTCTGCGACGCGCTGCGCCAGACTCTCGCGGAGACATTGGACGGCGTTACCCTGAGCTTTGGCGTCTCGACATGGCACGGCGAAGCGGATCATATGGCGGCGCTCATGGAGCGCGCCGACCGCGCCCTCTACCGCTCGAAGGAAAAGGGGCGCAACGCCGTCTCCGGCGAGGACGAATGTCTGGAGGAGCCCGAGACACCTTGACGCGCGGCATAACAATAGCGTAACTTTCCCCATAAATACAAAATATAGCTGCCACATGAAAGCATTTGTTCTCATGTGGCAGTCTTTTTTCGTGTATACCTCGTTCTTGCTTAGCAAAATTCGTATTCTTTTTCATTTTCCTATTGTTCTCTATCTAATAGGATGATATAATCAAGATAAATACCAGTGAATGATCGTCTCTGCTCCTCTCTCCAAGGGGGTGCACCCCATGAATAAAATACTCGTGTTTCTGCGGGGGAATGTACTCACCCTGCTCTGTGTATCGCTCCTGATTGGAGCAACGGCGCTCGCGTGGAGCCTCCTTGCGACACCGCTCGATCCCTATATGCGTGCCGAGTACGCCGTCATGAAGGGGAACCCAGAGTACAAGGACATCATCGGATTTCGTGCGGGCAATTTTGACTGGCAGGAGTATGACTACCCAGCGCCGCCGCCTATGCCGGATGACACCACGACGGTCTACCTCTCGTGGCGCATCCCGCTCTCCGCGCGCTTTGTGAACGACCACATCCTATTTGCGACGACGAATCAGGATGCCTACGTCTACCTCGATGACGAGCTCATCTATATGCATGGCGACTGGAGCAAGCTCACGGACTCACGCGGGCGCGCGTTCCACTACGTGCATCTCGATCAAGATCTGGCGGGCAAACGCCTCACGATCATGCTGCACTCGGGTTATCCGAACTGGCTCGGCAGCATCGACTACTTCATGATCGGCTCCTCGCGCCTCTTTCTGCGGAGCCTCAGCCTCGCCGACGCAATCTACATCTCGAGCCTGTCGGTCGCAGTCGCGCTCATCGTCTTCCTCGTCATGGATCTCGCGTGGCGCGGCGCACATGCGCGCCGCCGCCGCATGCAGCTCTATCTCATTGCCTATCTCGCGAGCTTTATCCTGTGGACAACGGGCACCTCCTCCTTCTTCCCGCGCATCTACGGCATGGCAAATTTCTGGTGGGAACTCCACCTCGTCATGCTCTACATCATGCCTCTGATCTGCACACGGATCACACAGGAAATCGTCTCGCCGCAGTTCATTAGACACGCAAAAAATACAATGAAAGTGTTCGCCCTGCTCTTTGTCACGGCGACCATCACGGAGATCGTGGGTCTCGACGGCTACATGAATCTCCTCTTCCTCTTCTATCCGCTCCTGCTCATCGGCAGCCTCGTGCTCATCTACACCCTCGTCCGCTCGAATTGGGAGTATCACCCCGCCTGCCGCTATGCTGCCTTCGCCATGACCGCGATCGTCATATTCGGCGGCATCGACGCGCTGCACTGGGAGTATCATCAGCTCTCCGTTATGCTCTCGACCACCGTCTTCTCGATCTATGCGAGCATCCCCTTCATCTTCTACACGATCCGCGAGCAAATGCTGAAGGACGCGGCGCTTGCGCAGGAGAACGAAGAGCTCGTACGCGAGCTGGAGATCTCACAGAACGAGGCGCAGCGTGACTTCCTCACGGGCTGCTACAACCGCCACCAACTCGGCAATGGCTTTGCAAAGTTCTCCGCCCTCGCCTACGAGCGCGGATTCAAATTCTCGTTTGCCATCTTCGATGTCGACCATTTCAAGACCGTCAACGACACGAAGGGGCATCTCGCAGGCGACCAGATTCTCAAGGAGATCGCGGATACCATCCACGAGGAGATCGACCGCCGCCACCTCTTCATCCGCTACGGCGGCGACGAGTTCATCCTCCTCGCCCTGCACTACGACCTCGAGGCGATGGTTGCGTTCTGCGAGCATCTCAGACGCATCCTCGAGCAGCGCCTCGACGGCGTCACGCTCAGCTTCGGCATCTCCACCTGGCACGGCAAGAAGGATCGTCTCCGCGCGCTCATCGACCGCGCCGACCGCGCCCTCTACATCTCGAAGGAAAAGGGACGCAACACCGTCTCCGCCGAGAACGAGGAGGGTGCGGCGTAGGCGCGATAGGACAGAGTGGGCGGAAAAGATGCGCCCGACTGAGGAACACCTTGGATTGGCAGCAGATTTTGCGTCCAATCAAGGAGACCGACCGCAAGCATAGTGAGAAACCTATGCTGAGGTCGGTCGACACAGAGTGGGCGGAAAAGATGCGCCAAGCCCCAATTAGCCCCCATACCACAACCTTCTATATAGACATGGAGAGAGCGCCGTTTCCGCAGACGGCGTTCTCTCCGTTTTCTTCTCATCCTGTTTTTTTGCCAATCCCCCTGCAATATGCTACAATGAGGGCGTTTTCATCTATCATCTAAAAAGGAGAATCCAATGCACCAGATCGATACTGGCATCAAAGAAAACTTCTTCCAGTGGAAGGGACGCCTCAACCGCAAGCGCTACCTCAACCGCACCATCGTCATCTTCCTCGCAGGCCTCGCCATCTACATCCTCATGGCACTCCTCGCGCTCCTCGTGGGCGGCGACCCCGCACACCCTGACGAAACTGCCGCCATGGGCGTCGTCGGCTTCTTCACCCTCCTGCGCATCCCGCTCACCGTCGCGAGCTTCATGCTCATGATCCGCCGTCTGCATGATGTCGGACTCTCAGGCTACTTCTGCCTCGCGGCATTCATCCCCTTCGTCAACCTCGGGCTCATCCTCTACCTCTTATTCAAGCAGGGCACAGTGGGCGACAACGCCTACGGCCCCGACCCGCTTGGCAGCGCAGTTGGAACAGCTGCACCCGACACCCCTCAAAGACCGGAGAACCCCTACGCACGCGCCACCTACGGCGACGCGCCGACAGACATCGCGCCGCCGCACGATCAGAAAGACTGACCGCGCATGAACAATCATTTTTTCAGCAGAACAGGCAGACTCACGCGCCGCGACTACGCCCTCCGGATCGGGGTGCTCTTCGGCGCGACAGCACTCGCCCTCAATATCGCGTTCTACTTCCTCGTACCCGCCGCCTATACTGCGGCAACCGCCTTCTTCCGCGAGGCAACCGCCGCGTTCTGGATCTTCCTCATCATAGGATTTGCGCTCATCATCACCCTCGTCTACACCCTCCTCCCACTGCTCGCCATCCCGGCCACCGTCCGACGCCTGCACGACATCGGCTGCAGCGGCAGCCTCGCCTTTCCCCTCCTCTTCGCGGGTCTCATCCCCATCGGGCTGCCCATGCTCGCCCTCCTCTTTCTCGCTGGCGTGCTTGAGATGATGAACCTCAGCCCTGACCTCATCTTCTTTGACAGCCCCGAGGAGGTTGGACTCGTACTCGGCAGCTTTGCATTCGTTTACATCTTCCTCGTCTTTATCGGCATTTTCGTGCTTGCCCTATTTTCCGCGTGGATCTTTCTCAAAAAGGGAGACCCGGTGGCCAATCGCTACGGAGAACCGCCCGTCGAGGAGGAGCTTCCCCCCGTCCGCGCGGCATACTTCCCGACACAGGGCACAATTGCTCGCACGCCGTTCATCATGCGCTCCCTCCTCCTCCTCGCCACCGCCGCCATCCTCGTTCCCTCCCTCATCGAGGCGACCCTCTACCCCGTCGTCCTCATGCTGGATGCCATGCGCATTCTGCCCACGGGACTCGACTTCTTCGTCCTCCTCCTCAGCCCGAATCTCTTCCCGCTCGCGCTCCTGCCGCTCATCCTCTGCCGGCTGCGCACCCTCGGCAGGAGCAAATGGGAGGCGGCGCTCACATGTGCGCCTTTCCTGCCGTGCCTCCTCCTCTCCTGGAAGATCTCCGCCGTCCTCGGCGAGCTCGACCGCATCGACGACGCCACCCCGCTCGACAGCACACCTCTGTATGACTACATCTCCATCAGCAGCGACGGCAACAGTTTCTTGATCACGCTCTCCATCCTCTGCGGCATCCTCGCTCTCATCGGCATCACGCGGCTGCTGCACAGAGATACGGAATACGATAACACTTCATCGTCCTGATACTGCCCGGTAAAGATACCGAGCATATATCCTCTGACAATAGACAGAAAGCGAGGCAACCATGTTCTGTCCGAAATGCAGCAAATTCGTCCCCTCCTCCGCAAATGCCTGCCCGAACTGCGGCATCCCCATCATCACGGGATTCTCGCCGAACTACGGCGCAGGCTTCGACCTCGGCGACGACGACACGGAGAGCCGAAACGATGCAAAGCCACGCAAAACAATGGACAGCGACCTATATGACGATGTGCCTGATACTGACATCGTCATAACAGACAGCGACAAACCCACAGGCATCGGCAGTAAACTCAAATCCCTCTTCGGCTTCGGCAAAGGCTGAAATAACGCACAAAAAACGCCCCGGTAAGCGTCGGGGCTTTTTTCATATCAAAGAAATGGTGCGATTGGCGCGAGTCGAACGCGCGACCCTCTGCTTAGGAGGCAGATGCTCTATCCATCTGAGCTACAACCGCAAGCCTATTGCATTTTATCAAAAGATAGCGCGATATGCAAGTGCATACAAAAACCCCGCAGGCATTCCTGCGGGGTTCGGGTGACGGAGCGCTCTTAGGCGAGCTTCTCCGTATCCACCGTCTGAATCGCGATGTCCTTCACCGAGACGGGGTACGCCTCGCCTGCGACAATCGCCTTCTTATCGATGACATCCTGCAGGCAGGTCGTGACCTCTGCCTTCGTCAGACCGTCCTTCGGGTCCATCAGGCTCAGCGTCATCTCCTTGCCGCTCGACATCTTCATCGTCATGCGCAGCTGTTTCTTCGTCGACATATGAACTCCCTCCTTTCTATGATCTTAGTAGCGTTCTCAGTCCTCGAGAACGGCCGTGTCCGTGCGCGTCACGAGGCTCAGGCCGTGCTTCTGGAGACCCGCGAAACCGCGGCCCACCGTCAGCGCATCCGCATCCGTGAGGCTCGGCGCAATCCCGCTGATCGTGCGGTTCTTGTAGAGCGTCTTGCCGTCCGCGCCGACTCCCGTCGTCACCTTGAGCGTGATCTTGCTCGCTGCATCTTTGCGTGCCATGTGGATCAACTCCTTTCTCTTTGTTCTCCGTAAGCGCTTTACACATGGATACCTGCCGTCAGCGGAAAAAGGAGGAGGCGCGCTCAAAAAATTCTTTACACGCGAACGCATTTTCTATATAATACCATTCAGAAAGGAACAGGTGATTGTTTTTAATCACTCGTGCCTGTGCGCTGCGCCGGCGGCAGGCAGGAGGGGCGGCAAATGCTGCCCGTTAGGGAATGAAAGGAGATCCGAAATGAACCGGACGAAGAGAGAAATCCTCATGCAGAGACTTCCCGCAGCGGCGGAGATTCTCGCACTCGTACCCGACAGTGGCGCAAACGGCTCCGGCGAGACCGTCGTCCATACCGCCGCAGGGGACAGACTGAAGCTCCCCGCAACCACCGAATACGTCCTCTCCTGCCTCGCCGAGCGCGAGGACAAGGAGATCCGCCTCATCCGCAGGAACGCCGCGCGCCTCCTCGCACGCCGCCGCAACATCATCCTCCCCATCCTGCACGGCTGCGTCCTCGCGCCCGTCATGATGCGCCCCGTACAGAAACGCTGCGGCAGACTCGGCTACATCAACATCGCACGCGCGCCGCTCGTCGCACACAGCGCACGAGGCACCGACGTTGCCCTCACGAGCGGCACCGTCATCCACTCCCTCTGGCAGCCGCCCACCGTAAAGAAGCTCGTGCAGGAGGGACGCGCCGTCCACTACAAACTCCTCCTCGACGTACGCCGCCAGCTGCGCTCGGCGGAGGAGCTGGGCTAAGAAGGCACCGTTAGAGATGATGTGTCCTTAAGCGAACCCTCTTGCATTTTCCCTCCATTCATTGTATGATACAGATACAGAACAACGGAGGGTACAATATGCAAATCTCAAGCCGCTTCACCATCGCCATCCACATCCTCATCTACGTCGAACTCTACGGCAAGGACGAACCCGCCACGAGCGAGAGCCTCGCGGGCAGCATCGGCGCACATCCCGTCGTCATCCGCCGCATCCTCGGACAGCTGCGCCGCGCGGGACTCATCACCGTTGCACGCGGACGCGAGGGCGGCGCCCACATCGCGCGCCCCCTTGCAGATATCACCCTCGCCGACGTATTCCGCGCCGTCGAGAGCATCGCAGACGACACACTCTTCAGCTTCCACGAGGACCCGAACCCCGCCTGCCCCGTCGGCCGCAGCATCCACACGATCCTCGACGGCCACCTCGCCGCCATTCAGCGCGCAATGGAGCGCGAGATGCAGCAGACGACCCTCGCGGACGTCATGCAGGAGGCGCGCGTGGAGGTTGCGGCAGAGTGACCTGGATGCACGGAACGATCTATATCAAGAAGGAGGTTTCACATGCTTGTTCGTGACGAGACGCGTCATATCAGCAGCATCCGTACGGACAACCGAAAAAAGTCTCCCTACGGACAGCATGTGTCAAAGCACAGGAACGCAGCAAAGCCCACCGTCATCGAACTCTTTGCAGGAGGCGGGGGGCTTGCCCTCGGACTTGAGCGCGCGGGCTTTCACTCACTCGGTCTTGTCGAGCTGGACAAGGACGCTGCCGCGACCCTCCGTCACAACCGCCCGGCATGGCGTGTCATCAACGAGGATATTGCAGACATCTCAGGGCTGGATCTGCCGACCTACTTCGGCATCCCGCGCGGAACGCTCGACCTCCTCTCGGGCGGTGCGCCCTGTCAGTCGTTTTCCTATGCGGGCAACCGCAGAGGGCTTGAGGATGCACGCGGCACACTCTTTTATCACTATGCGAAATTCCTCGAACAGCTCCAGCCGAAGATGTTCCTCTTCGAAAACGTGCGCGGACTGAAGACCCACGACCACGGGCGCACCTATCAGACGATCACGGACATCTTCGAGCGCATGGGCTACATCCTGACGAACCGCGTCCTCAACGCGTGGGATTACGGCGTCGCGCAGAAACGCGAACGCCTCATCACCATCGGTATACGCAGAGACCTTGCCGATCATGTGACATTTTCCTTTCCTGCACCGCACACCTACAGACCCGTCCTGCGCGACATCCTGAAGGACTGCCCGCCGAGCGAGGGCGCGCAGTACGGTGCCGAGAAGCGGGACATCTTTGCGCTCGTTCCACCCGGCGGCTACTGGCGCGACATCCCCGAGGAGATCGCCAAACCCTATATGAAGAGCTGCTGGTACATGGGCGGCGGACGCACGGGTATCCTGCGGCGGCTGAGTCTGGACGAGCCATCGCTGACCGTCCTCACCTCCCCGAGCCAGAAACAGACAGAGCGCTGTCACCCGCTCGAGCCGCGCCCCTTTACCGTGCGCGAGAACGCGCGCTGTCAGTCCTTTCCCGACGACTGGGAATTCTGTGGCAGCATGATGCAGCAGTACAAACAGGTCGGCAACGCCGTCCCCGTCGGTCTCGCCTACGAGATCGGACGCGCCATCCGCACAGCACTGGGAGAACTCAAATGTGGACATTAGACTTCATCTCCGAAGAGGATTTTACACGGCACGTACAGGCAACCATCGAGAAGTACGGAGAAAAGCTGACCTCCTATGACCTCAAGCGATTCAACAAGAACATCGTCGATCCTGTGAAACTCCTCTTTGATAAAATGGTCTACCACTCCTCGTGGGAGGACATCATCCGCAGCGAGATCTTCCGTCAGCGGGACAAGTCCAACAACAACAGCATTGGATACTTCCATCAGCAGATCTTTCAATATATGAAGGACTGCCGCGTTCCCGCCAATGGCACGGAGGGCGGATGGGACGTGATCTGCGAGCGCGCGGACGGCATCGACATCCCCGAGGCGGGGCGCGTGCGGACAATCTACGTCGAGATGAAGAACAAGCACAACACGATGAATTCTGCTGCTGCCGGAAAAACCTTCATCAAGATGCAGAATGAGCTCCTGCGCGATGATGACTGTGCCTGCTTCCTCGTAGAGGCAATCGCGGGACGCTCGCAGAACATCAAGTGGGAGCCGAGCGTCGACGGGATGAAGGTCGGTCATCGCCTCATCCGTCGCGTCAGTCTCGATCAGTTCTATGCCCTCGTCACAGGGGAGCAGGATGCCTTTTATCGGCTGTGCCTTGTACTGCCCGCCGTCATCGAACGTGCCCTGTGCACGCTTCCGAACGCCACGATTCCGCATGATACCGTCATTGAGGAACTGCGGGCGCGGGCAAGAAGTCATGCCGGCAGTGACGACCTTGCACTCTCCATGGCGGTGTATATGCTGGGCTTCGGCACATATACAGGATTTTCGGCAGACAACCCATCTGCATAGGAGACTTCAATGAAGTGGGTATCCCACGTCACCCTCACAGGCACCATCGCTTACGCCGTCACCGCCGATCCCATGTGTACCGCAGCCGCAGCGCTCGGCGCCGTCCTCCCCGATAAGATCGAGGGCACGCCGGCGAGCCAAGGATGGAGTACATGGCGCAGCCGCCATCGCGGCTGGTCGCACTGGCTCGTGCTCTATATCGCGCTCATCGGCGGACTCGCACAGGCGAAGGCGTACTTCTTCTACGATGCCGCGTTCTTCTCCGCCCTCACATGGCTCTTCATCGGCGCCCTCCTGCACATCGCGGAGGACGCCGTCTGCGGCAAAGTCCCCGGCATCACGCCCACGCAGAAGATCGGCATCCGCCTCTTCACCGTCGGCTCATTCCGTGAATATGCATTCGTGCTCTTCTGTATCATTGTTGTATATGCAGGACAATATATTCTACGCATATAAAAAGCGCCCTTGTCAAACAGGGGCGCTTTTGCTATAATGAGCGTAGAAGGAAACGTCCTATGCGGCATCTTTCCTTGGTTGCGAATTGTTTTTGAACAACCGCTCACTTGGCAGAGTGGGCGGTTACTTTTTTGCTATTGTAAGCAGATATCCGGTGGCAACGACCAATAAAACGATCGCGTCAACTTCCGTCATACTCACTCACCCCCTTTCGGGGGAAAGATACCGCCGCGGGATTTCTCCCGCCCAAGGACGTTTCATCTGCATTATACAGTCTAACGTATAAAAACACAAACATATTTTCTAACTAAAAGGGCTATTGCATGAAGTCGTTTTGACTTGTGCAATAGCTCCTATTTTTATACCACCGACCGCTTAAATTTCCGCACGGCGGTGCCGAAAAACACGAGGGTGAAGAGCGCGAGGAAGGCGGTCTCGTCCCAGAGTGCCGCGATGCCGCCGCCCTTGAGGAAGATCATGCGCAGGATCTCGATGTAGTGCGTCATGGGGATCGCGAGGCTGATGTACTGGAAGAACTCGGGCATTGCCGCGCGCGGGAACATGAAGCCCGAGAGCAGCATGCCCGGCAGGAGGGTTGCAATGCTCATGAGTCCCGCCTGCAGCTGGTTCTGCGCGAGCGATGAGATCATGAGCCCCATCGTCAGGGAGGCGAGGAGAAAGAGGGTCGTGAGCGCGTAGAGGAGGACGATGCTCCCGCGCAGCGGCACGCCGAACACCGCGAGGGCGACGAGGACGCAGATCGTCGTCTGGATGTAGCCGAGGATGATGTAGGGCAGGATCTTGCCGACGAGGAGCTCCCATACCGAGAGCGGCGTGACAAGGAGCTGCTCGAGCGTCCCGGCCTCGCGCTCGCGCACGATGGACATGGAGACCATGAGCACCATCGTGATCGTGAGGATGATGCCCATGAGCGCGGGCAGCATGTAGTAGGAGGTGACGGCGTCGGGGTTGTACCACGCGCGGATGCGCACGTCGTAGGCGGGCGCTGCGGCAGGTGCGGCGCGTGCGGCGACGGGCTGCAGGCGCATCCCGAGCCCCGTCACCGCCGCGATGGCGGAGGTCGAGGCGATGGAGTCCGAGGCATCGACGATCACCTGGATCGGCACCGTATGCCCCGCATTTGCCTCACGCGCGAGATCGGGCGGGAAGACGACGCCGATCTTCGCATCGCCGCTCTCGATGCGCGCGTTCAGTTCGTCATAGCTCCACGCGATATAGCGCAGGTCGAAATAGCCGCTCGCCGTCATCGCCGCGAGGAAATTGCGGCTCTCCTCGCTCCGCGACTGATCGAAGACGACGGTCGACTGATGCCGCACGTCCGTGCTGATGGCAAAGCCGAACACGACGAGGTAGATGACGGGCAGGAGAAAGGTCACGCCGATCGTCATGGGGTCGCGCCGCATCTGAATGAGCTCCTTGACGAGGAGCGCCCATATGCGCATCATCCCCTCACCCCCTCTGCCGCCGATCGTAGTAGATAAAGACGTCCTCCATCGTGAGCTCCCACGGTGCCGCGTGCAGCTCCTCGGGCAGGACGGCATCCCGCGGGACGAGCGCGCGCACCTGCCGCCCGAACACATAGACCTCGTCGAAGGCAACCCCCGCCGTGCGGAGCGCCGCCTCCCCCGCCTCTGCACTCTCCTGCGGGAGGACGTAGAGCCGCGCGGGCAGTTCCTCCTTGAGCCGCGTCGGCGAGCCGGAGGCGATCTTCCTGCCGCGCTGCAGAAAGGCGATCTCGTCGCAGTGCTCCGCCTCATCCATAAAATGCGTTGTGACAAAGATCGTCGTCTGCTCCGTGCCCGCCATCTCCGAGAGCAGATTCCAAAAGAGCCGCCGCGAGGTCGGATCGACGGCAGAGGTCGGCTCGTCGAGGACGAGGAGCGCGGGCCGATGGAGGATCGCACAGCCGAGCGCGAGCCGCTGCTTCTGCCCGCCCGAGAGACCGCCTGCAAGCACATCGCGCTTGTCCGTGAGCTGCATCCGCACGAGCACCTCCTGTGTGCGCGTGCGACGCTCGTCGCGCGAGAGGCCGTAGAGCCCGCCGTAGAACATCATATTCTCCGCGACAGTCATATTCGCGTACAGGCTGAACCGCTGCGACATGTAGCCGAGCGACTGTCGTGCGCGCTCGGGATGCGCGGCCGTGTCGCAGCCGAGCACGTACGCCGTGCCGCTCGTCGGCGGCAGGAGCCCGCAGATCATGCGGATGGCGGTGGATTTGCCCGAGCCGTTCGATCCGATGAACCCGTAGATCGCCCCGCGCGGTACGGCGAGGTTCAGCCGATCGACGGCCGTGTAGCTGCCAAAGACGCGCGTGAGCTCGTACGTCTCGATGACGGGCGCGTCTGCGGCGCTTTTCCTACTGTCCATCGCGCAGCTCCAGATCGACATCCGCCGGCATGCCGGGCTTGAGGATGCCTGCGGCATTGTCCACCGCGACCTTTACGGCAAAGACGAGATTCGCGCGCTCGTTCTTCGTGATGCTCTGCCGCAGGGTGAACTCCGCCGCGTCGCTGATCTCCGTGACCGTGCCGTCGAGCGGCTCCGCCTGTCCGTCGATATAGACGCGCGCGGGGCTGCCGATGCGCAGGTCGCCGAGCACATCGGTCGTCACGTAGACCTTGACCCAGATGTCCTGCGGATCGATGAGCGTTGCGAGCGGTGTGCCCGCGCGAACGAATTCGCCCGGCTCATAGTTTTTCGTGAGGACGACGCCGTCCTTCGGCACGCGGACGGTGAGATCGCTGACCGCAGAGGAATCGATCGCGAGGATCGCCTGCTGGCGGCGCACATCCTCCTCCGCCATGCGGATGTCCTCGGGACGGCTGCCGTGCTCCATCAGCCGCTGCTCCTCCTCGCGCGCGCGTAGATTCGCGTCCGCCGTATCCCGTGCCTCGCGCAGGGCATCAAACGCCTGCTGCGAGATCGCCCCGTCTGCGATGAGCGCCGTCCCGCGCGCATAGTCCGCACTCGCCTTCTCGGCAGCGGCGCGTGCCGCGCGCGTCCGCTCCGCCGCCGCGCGGATCTCCTCCGCGCGATTTCCGCTGCGCGTCCGCTGAAGGCTCGTCTCTGCGTGTGCGAGCGCCGCCGCGTCGCGCAGGAGCGCGGCGTCCAGATCGCGGCGCCCGATGCGTGCGGCCACATCGCCCGCGTGCACCGCCATGCCCTCCTCCAGGAAGAGCTCCTCGATGTAGCCGCTCTCCTTCGTGCTGACCTCCACGCGCCGCGCCTCAACCGTCCCCGTGAGGAGATGTGCGCGCTCCTCCTGCGCCGCGTATTCACGCCACGCAAATGCGCCAAGCAGTGCGAGGGCAATCAGAACGAACACGATGCGCACCGTCTTTGTCTGCATGCGGCTTCCCCCTTTTCACCAAATCGGAATATCGCATATAGTATAGCACCGGCAGGAAGCGAGAGGAATTGATATGCGATTAGGAATGTGAAACAGGGAACGCTGCACGAGTCAGAACGACTTTGTGCAGCAGCCCCATTGAAAAATGCAAAAATCTATGCTATAATCGTTATCGAAGCGAAAAGTGGAAAATGATCCGCAGGGGCGCGCAAGCGGCATTCTACCGTTGTGATTTTCCAAAACGGCGCAGCCCGTGCCGCACAAGGAGTAGAGGCGATCTGCCACGCGATTTTCCGTTCGGAGAGCGCATTTTGGCAGCAAAAACAGCGCGAAAAACGGACGACTTTCCAAAACGGCTTCTCAGCCCTGATGGGACAAGGGCTGGGGACGACAGAGTCCCAATACATAGAATACTGCGTGCGGCATTGAAACCGAGACTTCCCTGCCTTGACTTCGACAAGGTTGTGTCCCAACACATAGAGTGTTGCGTGCGGCATTGAGACTCCTCTAGCACATTCTGGATGGAGGTCATTTGAGGTTCCAACACATAGAATGCTGCGTGCGGCATGGGACAACAAGCAAAATAGCACTGTGCATGAAAAGCACAGTGCTATTTTCGTATATATTCTGTTATTACATGATATAGTCAGGCGTTTTCTCTACCGATAGTTTTCTGTCGACCCATTTGCCCGTTCGTAGATGGCGATGGCGTCCGCGCGCGTGAGCGGGCGGAAGTCGCCGAGACGGATTGTGTCGTTCGCCGTCGCGGCGCTTGCGATTTCCTCGATCGCGCCCTTTGTGAGCGCGCCGACACCGAGTCCCGCGAGACTCGTGGGCATACCGATCTCGGTGAAGAACTCCTCCATCTTGCGGATGCCGGCGCGTGCGCGCTCCTCATCCGTGCCCGCATCGATGCCGAAGATGGCAGCGGCGAAGTGGGCAAAGCGCGCCGCGTCGTCGTGATAGACGTGCCGCGCCCACGATCCCCAGAGCGCGGTGAGCGTCATCGCGTGCGTCGCGTCGTAGCGCGCGGAGAGCTCGTGACCGAGCTTGTGCACAGAGAAGTCCTTTCTGCGCCCGAGCTCCGTGAGTCCGCTGTGCGAGACGCTGCCCGCCCACATGAGCTCGCTCATCGCGTCGTAGTCCTTGCGGCTGACGAGGAGGCGTTTGACCGACTCCATGACGGTGAGGAGCAGCTGCTCGGCGATGCGGTCGGTGAAGAGATTCGTCTCCTTGATGCTCGTGAAGTAGCGCTCCATCGTATGCATCATGATGTCCGCCGCGCCCGCCGCGATCTGTTCACGCGGCAGGGTAAAGGCGAGCTCGGGGTTCATAAAGGCGATGACGGGGCGGTTCAGCTGCGTGTTCAGCCCGATCTTGCGCCCCGTGTCCTCGTTCGTCAGCACCGCCGAGTCGCTCGTCTCGCTGCCCGCCGCCGGGATCGTGAGGACGGAGCCGAACGGCATGGTCTTCGTCAGCTCCGCCTTGTGCGTCCAGATATCCCAGATATCGACAGTCGGGTTCACAATCCCGTGTGCGACCGCCTTTGCCGAGTCGATGACACTGCCGCCGCCAACGGCGAGGACGAAGTTCACATCCGCAGCAATGCCCTCGCGGATCGCCTCACGCACGAACGAGACGCGCGGATTCGGGCGAACGCCGCCCATGACGAGGAACGCGAGCCCCGCAGACGTCAGATTCTTCTCGATGCGCGAGAGCAGACCCGAGCGCTCGGCGCTGCCGCCCCCGTAGAGGATGAGCACGCGGCTCGCCCCGAACGCGCGCAGTTTTTCGGCGACCGCATTCTCCGCGCCCCGCCCAAAGACGATCTCGGTGGGACAGTGAAAGGTAAAGCTTTGCATGAAAATCCTCCTCTGTATCCTGCATTCATTCACGTTCCTATTATAGCAGAAAACGCAGAAAAAAAAAGTTAATCTCTCCAACAGAAAATAGTTGCCAAAAGGGTTGAAAATTTCGTATAATAATAATCGGGCAAAGAAATTATTACCCTAAAGTATAAGGAGGCTGAAAAAATGAGTGCTGATCAAAGCAAAGAAGCCCAAAGAATTCATGAGGCGGAACAAAAGTTTGATCGGACACGACGTCTCGTCGGGTTGTTTGGCGCACCGGTGCTTGCCCTGCTGGTGTTCCTAACGCCCATTGAGGGACTGACTGTCGCATCGCACAAGCTGCTCGCCATCATGGTTCTCGTCGCGCTCTGGTGGATCACCGAACCCGTTCCCATCCCCGTTACCTCCCTGATCGGTCCGACGCTCGCCGTCGTCACCGGCGTTGTCACGGCAAAGGATGCGTATGCCGCCTTTGCAAACCCGATGATCTTCCTCTTCATGGGCGGATTCATCCTCGCCAAGGCGATGATGGATCACGGGCTGGACAAGCGGTTCGCCTACTGGCTGCTCTCGCGCTCATGGGTCGGCTCGAATCCGCGCCGCATCTTCCTCGCGATCGGTCTTGCCGCAGCGCTCTGCTCCGGCTGGGTCAGCAACACGGCAACCGCCGCGATGATGTTCCCGATCGCCCTTGGTCTCCTCGGCGCCATCAAGGAAATGATGGCCGCCAATGGCAAGGAGATCGACCTCCACGACTATAAATACGCGACGGGTCTCATGCTGATGACCGCATACTCCTGCTCCATCGGCGGCGTTCTGACCCCGATCGGCACCCCGCCGAACATCATCATGCTCGGCTTCCTCGATCAGATGGCGAACATCCACATCTCCTTCTTTGAATGGATGACGTGGGGCGCGATCGCGATGGTCGTCTACTTTATCATCACCTATTTCATCCTCATCCGCATGTTCCCGCCCGATGTGGAGCGCATCGACGGTGCAGAGGAGTTCATCCGCGCCCGCGTCTCCGAGCTTGGCGGCTGGACGCGCGCACAGAAGAACACGCTCGTCTGCTTCCTCGTCGCTGTTGTCCTCTGGGTCTTCCCGGGCATTCTCTCGATGACGCTCGGCAGCACGAGCCCCGTGCTCAAGATGTATAACCTTCTCTTCCCCGAGGCGGTTGCGGCGATGTTCGGTGCGCTGCTCCTCTTCCTCATGCCGATCAACTTCAAGGAGCGTCAGTTCACGCTCGAGTGGAAATCCGCTGTTGCAGGCGTTGAGTGGGGCACACTCATTCTCTTCGGCGGCGGTCTTGCGATGGGCGGCATGATGTATAAGACCGGCCTCTCTCAGTGGGTCGGCGACATGATCGTCGGCATGCTCGGCGGTGAGCCCTCCGAGTTCGCACTGGTCGCGATCTTCTGCATCATGGCGCTGCTCCTGTCCGAGCTCACAAGCCACACGGCGGCGACCAACATGATCGGACCTCTCGGCATCACGGCAGCTGTTGCAGCAGGGTTCAGCCCCGTGCACGTTGCAATCGGTATCGCGCTCTCCTCGTCGCTCGGCTTCATGCTGCCGGTGTCGACGCCGCCGAACGCGATTGTCTACGCATCCGGCTACATCCCCATCACGAAGATGATCAAGACCGGTGTCTACATCGACTTCATCGGCATCTTCTGCGTCACCATCCCGCTCGTCCTCTACTTCGTCGTCTGGGTCGTGGGATAATACTTCTTTTCGTACACAAGAAAAGAGCCGCTCTGCGGCTCTTTTTGTTTTGTGTCTTTATTTCCCAATGCAGAACTCGCTGAAGATGCGGTCGATGAGGTCGGTGTCGACGGTCTCGCCGAGAATCGCGCCGAGGATGTCGTAGGCACCGCGCAGGTCGATGGAGATAAAGTCCGTGCCCATCTCCGCCGCGAGGGTCTTCTCCGCCTCGGAGAGATGACGCGCGGCACGCTGCAGCGCCTCTACCTCGCGCTCCTTGTTCGGGAGTGCACCGTCGCTGAGATCGCCCTCCATCATCTGCACGCGCGCGGCTATGGTCTCGCGCAGGGCATCGAGTCCCGTCCCCGCCTGTGCGGAGATCATGAGGACGGGTGCATTCACGCCGTCGAAGTCCGCAACGCGCAGGACGCGCGCGCAGTCCTCCTTGTTGCAGAGGATGATGGTCTCGGCGTTCATCTCGCGCAGACGTGCAATGAGCTCATGATCCTCCTCTGTGAGCTCACTGGAGCTGTCAAAGACGGCAAGCACGAGCTCCGCGTCCCGCATATGCTGCTCTGTGCGCGCGACGCCAATCTGTTCCACCGCATCCTCTGCCGCGCGCAGCCCTGCCGTGTCGAGGAGGCGCAGGGGGATGCCCTCGATGCTGATCTCCTCCTCGATAACATCGCGCGTCGTGCCCGGCACATCGGTCACAATGGCACGCTCTGTGCCGACGAGGGCGTTGAGGAGGCTCGACTTGCCGACGTTCGGACGCCCGACGATGACGGTCTTGACACCCTCGCGCAGGATACGCCCCGCATTTGCCCCCGTGAGGAGACGCCGAACAGCTGATGCCGCCGCCGTAATATCCTCTCTGAGTGCGGCAGCGGAGGCGGCGGGGATGTCGTCCTCGGGGAAGTCGATGCCCGCCTCGATGCGCGCAATCGCGCCGAGGAGGCGGTGACGGATCGCCGTGATCTCCTGCGAGAGGGCGCCTGCCATACGCTCGCGTGCGGCACGGGCGCTGCGTGCGCTCTTTGCCGCGATGAGCTCCATGACGCCCTCGGCGCGCGTGAGGTCGAGCCGTCCGTTCAGAAAGGCGCGCTTCGTGAACTCGCCCGCCTCGGCAGGACGCGCACCCGCCTCCCACGTCCGCAGCAGCACCTCACGCAGGACGATGCTCCCGCCGTGGCACTGCAGCTCCACAACATCCTCGCCCGTATACGAGTGCGGCGCACGCATGGGCAGCAAGATCCCCTCATCAATGACGCCGCTGTCCGCCGCGGTGATCTGTCCATAGTGCGCGCGGTAGGGCGTGATCTCCCCAAGATCACCCCGCACAGGGCGGAAGATCTGCCGTGCAACGGCAAATGCGTCCGCTCCACTCACGCGAATGATGCCGATGCCGCCCGCGCCGTATGCGGTGGCGATCTGGCTGATCGTATCCTCTGTCATTTTCCAATCCCCTGTTCCCGTTTCCATATGTAGTTTATAGAAGAGCGCACCCAGCGCGAACGCTTAGTTACGCAAGCGGTC